>JADJVA010000025.1:320998-641996 GCA_016716765.1 Bdellovibrionales bacterium | reverse complement strand
GTTTTATCGCTACCATGGAGTTTCATCCGCCTATGCAGCAGCAAACAACAAGTGTATGATGTGCCTCAAGGGTCGCTTAACTAAAGACGGCCAGTCAGTGGGGAAGGGCGATCCTGTCGAGTGTTTAAGCCACGTTGCTCGAGGGAATCGTGGATTCTACGGCAAGGCCAATCGGCAAATTTTCCGAGCATCTCAAATGGATAGAGAGGCCTGCAACAGAATACGATCAAAGGGCTACAAGCCGATGTGTGGAGCAAGATAAATCGTAGATGGAGTTTTTTATGGATATTCAACTAAAACGTTCCTTAGAGTCATCATTATCTGTTTTTATTTGCATCTCTTGTTTTGTACTTTTAGGTTGTTCCTCTCCTTCTACTGAAAAGGATCCCCCTCAGTCTGGTGAACTTCAATTTAAAGAAGCCACGGCAGACAACTATTCAAAATCAGATTTTGCTGGAGCAAATCCCTCTTCTCTCCAAGCATCTGAAAAAGCTGAGCGCTCACCAAGTGGCGTAGAGAGTGCAGACGACATTGAGAAAATCGGTGAAATCAAATTTAACAAGGGACATTGGACTTCCGAAGCACGCTACTTTTCCGACCGAGGTGAAGATAAGATAATTATCAAAAGCCTGGAAAACCAGCAGGAAAAAACCATCTTTGAATACATTGAAAAAGAAGACCGTCTTGCAGATGGCAAGGGAGAACTCGTCTTGATCTCTGATGCTCGCTTTGCGAGTCCCCTCCTTCTCACTCGCTGGATCAGGGGAATCCGCCTGGGGGTCTTGCGCATTTTTGATCCAGGCGTTTCTTCAAAACCTATCTTTGAATGTGTATCAGGGGCAGAAGAAATAGAGTATGAAGTTAAAAACGAACATATCTCTATTTCATTTCAAGATCCAGAGGCCGACATCCCCGCTTTTTCTGAAGAAGAACCACCAACGATCTCTTTTGACTGGCCCCTTAAGAAGGGGAGTAAACCTCCTAAAGGATGCAAGTCAATTCCACTTCATAAAAAGAAATAGGCTCGGAAAAATAGATTCTAAAATGAGTCCTCCTGAGACTTCCTTTTACGTGACTTGGATTTCTCTTCATCAATCCCGTTCTCAGCCTCAATAATCTTGTTTCCGGCAGAAACAGGAGTCTCGCTAGATGGCTTTGTTCCGGTGATGCCATAGGCTTCAAGCAGTTGATGGCGAAGGTCTTTCATGAGGGGTTGATTCTCTTTCAAATAAACCTTGGCTGCATCACGTCCCTGACCCAATCGATCACCTTTATAACTGTACCAAGCACCAGCCTTATCAATCAGTTCCTTCTTCACAGCCAAATCTAAAAGATCTCCTTCTTCAGATATTCCTTCGCCATACATCAAATCAAACTCTACCTTTGTAAACGGCGGCGCCATTTTATTCTTTACAACTTTGACGGCCGTACGGTTACCCGTCACATCCTCGCCGTTCTTGATCGAACCGATACGACGAACATCAAGACGAACAGAAGCGTAAAATTTCAAAGCATTGCCGCCCGTTGTTGTCTCCGGATTACCAAACATAACTCCTATCTTCATGCGTATCTGGTTAATAAAAATCACCAGAGTCTGACTCCGGCTGATCGCCCCCGTCAACTTACGCAAAGCTTGAGACATGAGACGAGCCTGTAGACCCATGTGACTATCACCCATCTCACCCTCGATTTCAGCACGAGGAGTCAAAGCGGCCACCGAGTCCACGACGAGAACATCAACAGCCCCTGAACGCACCAATGTTTCGACAATTTCAAGCGCCTGTTCGCCCGTATCGGGTTGGGAAATCAGCATATCCTCAACCTTCACTCCTAATTTTCGAGCATAGGAAACATCCAGAGCATGCTCAGCGTCAACAAAGGCCACAGTTCCCCCAGCTTTCTGGGCCTGAGCGATCGTTGAAAGGGCCAAAGTTGTTTTGCCGGAAGATTCTGGTCCATAAATCTCGACGATACGTCCTCGAGGTAACCCACCGATACCTAAAGCAATATCAAGACTCAAAGAACCCGTACTAAACACAGGCACGTCAGCATAAAGACTCCGGTCACCACCAAGTTTCATGATGGAGCCCTTGCCAAACTGCTTTTCGATCGAACTGATCGCCAGCTCAAGAGCCTTAGATTTGTCACTACCTGTTTGCAAACTAGACATGGGGAGAACTCCTATCTCTTATTTTTGTTTAGGCTCACAATTCAAAGTCGTAAGCAAGAGTTCCAATCCATAAGAAGCCGATTGAAACTGAACTTCCATTCTTTCTTTTCCATCGAAATATCTTTGCTCCACCCTATCAATTCCCGGACCGCACAAAGCGAAGCAAACAAACCCCAACGGCTTTTCTTTCGTGCCGCCCGTCGGACCGGCCACCCCTGTAATACTCAAAGCCCAATCTACTTCCAAGACCTTTCGAGCTCCTTTTGCCATGCACAAGGCGACAGGAAGATTCACTTCACCTAAACACTGAAGAATATGACGCGGAACGCCCAACACTTTTTCTTTAATTCTTCCCGAATAACTCACAATGGATCCTCTAAAAAAAGAGGACACTCCAGCTTGAGAGGTGATCCAAGACGAAAGCAGGCCTCCCGTACAACTCTCAGCGAAGCCCAGAGTTCTCCCATGGCTTTCAAACCAATTCTTGAGTTCCTTCACCTGCATTTCAATTTCTGAAAAATCAGACGCAGAGCGCCATCTGTTCTCTTTTCTATTCATAAGACCAACTGTACACCCAACCAACTTGTTTTGACGTAGATAATCTGAAGAACAACATTGGTCATTATTCCTGCTAGTAAATCATCTGCCACCACTCCTAAACCACCTTTAACTCTCTGATCCAAGACCGAAATCGGAAATGGTTTGACGGCATCAAGTGCGCGAAACAGAACAAACCCGATCGCAAAACTTTGCCAGGTTAGGGGCAACCAAGTCATTGCCACAGCAAACCCCACCACTTCATCTATGACGACTTCCTGAGGGTCCGAGGTTCCGAACAAATTCTCATACACCTGAGCAACGATGACAGCAATGAGGGCCAAAATACCAACGCTGGCCATATAAAAGTATTCACCGCCCAAAGCCAAGAGCGGAATCAAGGGCACGGCTGCTAAAGTTCCCACTGTTCCCGGAGCCACTGGTGCTCGTCCCAAACCTCCAACTGTGGCAACCCAGACAACCCAATGTTTCGAATTTGGAACTGATTTTTGGTCCTGCATAAGTGGCCCATCATTGAAGCGATTTAATATCGTGTCAAACAAGAAAGTTCGGTCCTTTTTACAGACGAAGGTGGGAAGAGTTACATATTTGGCAGCACCAGACTTCGATTTTTGTCAGCTTCACTCTATACTCAAAGAAAAGGCCATCTCAACGTACAATTGCCGAATTTCTCAATTGATTGAAGGGTAAAGATATATCATGGCGAACATTGGACTCGATGAAATTTTACGATTGGCAATGAAAAAAGGAGCCAGTGACGTCCATCTGAAGGCCGGACTGATGCCGGTTATTCGTCGCCATGGGATTCTCCGTCCACTTGCGGGCGATCTAACCCAACTCAGCGGAGATGAAATTGACGCTATGGCAAATAAAATCATGGATGCCAGAACCAAAGATACCTTCGAAAGAATGCACGAAGTCGACTTCGGTTACGGGATTTCAGGTCTTGGCCGTTTTCGTATAAACGCCTTCAGGCAGCGTGGGACCACTCGAATGGTCATCCGAAATATTCCTCATAACATCCCTTCTTTTCAGGAATTAAATCTTCCTCCGGTCGTTGAACAAATTGCCAACTATGAAAGAGGACTTGTTCTCGTAACGGGTGTGACAGGATCTGGCAAATCATCGACCTTGGCAGCCATGATAGACCACATCAATAGGACAAAAAATAAACACATACTGACAATCGAAGACCCGATTGAATTTCTCATCCGAGATCGAAAGTCTATCATTACCCAACGCGAATTGGGCATTGACGCTATTGGATATTCTAACGCACTCAGGGCAGCACTCCGTCAGGATCCGGATGTGATTCTTATTGGCGAAATGCGCGACAAAGAGTCTATCGAAATCGCACTGTTAGCTGCTGAAACAGGTCATCTTGTATTATCTAGTCTTCATACCTTGGACGGAAGAGAGACCGTGAACCGCATTATCGGAGCTTTTGAAGCCAATCATCAACACCAAGTGAGACTTCAGCTTGCAGGAGTCCTCAAGGCCGTTATCAGCCAACGCCTGGCGCGTAAAAAGGATAAATCTGGTTTTGTTCCGGCTGTTGAGATAATGATCAACAACGCTCGCATTCGAGAAATGATTGAAGATCGAGATAAAACCAAAAACATCATCGTCGCCATTGAGGAAGGAATGGTTCCCTGGGGAATGCAATCCTATGATCAAAGCCTCTTGAGGTTATTAGGATCTGACATTATAACCTTTGAGGAGGCTCTTGCGCTGTCATCAAACCCAGAGGATTTTCGCATGCGCTGCAGCGGTGTCGACGCATTGGACGGAAAAAAGTGGACATCGGGCACGGTCGATCAAAAAGTCACAGATGACTGGCACGGACTTTCTGAGGTGGAGATAGAAACCCCACCAGAATTTAAAAAACGGCAGAAACAAAAAGGGAAGGAAGATTCCGAAGGTGACGACGAGGACAAGGGATAAAAAAATTGAATCTTCGGACAACCTTGCCCTTGCGGTGGCCAAACTCGCTAAGCTTTTGAGCCAACGTGATCACAGCGAAAAAGAACTCAAACAAAAGCTAGCCGTCCATTTTCAGCTTGAAATCATTGAAAAGGCCATCGAATGTGCAAAAAACAATCGTTGGCTTCTGAAAGAAAGCGAACTTGCTGAGAAAGTGGCGCAAATTCTTGGTCGTAAGAAGAAAGGTCAACTGTACATCCAGAACTACCTGCGACGCAAAGGACTTCCACAGGTGGCCTTCGATCAGGATCAAGAAATGAACAACGCCCGGAATCTTCTTGCGCGCAAATTTGGAAGCGAAATAGATTTTGAAACAAAACAACGTGCCTATCGCTTCTTGGCCCATCGAGGCTTTGAAGATTACATTATTAGGGAAGTGCTCTATGAAAAGTCGTGAAGTCCGTTCTACCTTTATCAATTATTTTAAGAAGCAGCACCACCAACCAGTCAGCTCGTCGCGTTTGATTCCAGAAAATGATCCCACGCTTCTGTTCACTAATGCAGGGATGAACCAATTTAAGAATGTTTTTCTAGGTCTTGAATCCCGCGAATATAAGCGCGCTGTCTCCTCGCAAAAATGTGTTCGCGCTGGAGGAAAACACAATGACCTAGAAAATGTGGGCCAAACCGCCCGTCATCACACTTTTTTTGAAATGTTAGGTAACTTTTCTTTCGGAGATTATTTCAAAAAGGAAGCAATCCACTATGCATGGGATTTGGTCACTAAAGAATTTGGTCTCCCCAAGGATCGACTCTATGTTTCAGTATTCGAAAAGGACGATGAAGCCGCTCAGATCTGGCAACAACAAGAGGGAGTCCCTAAAGATCGCATTTATCGGTTTTCTGAAAAGGACAATTTCTGGAGAATGGGAAATAGCGGCCCCTGTGGGCCCTGTTCTGAAATTTTCTATGACCTGGGTCCTGAAGTAGGCGGAGATCCCCTTCAGAATGTAATGGGAGGTGATGGTGACAGATTTGTAGAGTTTTGGAACCTCGTATTCATGCAATTCAACGAAAGCGAAAATGGCGTTCAGACACCATTACCCAATCCCTCAATTGACACAGGAGCCGGCCTCGAAAGGCTGGCGATGATTCTCCAAGGCGAAATCAGTAACTACCATACTGACGCTTTTCAGGATCTTATCGCTGTGGCCATGAAAATTTCAGGGCACGAATATTTAAAATCGATGAAAAATATCAGAGACAAGGACAAACCTGGCTTAGAAGCAATCAATGTCGCCTTTCGGGTCGTTGCTGACCACGCTCGAGCCGCCGCCTTTTTGATTTCCGACGGCGTTTTGCCTTCCAATGAAGGACGGGGTTACGTTCTGAGAAGAATTCTTCGTCGAGGTATTCGATTTGCCCAAAAGTTAACTGAGAAGGAAAGTCTCATGGTCCCGGTGATCGAGCAGGTGATCAGTCAAATGGGCGACATCTATCCTGACCTTTCTGCTCAGAAAAAATTGATTCTACCAACCATGAATGACGAAGAATCCCGATTTCTCAACACTCTGTCTCAAGGGACTCACTTACTCGATCAGGCGATTCAGAATCTTATCAGTCGCGGACAAAAGATTCTCGATGGAGATCTCGTTTTTAAACTTTATGATACCTTTGGTTTCCCTTCAGATCTCACTCGCCTCATTGCCTCTGAACGTGGCATTCAAGTTGACGAAATCGAATTTGAGCGAAGGATGGAAGCCGCCCGGCAGACAGCCAGAGCCTCCTGGAAAGGCCACAGCTTGAGTGGAGACCAGGCCCATCGCATCAAGGAGACTCAGGCCTTGCTTCGTGAGATGGGACCAACAAATTTTGTCGGCTACCAAGGAGTTACTCAGGCTTCTGGGACTGTCCTCCTGCTTTCTGATGGCAAGGATACAAAGAACCATCTCCGGGTCAATGAGTTAGGCACGATCGCCTGCGACTCCACTTGTTTTTACGCTGAGAGCGGCGGTCAGGCCGGAGACGTGGGTCGGATTGTAGGGCCTGGCGGCCAAGCCGAGGTTCTCGATACAACCAAACTAAACGACATCCACCTTCATCACATTAAAGTTGTGGACGGTGTTATCAATAAAGGAGATCTTGTCCATCAAATTGTTCTGAGCGCCGAGCGCTTGAACACCGCCTCTAATCACTCAGCGACCCACCTCTTGCATGCGGCTTTAAAACGAATTTTAGGAAGTCACGTAAACCAGGCCGGATCACATGTTCAACCAGGACGGCTCCGTTTTGATTTTACGCACAACAAGCCATTGAGTGAAGCAGAGCTTCTCAATATTGAAAATCTTGTTAACGATGAAATAGGCTCTGCCAGAAATATTTCGACAACAGTCATGACGGCAGACGAAGCCAAAAATTCAGGTGCCGTCGCTCTGTTTGGTGAAAAATACGGCGATAAGGTGAGAGTTGTGAAGATGGGAGACTTTTCGATGGAACTGTGCGGAGGCACTCATGTTGAAAACACAGCCATCATCCGACTCTTCATCATAGTCTCAGAAGGAAGCGTCAGCTCTGGTGTTCGCCGAATTGAGGCAATAACGGGACAGATGGCCAGTCGCTTTCTCTTGAAACACACGCGTGAAAACGTGAAAGCACGTCAACTGGCAGGGCTGAGCGAAAACTGGACCCAATACCTGGAAGAAGAAATCTCAACACAACAAAAATTAGACGATTGGGTCGACAAACAAAAACTGGAAATCAAATCTCTTCAGAGGCAGATTGCTCATTTAAAAGGAAATCAAATCAATCTAGATGATTTCGTTTCAGCCGCAATTCCGTTTGAATATCAAGGAAAGTCAGGAAAGCTTGTTTTGGCGGACATCCCGCTGGATGACCGAAAAATTCTCAGCGAAATTGGAGATAAATTGCGCGACCAAATTCAATCAGGCGTCATTATCATTGTGGGTCAGGGAGAACAGAACCACCCCATCCTGGTATCGGTAACCAAAGACTTGGTAGGTCCCATCAATGCCGGAACTATTTTAAAGGAAATTTCCCAAGAAATGGGTGGCAAAGGAGGTGGACGGGCCGACTTTGCCCAGGGTGCTGGGACTGATCGGAGTGGTCTCCCAAATGCATTTGATAAAGCCCGAAGCCTTGTGGGTCTCCGTTGACAAATTTAAACTGGCCCACTTGATTGTTGTTCCAAACTCCAAGGGTGCCTGGCTGAAGCAAATCTCAGGAGTCCAGGATCTTCAAACATGCGTCCGGCAGCAGCGCTCACGTTGTGAGCACTGCACCAAGCCGAACTCGATCCTGAAATCCTGAGATTTGCTTCAGCCAGCTCCCTGTGTCTTTTGGACACAACAGATTCACCGATGGCTTGCGGGCCAGCCGCTGTATTAAAATTTAGATTCTCCTTGGCGAGACTCCCGAGCAGAGAGGTTCAAAGATCCTTGGGTTTAAATGGCGCTTTTTTTGTCGATAGCACTTTAAAGCCAAATGAGTTGAAAAACTGATTCGGCCTTAAAATCCCAATTCAGATAAAACACCAACGCAAATCAAAAGCTACTAGAAACTACCCGAAACTGTCTGCGTAAGTCCGCAGTTGTATTCGAAAGTGAAGAATATAGTCCCATGACGACCTCCGAAAACACTCGAATTTCCATTGAATGTGGCGGAGTGATCGCTCTCATTGTAAGACCATCCACTATTAATGATTGCTGTCTTGCCGACGCCAGGGGTACCGCATGTTCCTTTACCATTCGGTCCACCTTCCTCATAATATTCAAAACAACCCTTCAATACACCGACCGAAGGAGGTGGCACATTGTTCACTCTCAATCCACCGTTCGAGACAGAAGTATCTGGGTACCCAATTGTGAAGGAGGCTCTCAGTGCCGTTTCACCCGGAGCTTGCACAACCGCCGTAAAAGTCCCAGGACACCAGCCCACTTGGTAAGGCCGAATCTCATATTTCCAATTAAACCGGTTGTTGCCTGTTGAGCCCGTCGCCGCCCAATCTTGCATGCGCGAAAGATTGGGAGTGCAGGAACCAGAACCAGGAGTCAAACACCACATCGTCGTGTCCGGAAGATTTGAGGCAGATCCGGTAACTCCCACACTGTAGCTTCCACTGACAAAGGAGAGACCAGTGACGGCTGGAGTGCCGCTGCCCAGGGTAAAAGACTTCGATCCAAGATCTGGGTTGGTCTGACCCTGAAGATCGATTCCGTAGGCTCTGATCGTGTGCTGCTGATTGTTTCGATAACTGTCTGGCACTCTAAATTCGAAACCATGATCGCCAGCAATCCCAAAGGCAGTGTTCACATCACCTCGAGGTCTATCAGCCCTGCTGGACCCTGCAAAAGCACCGTCGATGTAGTAATGGACGTCAATATTTGCGGCTGAACTGTTCGGATCGTAGCTCCAGCCCTTCAACACGCCATCTGCCGTCAACACATCGACGTTGCCACGAGGCGCCTCGTTTTGAGCTTGACTTGCAACGCAGGCGGTTCTCGCCGAATTGGGCTCAAATCCAGTATTGCAGGTCTTCACTCGACAAGCACCACCCACCCAATTGCCGGTTGTGCCATCGCAAGTTTGACCTTCCATCTGTCCTGTTCCGTTGGAGATGTTGCAACTGCCCCCTTTATTTGCGTTGTTACACGCAATGTTGCCAGTGCCCAAAGTGAAAGTTTTTGCTCCGAGCTCTGGATTTGTCTGACCCTGAAGATCGATTCCGTAGGCTCTGATCGTGTGCTGCTGATTGTTTCGATAGCT
The DNA here is from genome assembly GCA_016716765.1 of Bdellovibrionales bacterium. Taxonomy (NCBI): domain Bacteria; kingdom Pseudomonadati; phylum Bdellovibrionota; class Bdellovibrionia; order Bdellovibrionales; species Bdellovibrionales bacterium. Next base: position 632,563 of record JADJVA010000025.1, on the reverse strand, counting down.
GTCTGGCACTCTGAATTCAAAGCCATGATTGCCGGCAATACCAAATGCGGTGTTCACATCACTTCGAGGTTTGTCAGCCTTGCTAGCACCTGCGAAAGCACCGTCAATGTAATAATGGACGTCAATATTTGTCCCGGAACTGTTCGGATCATAGGTCCAGCCATATAAAACGCCGTCTCCAATAAATCCATCGACATTCCCGCGCGGGGCTTCGTTATTACTTCCAGATTGAACGCAAGCCGCTCTCGCCGAATCAGGTTGAAAACCCGTGTTGCATGTCTTCACTCGACAAACTCCGCCCACCCACTGTTGAGTGGATGCATTGCAAGTTTGATCCTCCATTTGTCCGGTGCCATTGGTGATACCACAGCTCGCTCCCTTTGCAGCTGGATCACACTGACCGCCCCCGCCACCGCTACTCAATTCGGACTTGTAAAGCTCCTTCACGCCAGAGGCGTCCAGACCGCTCATGGGCACAACTCGTTCAATTTTTTGGCCATTGCGACTGCGAATGGTGTCATTGCCGTTTTTAGAGAAAAACTTCACCCCGTAATGCATAACAGATGTGAAATCATAGGCGCCGAGGATAACTCCAGGAAGAATATCAAACTGGTCCTTATACTCTGGTATGATGTTGTCGTATAAGATTTCGACGTGATTGTCACGATCGGTTCGCGATTGCTCGTGCCACAAACCAATGGCGTGGAGAAGTTCGTGAACGTTCGCTGCCAGCCCACAGCCTCCCGCTCCAGCCTGTACAAAAACCGATTGAGCGCCGCCCTGCCGACCAACATAAGATCCACAAGTGTTTGCTTGATCTGATTTCACAAATTCCAGGTAATCCGTCTCATTTGTTCTTTCCACGAACTTAATTCCAGTATTGCTTGTAATCGCTTGCATGGCGGACTTAAGACTATCAGCTGCTGGAGAAACTGCTGATGTAATCACGTAAGGTACAATTCCCTTGGTCCACAGCCTTCCTCCCTCAATGGCAAAGGCGAAGGACTGTATTCCACTAAACTCAGCAAAATCAAGAACTCCCGTTGCAGATGAAGGAAGAACAAAATTAAGTGGCTTCACGCTCAGTTTATCTATTCTACCTAATATAATATCGTCTTCAAAAAAAGCGTATCCATCGACATTTCTAAAGGGCAATTCTTTTTCATAGATGTTCTGGTCTTGAAAAAATCTTGCCAAAACAGTACCGCGAGAACCGTTTTCGGATAGATTTAGGTGCGCTACATCGAATTTCCCGCAGCCAGATATAGCCATAAAAAATAAGTTCACAGACAGACTTAATCTTCTAAAAGAACTGATTAAACTTAATTTACTCAAAATGAATCCCTCCCTGTTCCCCTAGCTACCAAATGCAACAGGATAGCCAAATTGAAACACTTTGAATTCAGGAAGTTACATGATTATGACTGACTCGATTTCAAACAGCTGTCTAAAAACTTTGGACAGATGTCTCATAATGAGTCTCAAAAAATGGACTGTTTCTTCCGACAAATTAATTATGATAAATACGATCGCAATGAAGTTTGTTCGATTTTTCTATTGGCAGTTAGACACAAAAACCAAGAGCACCGCAATGCTCGCTATTTGCCTTGTCTCATTTTGGAACACCTCCGCCAGCGCCCAACTTAAGAAATCTGACTTAGGCAACCAGCCTGTTTCTGAAATGGCTGAGTCACCGATCCAGAACTCCAGAACACAACAGGAAGCACAGATCAGTCCCGAAGAATACAAGCGCCTCATGAAGGAGCTTGAGGCAGCTAAAAAGCTCATGGAAGAGCGAAATCTTGCGCTTGATAAAATGATGAAGGAATAGAAAATTTCACATGAAATTACTACGCGCCCTTCTGCTCCTTTTCTTTATATTATCGGCTAAACCAGCTAGCGCCTTTGAAATCCCAGATTTGAAAATTGGCTCAGGATCACTCTTTGACCTTAAACTGTCGTCAGGAGTTGCCCAAATTGCAATAACTGTTGCCGGTCGTACTTCGTCAGATGTTGCCCTTGAATTCTATTTCAAAGATCAGTCCTTTACTGGAATTGAGATGTGGCAACGCTTTCACGTTCAACCAAACGGGAAAAAACTCTCTTTGTCACAAGGCTATGTTCTAATGCCTCAACTTGGGGGAGACCCATTCATATTGACTGATGAATATCTAAAAGGCTTTGACGGCGCTCAAATCTCGACGTTCATGTTTGAATCTGCCGATGAATTACGCCAATCCAAAATTGGGATCGAGAAGATCACAGTGCCTGCCGGAACTTTAGAAGCCACTCACTATCGGATCATCGACCGCGATCAAACAGTTGATTTCTGGACCCATGAAAGCGCTAAACCAATTGGCATCGTAAAAATGATTTCATCGGGCAAGTCGCTCAAACACAACTATTCATTAGAGCTCAAATCCCTGGTGACAAATTCTGCACCAAAAATAGACCCCAAAACGGCCCGGCCACTAACCAAAGAAGCCAAAGAGTTTTTGCCAAAACCTGGAACCAGCTTGATGATGGATTGATCATGAAAAATCAAATTCTTTGGATTCACAAACAGAATTAGGTCTGATCAGCCATCAAGCAAAGACATTCAAAGAGTACGTCCACGCCAGCCAGGGACGTGATTTCAGAACTATCGTATTGCGGAGATACTTCAACTAAATCTGCCCCAACAAGCCTTTTTATTTTTAGCGCCCGAAGTATGCGCTGAGTTTCATACGTAGTCAGCCCACCCACCACTGGTGTCCCTGTCCCCGGGGCATAAGCAGGATCTAAACAGTCAATATCGAAACTGATATAAGTCGGAGATGAGTCAAATACTGGAAGCCGACCCAAAAAGGTATCGAGAGACACTCCCCTTATATCGTCCACAGTGACAATATTCATCTTATGCTTTGTTACAAAACCAAGATCACTTTCGCCGGCCAATGGGCCTCGAATTCCTAAATGCAAAGATTTGCTCACATCGATGAGACCCTCTTCGATAGCGTGACGGAGAAAAGAGCCATGGTGGTACTCGCAATCCCAGGCTGCGGGATAAGTATCCAAGTGAGCATCAAAATGAATCAGAGCTATCTTTTCACCCGCACTCCTTCGCACAACTCTAAGTAGAGGCAATGTGATTGAATGATCCCCTCCAACCGCAATAAATCGCTTATTCCCTCCTACCAACGACCTGAAATAATCTTCAATTTTATGATAGGTCTGCTTTTGGTCGATGGGCACGGTTGGGCAATCTCCGACATCAGCAACGCGCAGTCGATCAAACACATTGAGCGACCGAGACCAATTAAATCCCCTTCCCAATGAGGACGCCTCCCGAATGCGCGCTGGAGCAAATCGACTTCCTGGCCTATATGACACGCCGCCGTCATATGGAACTCCCACCATCGCCACATCAAAATCTTCGGAAGGAGAAACAACTGGCAACCTAAAAAACGTCTTAATTCCAGAGAATCGTGGTTGTTCCCGTCCACTCATCGGTTTAAAATCCATAGCTAAAATACTCCCCTTTGGCGACCTACCCACCACTCGATGGAACCATCTTTTGTTTTTCCGAGTCCAAATGATTCCCTGTTATCATTTTGCATATTCTGCTTTTCCAATTTTGGCCTTCGCTTTTGCACAACCTCACGAATCCTTCCGGTCCATTCAACTCCATTTAGTTCATAGACAATCCAAACCAAATCTTGAATCTCGGCTTCACCTTTGGCAGAAGTCAAAAATTCAAATTCGACTAACCAATGCCCCCCCAACTCACGAAGCTCAACCCTCTCCCAACGAGTTCCCGGCTCCTTGATGGGAAGATCTAGGACGCTTTTCCAAACCCCATTAGAAATCGTAATGCGATCAAATGTGAGTGAAACTTTATATGTCCCCTTTGAGAGGTCACAATTAAGGCGCGACAAAGCCCGCGTGCTACATTTGGCCCCGTGTTTATCAGTTTCTTTTGCCGCGAGCCCCCGAATCAATAACACGAAAGCAAGAAAAATCAAAATTCTCTTAAGAAAATGCATTTTTTCATTTTCCCACAATTAAGTTCGTTTGCCAAATCACGGAGACCTTTGAATAATTCCAAAAGCTATCGTATGACAGCAAGAACACTTGCACAACAGATTGAAACACAGGGCAATATTTCATTGGATAAAAGGAATCGTCACTCTCTTTGGACTTGGTATCAGAAGAACCATCGTCCTCTCCCCTGGAGGAAGACGTCTGACCCTTATCTTATCTGGCTCAGCGAAACCATGCTGCAGCAAACGACCGTTGAAGCTGTTTTGCCCTACTATGAGAAATTTCTGACATTGTTTCCCAGCATAGAATTCCTAGCCAGAGCGTCACAAACTGAAGTGCTCGCTGCTTGGGCTGGCCTAGGCTACTACTCGCGCGCGCGCAACTTGCACCAAGCTGCCCAGACTCTCGTCGAACTCGGGCGATTTCCAAAAACTCATCAAGAATTGCTCAAACTTCCCGGATTTGGACCATACACTGCGCGGGCTGTGAGTAGTATCGCTTTTGGCGAACCTGTGGGAGTCGTAGATGGCAACGTCATTCGGGTCCTCAGCAGATTTCATGCGGCCGACCTTGAATGGTGGAAACTGCAAGATCGAAAGAAATACCAGGCCTGGGCTGATAAAGTCGTTTTGGATCATCCACCAGGAGACATGAACCAAGCGCTAATGGACCTCGGATCTGCAATCTGCACCCCAAGCCAGACCTTTTGCCGCGTTTGTCCTCTGATTTCCGGGTGCAAGTCATTCAAATCCGAGACCCAACTCAAATTTCCTCGAAAGAGACCGCAGCGCTCCCGCGAAATTTGGTACTGGCAACCGAAACTTTGGGTTTCCAACGAGAAAGTACAAATGGTCATCAACCAAGGACAGCTCCCATTTTTAAAAAATCAATGGATCTTTCCCGGACCAGCCAAAAAGCGTAATAGCAAACCAGAGCGCTTCATGTTCCGACACAGCATCACCCACCACGATATCTTTGTCTTACCTCGATTGCAAAAGGGAATGGCAAGACCTTCAGATGGAGAATGGGTCTCAATTCAAAAGCTAGCCGAATGGAATCCTTCTTCTTTAATTAAAAAAACGCTCGATGCGTCCGATAAAGATTGGTAAATGAAATCGTGAGATTCGGGGATAAAATTTTGCGCTTATATCAACAGACTGGAATTTGGTTTTTACTTTCTACTTTCTTCATTTTGTTTTCTTGCCAAAACTTGCCAAAAAAAAATTCACAGCAAGTCATCCCTCCGAATTCTGGTCAATTGTCCCCGTCAGAGACAAACCAGAGCCAACCGCGACCACCTTCGAGCTACCAGCCCTCGTCCGCACAGCAATTGACGACAGAAGGAGAGAGTTGGAATGGATCTTTTTCGCCCGACGGAAGAAAGATCATTTTTCTCAGTAAAAAGCGAATCGGTCATTCCCAGAGCCAGGTTTATGAATTAAGCTTATCTCTCTCTCGTCAACGACGCGTCACTTTTCATGATGGAGATAACGCCAGTCCTCGATTTGATTCGTCTGGCAAATACATTCTTTACGCCAGCACAACGGATGAAATCAAAGAAGACCCCGTGTTTATTCAAAAATCTTTGTCTGAACTGAGCTCCCCTCACTCCACCAAGACAGTGGAGTCGAGTTTGGCTTCTCGCTCTTTTATTCCCCTGTTTAATGCTCCCCTTGAAATCTATCGAAGTACAAATTTTGGAAATCAGATTGAGCGTCTTACAACCTCAAAAAAATATGATTCTGAGGGCAGCTATCACCCGTCTCACCCGAGCATTTTGTTTACATCTCTGCGCAGTGGTCAGGCCAAGCTCCACCTTATGAGTATCGATGGAAAATCGGTGCGGACTCTTTCCAAGCAGAATTTTATTGAAGCGGAAGGGCAGTTTCACCCCTCAGGTCACAGGATTGTCTTTGTCAGATATGCCCCCGACATGAAATCTTCTCAACTCATCAGCTTAGATATACAGAAGGGTGAAGAATTCGCTTTGACGGAAGGAGCTGGAGTCCATTTGTCCCCCATGTGGCATCCTGACGGACAAAAAATTGTATTTTCCTCCAACGCAGAAGATGAAAATAATTTTGAACTTTATTCAATCAATGGGGACGGATCTTGCAGACAACGCTTAACCTACTCCCTTGGAGACGATTCCCTCCCCGCGTTTAGTCCTGACGGCAAATCAATTGTCTTTTCAAGCACCAGGACAGGAACAAAACAGCTTTATCTCATGGATTTTCGTCCACCCTCGACTTGCCCAACCTCAGGTCAGTGATTTATCCTACAGCATATGAGCCTATGGCGATGCAGATGTCTTTTTTTAATTTGTTTTTTGATAGGCCGTTCCGCTCTGGCGGCACCCATCCCAGTCACTTCCAGCTCCTTTGTTATTTCGAACCAAATAGGAAAATTTATTTCTGAGCGTGGCTTCTCGATCCATGCCGAAAAAACAGATTGGATTCATTCTGCTTCCCCTCCTGATAATCCTAACATTGCAGCTCTCTACCGCTCCAAAACGACTCATAAGGGAGTTCAAGCAGGTCTTACCATTCGCGTCGACGACCTCCAAATCAAGCAGTCACTAAAAAATTATGTCAAACAATGGTTGAAAGACTACCCACGCTTCGGCTTTGATATTCTCAATTCAAAACCAATCCGTATCAACAGCCAACGGGCTTTTTTGCTCGACATGATCAATCGCCAAACTTCCAGACAACTGAGACAAGTTGTTTTTTTGAAAAACAAGACCGCAGTGATTCTCACCTGTCGAGACCACCGCGAATCATTCAAGAGCGCACTCTCAACCTGCAACGAAATAATTTCCAACTTCCGCTGGGATAGTTAGAAAGATTTGTCTGTGAACCCTTCGATATTTAAGGCGATTCTAAGAAAGAATGCCCGAATTTCCTGATGGAGTTGATTTTTCACTAGTGATAGGATAGGGATAGCCCACCTTAACCGTATCCCAGGAGATAACATTTCCCGTGTTGGGATTATTAATTCCGTATGCTTTGAGCATATCGATCAAAAGATCCGAAATCGGCCGAAGAGAGTTCACGCTGCCCACTTCCTGTCCCCACTTAAACCCAGCCCCTCTACCGGCAATCAAAATGGGAGTATTGACGTTGACGTGCCCCAAAGCACAGTCACTCCCCGCATAAATGATCGTTTCATCGAGAAGGCCTGCTTCTTTGAATTTTCGAATAGCATAGCCAATCGTATCGACGTGGCCTTGTATAATGCTGTGATATCTATTATCGCACTCTGCACCAGTGTGAACATGATAAGAATCGGCATCTCCTCTTCCAATATTACTGACTGATGTGTCCATTGTAATCGTACTGGTTCGAACCAAATCACATTGATGCGCGATAACATGTAGATCTATAGATTTTCGTAAAAACATATTGCAACTATTTATATCAGCCAAGTTGGCCGTGACAGACCCAAAGCTGCCAAGTGCGCTACAGGTTTTTGCAACGTTGCTATCAATATACTTTTCAATTTCACGAATCTGCGTAAGGTACTCATCAAGTTTTATAGAGTCACCTGCATTTACGGACGCTTTGATCGTACTTAAATCACTTTTTACAAAATCCAACACGCTTTTTTTACGAGCGACTTCTTTCTGGCTGTTAGCCGCTGCTTCGCTACTGATGATGAAGATCTTATCAAACATAGCCCTCATATTCACTATAGGAAGAATAGGTTTCGTAGAACTTGCCCAGCTAATCGTTTTCCCACTGTCTCCATGCACAAAGCCCAGACCTCCGTCTTCGAGAGTGACTCCGGTAACCAAAGAATGCAGTGGAACACCAGAATTATCTGCCCTGACTTTATCAGCTATCAATTGATCTATTGACCTGGCATTTTGTGGCGCGCTGAGAAGAAGCTGTTTATTCCGGATAGAATAGCCAGTGGTCAACATAGAATATCCATTTCCATGTGTTGTATCTGAACCATCGTATCCTCCGGCAACATCTCCGCCACCAAAACCTCGAGGGATAATCAGATTAGAACGAATATCAGAAAGAGTTCTCAGGTAGCCACCCACATCGAAGTGCCAATTGCCTTTGCTTCCCTTATCTCCTGCGGCTCCTTGCGGCCAAGCCATAGCAACAAATCTCTTTCTCATTCCAAGAGATTGACCATATGCAGCTGTTGAACCTAGGACTGAAATCGACTCCAAATAAGGAAGCCACAGCGTCGCACCAATACCCCTTATGAAAGTTCTTCTGCCCATCTTATTCATCAGGTCCACTCCCTCGATATCAATTATTGTTTTTTCATTGCAAACTGTGGAGAAGACACAAGCGACTCGATGAGATTTCTCAAGGGCATCTCTTCGCTCGCACCAGCCACCACATCAGCGACCAAACAATTACTGCTCTTATAAAAATCCATCTGACTAGCGAAAGAATTAACCTGTCTAACGAAGCAACTTTTGAACTCAAGTGAATTTCGCAATATTTGCATCATCCCACGGTGATCAACATAAGTTTGCCCAAGGAGTTCACCGCTCGCATCAACAGCATTGCCGTCAGAATAATGCTCGCGAAAGCCCCCAAAGCCGTTGTATTTCTCCAACGCAATCCCAAATCCGTCTATATACTGATGACAGCTCAAACAAGCAGGATTTGAGCGGTGATACTCAATCATGCCCCGGACTGATCCAATGCCCTTATCTTTGAGCTCCTGCTCGATTTTCTCGATTTGTTCGATCGTGGACTGAGATATGTTTGGAAGTTTTTGACATATAAATCGCTGCTGAATTAATGATCCACGACCAACGTAGAGCTTTTTTTCACTCTCTTTGAATGTTTTCATAAAAATAAGAGGATGGGTCAATAGCCCTGTGTATTCGTTTGATTGGACCGGTACAAGCGTCTGACCTCTCGTCCCTGATAGATTAAATTTGTCGGCAATAGAATCATTGGCAAATACGACTCCTCACTCTATCAGAGCTCCAATTGGTAGATTATTTGAAAAGACATGTTCAAAAAATAATACTTCTGAATCATAGATATCCCTTTTAGTTATATCATTGAATTTGCTTTCGTTTGACGCCTGATAAGTTCCTTTGAATCCCAAAAACTGCGAGAGAAATTGAAAACTAAATCGCCTGAGATAATTGGGATTAGACAGTATTCTTCTCACATGCTGAATTCGAACCCCAGAATCTTGAATACGCCCGGACTGAATGTCTTTGGCCAATAAATCATCCGGAAGAGAAGACAAGAGAAAATAACTGAGTTTCTTTCCCAATTCTAGAGAGGTCATGATGTTCTGAGAATCATTATTGAGAAACTTAATATGAAAACTCAAGCCTGAAAAAAGAGCCCAAAGCGCGTCTTCGGTAGCCTGTTTGATATCGGCATCGCGCAGAATTGAGCTCGAGAATACACCGAGCAATTTTACTTTAACTGAGGCAATCTGCGATTCAGAGTAAATCTTATTAAGAGCTCTTTCAAGAAATTTGTCCAAAGCTGCTTTTGCACAATTCACATCAAGGCAATCACGAGTTATTTGCAACGTCAGGATTCTTGAAAAAATTTTTGCGATCTCCATTTTAGACTCAACGAAGTCAGCAGAGATGGATACTTTAGTATGGCTATCGAAACCATTTTCAGCTGTAGGAAGAGGTGCCTTTGAAGCTGCTTGAAATATTTCATTCAACTCAGTCTCAGAAAGAGATCGTGATAAAAGATCCTCAAGAGTATATGCGTACTGATAGGGCGTCAGTGATGCCATTTCGTATAAGGAAACTTCGCCATTTCGATCTTCACATTGAATTTTGCGGTCATTTTTAATTTTCTCGCCAAACATCTTTGAGTTAAATCCTGAGCCACAACCATTTCCGACTAGGATGGTAACGAATGCAATACTTACCCCTAATGCACAAAATCGAACCCATTTTGACAGAAATCCTAAATGTCCCATATTGACCCTTTAAGGTTGCAAAAAAAGGACCAATATTCCCATTTTATATATGAAGTGGCACTCTGTATGGATGCGGGGTCTTGGATATTCGGCTCTGTTTATCTTGTGATCATATGATATATCAGTGTCCGAAAAGTGCGAACAGACTCTATCCACTTGAGCATGGGATAGTCGCTATGTCACAAATAGAGAATCCCACGAAATCAAGAGCCGCCAAATATCTTTTTGAAGAAACCAGACACCTTTTTCCCAAGAGAATCTTTTGCCACAACTTGCTGATTTGTGGCCCGACGGGCCGGTGCGCTTGCTCCTCGCCCTTGTTGCCCGTGACCCTTGCGGGGACTGCTAGCACCATGAGATCCCCTGCCTTGCTGAGTGCGCTGATTTGGCCTTTGATCTTGAACTTGCCCCTGGCTTTGCTGACGGCGCTTGTCAGCACCGGGATGTCGACGAGAGCCACTGTTTCTGCCGGCAGCATCTCCTGTCTGATCTCCCACCTGCTGAGTATGCTCTCTGCCGCCTGAAGCATGACGCCCCCTTGAACGATCACGATGAGACTCAGTTCCTCCCGATGCAGCAAGAGAGGAGGAAGATGTCGCAGACGACGACTCCGCCTCAGTTCGAGGTCTATAAGCAGCGCTTGCTCCCACAGACCTTGTAGGTCGGCGCTGTTGGCTTCTTCCACCACGGGAGCCGTGCTTATCCTCTCCCCTTTCGGACCGTGCCTCACTGCCCATCCTTCCGCGGCCTTGTGGCGAAGCCCCTTCCTGTCGATCTTTTCCCTCATCATTCCTATTTGGATTGTCGTCAAGTTTCCGCTTGGCCCCGCCTCGACCCGGACGCCGAGGACCTCGACTCTCCCGCGGGCCACCTCCCGACGGCTTCCTATCAAATGGCTTCATTCGTGGCGGATAAGGAGACAACTCTCTCTCTAAAGGAAAGGGTGAAAATTCTGAAACTAAAAACTGATCATCAAGCCAGGCCATCTCAACTTTGTGGCCCAAATAATCCTCTATGCGACGAAGGGCATCCAAGTCTCGATCGCCAACAAAACTAAACGCCAATCCCTTTGCCCCGGCCCGGCCCGTTCGGCCAATCCGATGAACATAGTTTTCAGGATCATCTGGGAGATCGAAATTTACGACAATATCGACCCCAAGAACGTCCAAGCCACGCGCCGCAAGGTCGGTTGCCACCAAAATATTTCTTTCGTTATCGCTTTTAAATTGAGCCATCACCCGATTTCGCTGAGCTTGAGTCATCAAGCTTGAAATCCCAACTGCCGGAATACCATTGCGATTTAAAAACTGAGTGATCCTCTCTACATTGCGCTTAAAATTGCTAAACACAATGGCCTGACGAGGGACTTCTTTCTTTAGAATAGACAAAAGAAATCGGGGTTTGTCCTCCAAGCCAACATGAAAGATAACATCATCAACGTTCTCGGCCTTTGGTTGATCTTTACTGACGTTAATCTCTACCGGCTCCGAACCAAATTCATAACACACGTTGAGAACATCAAAATTGAGAGTCGCGCTGAAGACCAACAATTGGCGGTCTCTTGGGATTCGATTCAAAACATATTTCATGTCTTCCTTGAAACCCATATCAAACATGCGATCAGCTTCATCAAAAACCACCGCTCGAACTTGACGCAAATCAACGACGTGCTCTTTGTAGAGGTCTATCAGTCGCCCAGGTGTTGCCACCACAAATTCAACGCCGTGGCTGATCGCCTTCTTTTGCTTGTCGTAGGCCATGCCACCATAGATGGCCGTACCTCGCAGACCCGCTTCAGAACCAAATAATTGCACGGTTTCATAAACTTGCTCGGCCAATTCACGGGTCGGAACCAGGACCAACACATAGTTTGTTTTTTGCCAATCAACAAAAGCCCTCTTTTCGATTGGCAATATAGGCGATTCACCGTTGCTTTCGGCCTCGCTTTTATTTGGTTCCGCCGGCTTGCCTGCTGCACCCAATTCGGAGCGGATCTGTGCCTCAACGGCCTCGTCTCCATGAAGAGCCTTGCCGGCATTTTCAATATCACGCGCTCGCAGAATTCGCTCCATCAAGGGTAACACGAAGGCAGCGGTCTTGCCTGTGCCGGTCTGAGCCAGACCCGCAACATCCTTGCCTTCAGTGATAACCGGGATTGCCAGTTCCTGAACAGGAGTGCATTCGATATAATTTTGCTTTTGAATCGCCGCCACAAGGGTCGGATGAAGATCTAATTCTGAAAATTTCACTAACAGGACTTCCTCGTCTCTGACTCATATCGTCAATGTTTATGTGGCACTAGTATACGAAGGTCATGGTATTTGTCAAAGCACATGGCATATTCAAGTGGATTTATCTTGAATAAAAAAATCCTTGAGAGCCTGAATAAACAGAGCTGGTTGGTCAAAATGAACCCAATGTCCTGCTCCAACTATTTCCACCCCTCTGATAAAAGAACTGCTTTCCAATACACGTTGGAAGGTCCCTCTGGAAAGGTCCTCGCTCTGACTCCCTCGAATCCAGAGGGTCGGAGTTCGCAAGTTCCGAACCTGATCCCACCTCTCATAGGCTCTCCCTTCCTTGACACTCCCCAGAATGGCTTTTCTCGAAAAGCGCCAGTCAGCCGTCCCGTCCTGTTGTGCTTCAATATTTGTGTAAAAGTACTGAGAAAGCACCTCTCCCTTTTTCCCCTTCCCTATGATCTGAGGAAACTCATGATCAAAAAAGACCTTGGCCGCTTTCTTGTCCTGAAACGGGGTGGGAATCGAATTCAAGTAAAACTCAATCTTTTCGACTGCTTCTGGAGGGGAATCGGGGCCAATGTCTTCGATAACTAGTTTTTTAACGCGACTCGCAAAAGAGTGGGCAAATTGGAGAGCATTTCTTCCACCCAAAGAATGGCCCACCAGATAAATTCCTTCCTTCCATCCCAATTCATCAAGGATCAATTGTAAATCTCGAGTAGGCCTCAGGAGAAAATCCAAAATCAGGATGAAAGGATTTCCCATGGCCTCTTTGGTCAAAAACTAAAATATTGTATTGATCCTCAAAGGCCGGAACGATTTTTCTCCAATTGGCGGCAGATCCCATCAAACCGTGCAAAAATACGAGTTTGGGTGCGGAATCGGGCCCCGAAATTCGATGATGGAAATTTGCTAAATGACCCATATCCTTTCCTTCCTGTTTGACCCATCGTGCAAGTCGCGTCATTATGGCCACCGATGGAAGTTACTCAAAAGCCTTGTTTGCATCAAGAGTGGATTGATCCTGAGGCCCTAGATATTGTCAGATTGCTCCAAGACCGGGGGTTTACCACCTATCTGGTGGGTGGTTGCGTCCGAGATTTGCTTCTGAACAAGCAACCGAAGGACTATGACATAGCCACAGATGCTCGGCCTGGTGATGTGAGACGCCAGATTCGCAATGCGTTTATCATAGGCAAACGTTTTCGGTTGGTCCTCGTCAAAAGAGGGGATCAACAATTTGAAGTGGCCACATTCCGCCGAGATTTAAAAACAGATGAAGTCCTTCCCGATCATATTGAAAGTGGCGACAATCTTTTTGGATCCCCCGAAGAAGATGCCAATCGTCGGGACTTCACAATCAATGGACTCATGTACGATCCCATCAGCAATAAATTGCTGGATTTTTGTGGTGGCCTCGGCGACCTTAAAAACCAGACAATTCGAACGATTGGAGAGCCAAATCGTAGATTTAAAGAAGATCCAATAAGAATTCTCAGGGGGATTCGCCTCGCTCATCTCATAAGATTTAACATTGACCCTGAAGTGCGTGAAGCCATTCAAGCCAATGCGGCCTCTTTGGCAGACACCGCTCTCCCTCGTCGTCGTGAAGAGATTCTAAAATACCTTCGCATCGCTGACCCCGCGCAGCCCTTCTTGGAATCTTACGACCTTGGAGTTCTCAAGTATATGTCTCCTCACTTACACGAAGTCTTTTCTCACAAAGAAAGTGCCGATCTTTTTTGTCATTACCTGAGTCACATACATGATAAGCCAATCGACCAATCTGATCCTGTTCAGTTATTTGGAGCCCTTGTCCAAGCTTATTACCGAGCCACAATTAACCCAGATCCAAATCGAACAATCAGTACCAACCAAATCCTTGAAAATCCTGATATGATCAGTCTCATGCGTGGCGAGGTCGGCATGTTTAAGCAAGAACAAGGCATGGTTGCAAAAGCCCTTCACATGCAGTCTATTCTTCGAAAAAGGGCGGATTTTGAGCGCCGTGGCGAACGCCGCCAAATGGCCGTTCTGCAAACCGAGGCCTTCCACCTGGCGCTTCAGTTTTCTTCCCGAGAATACTCGCTATCAGGGGAGGATTGGCTTTACTGGGCCCAAAACTTCGAAAAATCACGGGATAAAATAGGTGAAGCACAAATTAAAAGTCGAAGAAACAGATGGCGAAGCAACCGAAGGCGAACCGAGCGAAAGCCCCAGGAACTTTAAATCTATCTGCCTCGAAACAAAATTAAAGAAGGAATTTTTTTATGGGTTTTTCATTTCTGCACATACTCATTATTGTTCTTATTCTCGTGGTTCTTTTTGGGCCAAATAAGATTCCAAAAATCGGTAAATCCTTGGGTGAAGGTGTTCGCAATTTTAAGAAAGCTCTTTCTGAGGAGCCAGAAATTGACGTCACTCAATCCATTAAAAAACATCAAGTCGAAGAAAACCAAGGTTCAGATTATTCACAAGATGTATCTGATTCTTTTTCTTCAAAGAAAGAAAAAACGACCTCAAATAAAAGCTAAGCCTTAGAGGGACAGGCGAGCTGTTCTGCCAGGTCTAGGACTTCTTCGGCTCTGATCACGTTCAAACATTTCCTGTCGAAGGGGCACGAGCGATTTTGGTTACATGGCCGGCAAGAAAACTCGCGCTCAACTGACCTGACTCCCAAACCCAAGCCAAGGCTCAAGCTCAATGGCGCATATTCCTTCGCTAACGTAGGCCCATAGACTCCCAGACAAGGGACTCCCAAAGCAGCCGCCAAATGCATAGGACCACTATCAGGGCCGATAAATAACTCCGCCTTGGGCAATATTGCCTTCAACTCAAAAATGCTAAACGGAAGATAGGCGGCCTTGCCGTCCGCCTTTTTTTTGAGCGCCTCAAGAGCGATAGTGGAGGTCCCTAACAGCAACACCCATCTATTTTTCTTTGTTAGACCCGCAATAATTTCTAAGACCAGAGATTCAGGCAAAGACCGAATCGGATTTGAGGCTTCGACATGAACGACCACCATCCCGGTTCGATCCTTCCCATGGTGAACAAACCACTCGTTCAATTCTGTGTTCAAAGGAATTGCAGAGAGACTTGGGTTTTTGTTTGGATCGCAACCCAAATGTTGAACAATGGGACGATAGTCTTTCACAATATGACCATAAGAATTCTTTGAAAACTGTCTCGTATAAATGTTTGAATACTTCAAGCGCCGAATCCAATTTTGATATCGGCCAATTTTTTCTCTCGACTTAATTTTTTTTACCAAAGCTCGGCTCACCGACGAGGAATCAAGATCAATCACCCTTTCATATTGAGAAGCCAAGCTTGTTTCGTCGACCTCTGTGATATTGTGCTCTCCGATAAAAAGTCCACGAAAAGCTTTTCTTAAGAAAATATCAACGGGACCCTGAAGGGCCGCCCCCGTGACCACAGACGCCGCAGAAACAACATCACCCAGATTGGCCGTATGGATAAATAATGTCCGGCCCTGTGACTTCATCAAATTTCCAGGGCCGCTTGCACGATCGCCTTCGCGTCCATTCCGTGCTTCTGATAAAGTTGACCGGCCTGATATCCACTCTGTCCAAAACCACCTTGAACTCCGATTGATTTGAGTTTCAAATCAATTCCTCGCAAAAGGAGAGATTGGACTAGAATAGCCCCCATGCCTCCTACCAATTGATGATCTTCAACTGTAATCAAGCGTCCTTCACTCAAACGAAGACAATCTGCAAACAAAGCGAGGTCCGGCTTATTCAAGCAAGAGGGATTCACCACCGAGCTCCTGATTCCCAGTGCCTCGAGCTCTTTGGCCGCCTTCAGGGCCTGAGAAAGCAAAGAACCTCCCGCACAAATTGTAACCACTTTTTTTGACCCCGCTGTTTTTTCGCTTTCATAAATCAGTTGCCCCTGTCCCAAACGATACGAAGTGGGCTCCAAGCCATAGTTCAACGGAAAGTTTTCGCGTCCCAAAAAGAAGAGAGTCGATGGCGGAACTTCTCCAGCCCTTCTCATAGTCACAAAGCGGTCGATAGCCTGAGTGACCAAGGCCTCGGCCTCATCACTGCAGGTCAGCGCATAGCACTCCACATCAGGAATTGAAGCTGTCATCGAAAGCCAACTCAAGGCCTGATGGGAAGCTCCATCAGCGGCATCCTGAAAGCCCGTATGAGAAAAAAAGGCAATGACGGGAGCCTGGGACAAAGAGGCCATCGTCAATGGCAAAGCTCCCTTTGTGACACCGAATTGCGCAAAGGTGTCGACAACCGGAATAAAGCCTTCCTTTGAGAGACCGGCGGCCATGCTGATCATATTGGACTCGGCAACCCCCACATCTTGAGTGCACTCTGGAAAGGCCTTCTGAAAGTCACGAACCCCTGTTGATCCGGCAAGATCCGAAGAAATTGAAAAAAGAGGAAGACCTTCTTTTCGTTTCTTGATGAGAGCTTGACTGACACCTTTTTGAATTTTTTCGCTCGGAACAACTGGAGCGGGGGATGAATTGGAAACTGCAGCTTTTTTATCTTTTTGCTGCTGTTGTTGCTGGACCATTTCCTGGGCCCATTCTAAAAATTCCTCCGGAACTTTGGCTCCACTGTAAATCTCCTCAATGAAGGCTTTCAGATCCTTCGCCTCCGTTAAAGGAAACCCATGTCCGCCGCTGGAGCTCTCCTCCACTTTTTTGACTCCATAGCCCTTGATTGTCTTGGCGATGATCGCAATCGGCTGCCGAGGATCACTCTCTGCTGTTTGCATGGCTTCTTCGAGGAGACTCACACAATTCTGAAGATTGTGAGGATCTGTTAAGCGAAGGACCTTCCAGCCCAAGTCGTCCAGCGAATCAAAAGTCGGCTGCATGCTAAAAGAATCTGCATCAATTCGACCCGTCAGTTTTGTGTTATTGTCGCTGATCACCAAAATAAAGGGGGCCATTTTTCCAATTTTCGCTAGTCCCGGGATCGCGGCCAAAGCCTCGCGCGCCTCGCCCTCCATGCAAGCACCATCGGATATTGCAGCAAAAGTTAAGCGTCTCTTTTCTGCCAGACAATCAGCATAGGCCAAGCCTTGCGCCTGAGGAAGACTGGACCCCAGAGGGCCGTTCGAAAGATAAACTCCCTCCGGAAAGAGATGAGACTCTCCGTGACCTGTTAACTTGCTCTCGATCGAGCGAAATCCCTTGAGTTTAGTTAGATTGAGGTCTGCAAAATGATAGTTGGCCTTGAGAGCATAAATCCCATTCTCACAGTGTCCCGCATCATTGATGATGTGGGCCACTTCATGCCACGGTACCCCAGATTTTCGAGAGCGATGAAAAACAAGACCATAAACGGCCCCCATCAATTCTGCGAAAGCCGATGGCCCGCCAAAATGGCTGGCGGCTCCTCCCAACACAGCCTGCATGTCCATCAGTGAAACCAGGGCACGGGTTGACCGGGGATCTACCATTTCGACTTTTTCGCCATTTTTAAGGCTGATTTGAAGTGGCCATTGAGGAGTTCCTTGTGGAGTTGGAGCCAGAAGGTTCTTGAGAGGAATGGGAGTCAACTTCGATTGAGACATGAATTCGCCTTTGGTTTTAAATTAAAATAAATATCAGTGAAACAGGGACACACCACCGGATCATTCAGAATTGCAGATTTTTAATAGACAATTCTCAGGTAAGAATCCAGCTATTTACCAATTATAGCTGTCCAGGATACCGTTTGACTCATTGTGTTATTATTTCTCCCTTGAGCCTTGAGATCACGGCCTCTAATCTGATGCAAATGAATATACAAGAAATGCCAAAAGTTGATCTTCACCGCCACCTCGAGTTGAGCCTTCGTCACTCGACTCTCCGAGAACTTGCCCCGCACAGCGGAATCAAGATCCCCAATGATCAGGTTTTTGCCGAGCGTTTTTTGATCACAGAGCCCATGACCAACCTGGGCGCCGTTCTTAACAAGTTTTTGGACACTCAGGTCCTATTAAATTCTCCTGAAGTTCTTGAGAGAATCACATATGAGTGCTGTTTCGACGCCTTTCATATCGAAGGAATCCGTATTCTTGAATTGCGCTACTCCCCCACATTTGTGCGCCAAGGCCATGAAGACATGTCGTTCCAGAACATTCACGATGCCATTTTCAAAGGGATGAATCGAGCGACGAAAGAACTCCCCATGGCCGTTGGCTTGATTTGTATTATCCAAAGAATTTTACCCGTCAAAGAAGCTGAACTTGTCACTCAATTTGCCATCGAAAACAAAGACAGCTTTGTAGGTCTCGATCTCGCTGACAATGAAGAAGGTTTTGATTCAAAACCCTTTGCTCCCTTTTTTCATTTGGCCGCAAAGGCGGGACTCGGTATCACGGTTCACAGTGGTGAAGCCAATCTGCCAAAGGCCCCTCGTTATGTGAAAGAAGCCATTGAGCACCTGGGCGCGAAGCGAATTGGCCATGGAGTTCAGGTTTATCGCGACCCAGAAATAATGGATTATCTCGCTCGAAATCAAATTCCTCTCGAACTTTGCCCAACTTCCAATTGGCTGACCCAGGCCGTTCCTTCTTTGGCAGAACATCCCATCAGAAAGATAATGGAAGCTGGAGTTTTAACGACAATCAATACCGATGACCCAGGGATCTTTAATATTGACCTCGTTCACGAATATCAAACTCTTCTCACCCATCACCACTTTACAAAGGCGGAGTTTGACCGATGCAATGATATTGCCGCACAGGCGAGTTTTATCAATCAAGAGAAAAAGCAAAAGGTCTGGCCTCGTCCGATTGCCAAAAATTAATTTAACAGGTGTAAACTGGCCTGCTTGATTGTTGTTCCAGACTCCACGGGAGCCTTGCTGAACTAAATCTCAGGAGTCCAGGATCTTCAAACATGCGTCCGGCAGCAGCGCTCCCTTTGTGAGCACTGCACCAAGCCGAACTCGATCCTGAAATCCTGAGATTTAGTCAGCCGGCTCCGTGTGTCTTGGATACAACAGATTCACCCAAGGCTTGTGGGCCAGCCACTATATTAAAGTAAAGAAACTTTCGAACGACCTGAGAGAGGAAAATACCTCGCCAACTCATGGGATTTAAGTCCGCCTCACCAACATCCTCGTGGGCCAGTACATAACAGATGGACAATCTGTCACATGATTGTGGTTTTTTGCCTACATTTAGTCCCATTCTGGCTAGACCTTTGTTTGACGCCTCTTTTCTTTGTACGAAATCAGTTGATGACAGACAAAAGATGAATAACCCTGATCCGGCGATCCAGATATTAAAAACGGGTTTTTACCCTTACGTTATAAAAAGGAGACTTTGGTATGAAATCTCTCACAGCAACACTTGCGGCTTTGGGTTTGACCCTTGCTGCTCATGCAACAACCGACATCAAATCCGAGTACTTTTATCAGGCAGATACAGATGCAAACGTTCTCACTCCTGCACTGAACTACAACAGCAATAGCAATTCAGTAAAAGGCAAAGTGAGTGGAGCAACAACTAAGACTGATACCACAGGCCAAAATCTCAACTTGGCTTATGAGCGTGGACTCACCGAGATGTACGCCGTCGGCGCCAATCTCGGCTATACTACCAGCAAACAGGAAGTTGGAACTGCAGAGACCGACACCAAAGGTCTGCAAGACATTCAGATCTTTGCAAAAGGCCGCTATGCCTTCGTCGAGGGCAGCAGCATGCACTACGGAGCCGAGCTCTATTTCAGTCCAAGTGAAAAGCAAATTGACAACGCAAATAAAGAAGAAGATGCCATGTCTGGCGGAAACTCACTTCGTCCTTGGGCTGGTTATCAGTGGCTGATGGGTTCTCATGTGCTTGGAACCAAGCTCTCCACTGATTTTCTACTGGGTGAAAAATCCGTGAAAGTAAAAGGTGCAGCCGCCGCAACTAAGTACAAAGGCGGCGAAGCAACGAAATTGGGCGTCTTTTATGAAATCCCTCACGAAATGGGTGCTGTCGGTTTTGAGGCCTTTTACTCGTCTACCGCTGAGACAAAAACTGGTTCTACAGTTGCCGCTAACGGTTTCAACATGATGGGTCTTGGAGTTTACAGCCCCTATCGTTTCTCCGAAGCTGCCACGGTCATTGGCGATCTCAAATGGTCACAGCGGGCTTCCAGCAGCGTTGGTGAAACGGACGTTGATTCAAGTTCTGATCTTTCACTCAATGTTGCCGGTCGATTCATGTTCTAGTGACATCTTTTTCGCTAAAGAGCGAAAACAAAAAAGGCGGCTCAAAAGGCCGCCTTTTTTTTCGTCTTTAATACAGCGCCAGCTTGCAGGCCTTCGGTGAATTTGTTGTTTCAAACTCTAAGGCTGCCTTGCTGAACCAAAGCTCAGGCATTCAGGATCGAGTTCGGCTTGGTGCAGTGCTCACGAAGGGAGCGCTGCTGCCGGACGCATGTTTGAAGATCCTGAATGCCTGAGCTTTGGTTCAGCAAGGCACCCCTGGAGTCTGTCTGGAACAACCATCACCAAGCTAGCCCCCTTAAACCAACCTCCCCTTTTCAACCCTCACAACCACCGCATCCATCGCCTGAATGTCCTCTTTGTCATGAGTAATCAATAAACTCGGTACTTTGAATTCACCGATCACTCGCTTCACAAGCTCGCGGGCTTCTGCCCTAAGGTCTGTGTCTAGGGCCGAAAAGGGTTCATCTAAAAACAAAAATCGAGGGCGCCCCGCCAAGGCCCGGGCAATGGCAACTCGCTGCTGCTCCCCTCCCGAAAGAAGCTGAGCCTTTCGCTGCCAACAGTTTTCGAGACTCAAAGAATTTTTCAAGTGCTCCAGATCTTGAGCTCTCTCTGATTTTGGAATTTTTCTCGCCTCTTGCGAAAATTGGACGTTTTGTTCTGCTGTCATGTGAGGAAAAAGATCATAGGACTGAAAGACCACCCCCAGTCTCTTGGCCGACATGGGAAGCTGGGCTAAATCAAGGTCTTCAAATATCCAACGCATCCCGGGACAGGGCTCAAGACCGATCATCAGTCGAAAGATCGAAGTTTTACCGGCCCCTGAGGGCCCCCAAAGAGCGGTGATTCCCTGATCAGAAATCTTCCATTCAGGAATCTCAACTTGAAAATTGCCATAATCACGAAAAAGATTCTGTACGACAGACACGGCCCAAGCCTCCAAACCCCAATAAGCAGCTCATTCCGACAACCAGTAAAATAGAATTGAGAGCTGTTGCTAAATCCAAATGATAAGAAGTCATATAGCCCTTAATCGCAAGAGCCAAAGTTGTATTGTTTTCGACGACCAAAGAGGAAAGTGCATAATCACCACAAGCCCAAAGCGAACTCATTCCAGCCAACCACCAAAACTGCCGACAAATCTGAGGAAAAACAATTTTGTCAAAAATGGCCCACCATCCCGCTCCCCCTAAGCGAGCGACAATCACTTGATTCTGAATGGCCACGAGAAGTCCTCTTGCCAGCATTCGATACAAGGATGGAACCACAAGAAGGGCCAAACCGCAGATCAGTGAAAGATGAATACCGAGCCAACCTTCAACACCCAAAAGCAAGAAGGCAAACCCCGTTAGCACCGTGCTCGGCGCCGTGTAGCCAACCAAAAAGCGATCCAAACCAAGGTGGGGACTTAAGCCCGCAACCAACATGAGAAGAATGAGCACCAGCAGTCCTGTTCCAATCCCGACGATCAAGGTTCCACCCAACAGCAGGGGTAGCTCCGCCAAAAGAACAGGGGAGTTCAACAGGTAACCCCAACCACGGATCAATCCAAAAAACTGACCCCCAACTAAAAAGAGGCTCACAAATAAAGGGATTCCAAAAAGAGAAGGAGCACGCAAGCCTGTCAGATTGGGCTGACGACTGATTTTCCCTGTAAAATTTTGCCTAACCCCAAACGAGAAAAAAAATAAAATAAATATCTGTAAGAGTCCTAACAAGACGGCCTGAGACCAGTCTCCACTCAAACGAATTTTTTCGTAAATCAATACTTCAAGTGTAACCCCCTCTGAACTGCCGAGAATCAGGGGAATCGAGAAGCTCGCAAAAAAAAGAGTGAACAGATAAAAAGACAAAGAAATAAGATCGGTTCGCAAATAGGAGAAAACTCCGCTCTGAAGCATCTTCCACCGAGAAGCCCCCTCAATCCAACTCAACTCGATCATGGGACCTAGCTTCGATTCAATCACTCGAGCTAAGACAACAGAAGTAAGGCCGAGATTCATCAAAACATTGACGCTCACAATTCCCCACAGCCCAAATGGCTCAAAGTGAAAAATGAAGCGATATTCAAGAATGGCAAAATCACAAACAGAGGAGGAAGAAGGCTGGGAAGGAGAGCGAAGACTTCTGAGACAGATCGCAACTTCCCCTTTGAGAAGGAGATAAGCCCCAATGCCCCGACCGATCCCAAGATCATTGCAAACAAAGAACTGAGAAATGCCTGAATCATCGTAAAGGAAAGAGACTCAAGCAATTCGGCGTGATCGGGCCAATTCCAAGATTTTGCAAAGCCAATGATGACAAGAACTGGAAAAACGAGAAAAAGACCCAGTGCCACGCGCAAAAGAGACCGGAAGCCACAAATCCCTGAGAACCTAGCGTTCACTCCAGGTCCTCATTTCTTGACCCTCGTTTTTAAAGTGTCCACGAACTTTTTTGCCCAATTGGTCTCGCTCTTATCGTAACCGTCATAGGAGTCCCACGAAATCAGTGGGTACTCTGCCATCTCAGCAAATACGCTGGATTCTTTCACTCCCGTCACAACCGGCAACATAAAGTTCTTTTCCATCAATATTCGCTGCGATGCGGGCTCAAGTAGGAATTGAATAAATCGCTTTGCTTCCCAGCAGGTCACACAGTGAACGGGAATTCCCGCCAACTCCACTTCAAAGGGGTGGGGTTCATTGAAGACAGCGGCTTTATAGCTCTCGTCCTTTTCTACCAAACGATGATAAAAAGGCGAGGTCGCATAAGTAAAAGTCAGCTTCGCGTTTTTACTTCGAAAGAGACCGTAGGAAACACTCCAACTCGGACTCAGCGGAAGCAAGGCGTTCTTGAGCCAATCTATGCGCGAGTTTGAAAATTGCCCCGTCTCCTTGTCCCAAGCCCAGAACGATAAATAGTTGCCTGGAGTGCTGAAGCGAGGGTCTTGCGCTGAAATTGATCGCTTGAATTCGGGACGCGCCAGATCCTCCCAGGATCTCGGAGGATTGACCTCGCCCTCGCGATAAACAAAGGTCATTGGAGCCCAATTGTATGGAACCAATTTATATTGATTGAGCGACGCCACTTTGCCAAAAAAATTCAACTCTGGAACCATAGAGACTTTCTCTGGATAAGCCCAATTCTGCCAATTGAGTTCTCGTTGTGCTTTTTCGTGATGAAGAAGGCTTATTCCCAATACCAAATCTATTTGCTTCTCGGATACTGATTTTAATCGTTCTACCATCAGGGCCGAATCGCCCCCATCCACGAACTCAACATCCGAACCGAATCTTTTTTCGTACTCAGCCTTCAAGAGAGGCCCTGGCCCGGTGGGCACAAAAAAGGAAGAATACGTCATCACCCTCACGACAGTGCGATAGGCCACCGGATCCTCGGATCGACGGGCGATGCCATAGAGCACCCAACCCAACAGGCCCAATCCAAGAACCACGATACTTACAGCAATAACAAAAGATGATATTCGTTTCATTGAAACAAGACCTCGGCAAAGTTCATAGACTTACCACCAAATACCGCGCTGACGCTTGTAGAAAAAATAATCCATTCCCATACAGCGCCCCGCACCCACCCACCACATCATCATGAATATCGCCAAAAAAAGACGGTGCAGATCGCCGACAAAAGGACCTGTCTGATAAAACAGATTGGCCGTGAGAAAAATTCCAAGAAGAGCCGTAGGCCTGACAAAAAAACCAATAATAAAACAAATCCCTATTGCAAATTCACAGTAGGTCACTAAATAAGCAAAAATTTTCCAATTGGGCACGACAATTGATTCCAAAACATCCTTATACCACTCAGGCGCCTGACTCACTGGCAACCATTCATCAATGGACCGACTGAGTATGGGCTGTACGAGAAAATCCCCATCAAAATGCTCCATGGCTCGATTAAAAAAATAATAACCCGTATAGACTCTTAAAAAAGCCACGGGCAGCATATGCCCCACGTACTTCATGCTCTCAAAAAATGAAACTATCATAGCGGCCATCTTCCCCCATCGAAGTGAGACGTGTCAATTGCGCCTTCATAACCGACGCGGGCAAAGTTCAAACAGGAAACATTTTTCACAATTCGGTTTTCGAGCTCGACAAACCCTCCGCCCATGCCAAATCAACCAATGAGGCAGCAAAATCCAGTATTCCTGAGGAACAAGACTCATCAGTTCCCGTTCAATTTTCTCTGCCTGCTGAGCAGCGACCAATCCCAATCGATTTGCTAGGCGAGTCACATGGGTATCAACCACAATTCCTGAAGAAATTCCAAACGCGTTGCCCAGAACAACATTCGCCGTTTTTCTTCCAACTCCTGGCAGTCTGACCAATTTCTCCATGTCCGGAGGAGCCTTCCCTCCAAAATCCTGAATCAAAAGCTGACAGCACTTCTGAATGTTTCGGGCCTTATTTCGAAAAAAACCCGTGGGTCGAATATCTTTCTCAAGCTCAGTCAGTTCCGCAAGAGCAAAATCCTGAGGAAAAGGATATTTAACAAACAGCTTTTTTGTCACCTGATTGACTCGTTCATCCGTACATTGGGCACTGAGAATGGTTGCAATGAGCAGTTGTTCTGGATTCTCATGATCGAGAGCACAATGGGCATCAGGATAATATCGAATAAACAACTGGATGATGTCGTTCAAGCGCAGACGCCTTTTCTCTTGAGACTCAAGTCTTGCTCCTGTCCTGACACTTCCTTTCAAATTGAGTTTCTTCTTCATTTTCTTGTCTCCAATTGACATGGGTTAATTGCCGCCTCGTCCGAAGTCAAGGCTCGCCTCTCTCCCCAAGTCCGGATTTCAATTGATTTATACACGTCGCCAACGGGTCCCAGCTACAATGGAATGGGAGGATAGAAGCATGGAAGGACCACGGCCCCCACAGCCAGCAGAGTTCAATGAAATTCTTGACTTCCTTAACAACAATCTTCGACCCAAAGCCACATGGTCTATCAGTCAAGAATATCCAACTGCCCTGAATTCAGAGAACATGAACAACATTCGAATTATCAAAGCAGAGGGAAAAATTGCAGCTCATGCTGTTGTCCAATACAGCATCACGAAAACTGTCGCTGGCCTATTTAAAGTCGGAGCCATTGGAAGTGTCGTCACAGATCCCGAATTTCGAAACCAGGGATTAAGCAAACAAGTGATCAATGAGTGCGCCGAAACCGCCCGTCAAAACGGTTGCGACTTTGCCGTCCTATGGACAAATCTCTACGACCTTTACCGAAAGCTCGGTTTTGAACTCGGAGGGACGGAACTTGCCCTCATCATTGAAAAGAACTTTGAACCACCGCAAAACAATTTGCGATTCATGGACACTCTTCGAGTCGCACCTGAGGCTCTTCTCAGATTGTATGCTCAGCACAGCCTGGGAGCCATTCGAGTCGCCGATGACTTCCGTCGCTATCTGAACATCCCCAACACCCACCTCTACACTGCATGGGATGAGAACAACACCTTAAAGGCCTATGCCGTTGAGGGCAAAGGCGCGGACCTCGTCGGATATATTCACGAGTGGGGTGGGGGCGTCTCAAGCCTTCTTCCCCTATTGGCTCACATACGAAAAGTAAAATCCTCAAGCATCACTCTCATATGTTCTCAAACGGCTGAGAATCTCTGTCGACAACTGCAAGCATATGGGGCCCTCTGCAATCGGGGATTTCTCGGAATGTTCCGAATTCTCAATGCTAAAAATATGAGTTTCAAATTGCGCCGCTATGCCCGTCAGCTCGGTCATGACGATTGGATCTTTGATTTCAAAGATGGAGCCTACTACCTCGGCACACCCAATAAACTTTTTAGGACTGAAAGCGAACAAGACATTATCAAACTTCTGTTTGGCCCCCTCAAGGCCTCAGAACTTGAGGGGTTTGACAAAGCCACAGCCGAAATGATCGAAGAAGTATTGCCTCTTCCGTTTTGGATTTGGGGATGGGACTCTGTGTGATTTTTCATGAAGCAACCACAAAAAGTTTTCGCGGCTATGCCATGATTCAGATGATTTCGGCACTCATAATGATAGGCCTCATCCTCTGGCTGACCTCCTGCACGAAAGACCCTGAAGCAAAAAAGGCCGAACTCGGACCCGTCGCAAGTGTCGAACAGGTGAATAAAGCCTTAACAAATGCCATGGAAGGACGCTTTCCATTAGAGACTAGGGTCGGAGATCAAGCCCTTTATGAAATCAATCAAAGGGTAGAAACCAACGACGTGGTTAAGCTCAAAGATATCCTCACCGAAGTCAAAGCCCGCGAAGAAAGTGAACATTTCATCTTGTACCGACTCGATGAAATTTCATTGACCTACGATGGAGATCAAACGAGCACCTTGCGCAAAGAGATCGAATGGCGAATCGCAAAAATTCAGCTCCCCGAAATGCCTTCTGCAGGAATCTCTCCCGCCCCTCATTTTCATCGACTGTTGTCTCTTGAAACTTCAAATGCTGACAAAGCACCTCCCGTCACTTTTCACAATCTCAAGATTGTTTCCGATATTCGCCCTGTGCCATCGGCAGTGGCGGCAGATTCCCAGTGTCGCAATCTGAATCCCTGCCAACTCAAGGTGACTGAGGTTTCATTTGACTTTGTTGAGTGGCCTGCGCCAAACGACTGGAGGACAACCCAATACCGCTACATCTATTCTTCTGATACCCCTTACCCAGCGCACTTGATTTTACTTTGTGTCAAGCAATTGGTGGACACAGCCTCCCGGGACTATTTTGTCTCCCAGTGCCAAGTGCTGAAAGATTTTCTGGCGGGACCGAAGACTCCTTGAACTGGCCCACTTGATTGTTGTTCCAAACTCCAAGGGTACCTGGCCGAACCAAATCTCAGGAGTCCAGGATCTTCAAACATGCGTCCGGCAGCAGCGCTCCCTTTGTGAGCACTGCACCAAGCCGAACTCGATCCTGAACCCCTGAGATTTGGTTCGGCCAGGTACCCTTGGAGTTTGGAACAACAATCAAGTGGGCCAGTTTAAAGAAGGCTTGCCCCTCCTCCCAATTTAGATCAGATTATGTCCAGAATCAGAACCCTTTACTGGAGTGATTACTCGTGAAAAAAATTGCTGTGATACTGGCTGGCTGTGGATCAAAAGATGGAGCTGAAATCACTGAGGCCGTGAGCACACTGCTCACCCTGAGTGAACTCAAGGTAAAATTTGATATCTTCGCCCCTGATGTCGAGATCAGTGTCACCAATCACCTGAATGGGGCCATCTCAAATGAGACCCGCAATGTCCTCGTTGAAGCGGCCCGCATTGCTCGCGGACAAATCAAAGACCTCGTTCACTTGAAGACAGATGATTATGATGGAGTGGTTTTTCCCGGAGGCTATGGAGTCGCCCGCAGCCTCTGCACTTGGGGCAAAGATGGAGCCAAATGTGAGGTCCTTCCCGATGCCAAAAGAGTGGTTGAAGAATTCTACTCTCAGGCAAAACCGATTTGTGCTATTTGTATTGCTCCAGCTCTTATTGCAAGGGTCTTAGGACAATTTGGAATTAACCTGACTCTCGGACAGGATTCTGAGGCCTCTCTTGAAGTCACTAAAACAGGCGCCTGCCATGTCAAATGTGCGGCAACCGACTACGTGAGCGATCGCGAATCAAAAATTATCACAACACCGGCCTATATGTGCGATGCCACTCCCTTCGAGGTCTACACTGGAATTCGAAAGGCTCTGCATGAAATGGTAGAAATGGCTTAGACCCGATTCAAGATCCGGATTGCGAAGGCCAGGCCAAATCAAAAAGCAAGCGCAGTGCCCACCTGTCTGCTTCTGGAATTGAGGAAAACGCTTGCTCCGATTCATAAATCAGCTTGAGCGATTTTGTAAAAGTGGCCTCCACTTGCACCAGTCTCTCGTTTCTCGTCGAGCGAAGTCGATGGTCGTTTGAAATGCTCACTTCTTGATCGGTTCGCACCCACCGATATCCAATTTTCACCTTATCAAGCTTCAAATAGGGAAAAACCATCCATGCATTGATTTCGTTTTCTGGACCCCGATCCTGCCTTTGAGTCATTCTCCACGCTTCACTCAGAAGACCCAATCTTAATTTGTAGGACTGAAGGTATTCAGGACTCTGAATTTCAAAACCAAAGCCATCTGCTTCGAGAGCATCATGAAGAGCCAAATCATGACTAAAGTGAGTCAAAAATAACTCTACTCCATATGACCGCTCACGGATCGAAATTTCACAGGGACGCCGCTTCGCCTCAATTTCCCACTCATCACCAAGGCCTGCCGCCTGTCCACTGTAGCAGCCCGCGGCCAAATAAGGATACAATTCACTGAAAGGCTTCCACTCAAGATTGACTCCCAAATCGAGTGGCTTTGATCCAGGATAGAGATGCCTATAGTAGCTGGGCTTAGAAAAAAATAGGTCCTGCCTTTCATTCAACCAGCCCACTGGCATCAGGAGTTGGCCCACTCTTCCCTTCAAGCTTCCTTCCTCTTGAAAAAGCTCAATAAAAACTTGCCCCAACAAGAAACGTGATTCTCCTCCGGCGTGTTCAAGCGAAGCCTCCATAAAATAACTGATTGCAGAGCTCGAACTGCCCTCCAAGGCCAGGGATAAATTATCAAGCTTTGTCTCTCGAGAGGGCTCCGGACGCAAAAGACGGCTTTCGGTATTTCTCATTTCCAAGTGAGAACGAAGCGAGACTTTGTCTTTCCCTCGTCGTCTTGTGTCCGAGCCCTTTGTACTTTCGCGCAAGAGCTCCTCGAGTCTCAGTGCGCTGGAAGAAGTATCATCTCCATCTGACTCTCCAGCTGAAACTCCAACTGAATCCCAAAGGCATAGTCCGACAAATACCACCAAGAATCTAATCCACATAGGGAGCCTCTCTCCGAGCCGTAAGGATTTCAACCTGATGGAATTTCAGCCCCCATAAGGGCCCCCGCCCATGCGAAAAGAAAGGAAGATCCAGATCAACACTCGTCAAGACTGCATTCTTTGCTTTGACCACCGGTAAGTGGCTCCAAAAATATCCATCCTGCGTGACCCAATCAAGCCAAACATAGAACTCAACTCTGCCGGAGACCCCGTTGTGAATTTCCAGGCGCAAGTGAATGACCCCTGAATTTTCCAGTTCAACTGAACTCTTATTTCTCTCTTTCCCGCTACCAATTTCGATAAAGCCCAAGGATCTTTCCAAGAAGCCTGGTGTGGACACCCCAATCTCCAAACTATTCTTATTCTTAAAAATCCTCAACTCGACTCCATCTCCGCTCTTGATATCTGTTGTGTGAGAAACCAGCTGCAACTCTGAATTCTCCTCTAAAAGCCGAAAGGACAAGACATAGTGCTCGGATGAGTTAAGCCCAGAGAGCGAATTCAAAAATTGGATTTTTCCAGTTCCCATCAAATTCACACTCGATGCTTTGACTTGACCTAAATCGACGACTCGATAAGGCTCAATAGGAAGTTTCTCCTTCTCTTTCTGGCGTTCGCAGGAGTAAAGGAAGGTCCCCAGAAAAAGGGAAAGAAAGATTCTCAATACGAAGGCCGAATAAACTTGCATGATGGACTTACCTACTTGGATGATTTTCTCCGATT
This sequence comes from Bdellovibrionales bacterium, assembly GCA_016716765.1. Lineage (NCBI taxonomy): Bacteria > Pseudomonadati > Bdellovibrionota > Bdellovibrionia > Bdellovibrionales > Bdellovibrionales bacterium. Next base: position 602,600 of record JADJVA010000025.1, on the reverse strand, counting down.
AAAAAGATCTATCGGCCTTTGCTTCGTCAAGTCTTGGAGATAAACATCCCCAGATTCGCTCAATTTCTCATAAGACCATGGATCTAGCATAAGGGCCGCCATGTGGAGCGAAGAACGTCCCTCTCTGTTCTGATGGTTCACGTAGTCAGAGGAGGTCACGAGCCATTGACGCATACGAGTTTTTCTCTGTAAGAAAAATACGAGAAGTTGTTTGTCATTTTCGGATAATTGACTTTTCATAGAATCCATCGACAAGAGAAGAGTCTGTAAAGCAATATTCCCTTGCTCGTCCTCCAGATCGTAATCGATCCATTCACAACTTCCGATAGCCCTCAAAATTTCCAAGTCCTTCCTTTTGGCAGCGTAGTGAAGTGCGGATTGCCCCTCGCCGTCTCGTCGATTAAACACTTGATCTAAGCCCACTCCAAAGCCCCCTACGTAGGTTTGGATTCCTCGCCAGGCTCTGGAGCCGAAATAGGAAATTATTTCTCCCAAAGATGACTCCGACTCACCTGTTCCAGAAGAATTGCAAAATCTCTCCGCTGCCCAGAGCACAACATCCACGCGGCCATCTCGCGTGGCCGTATGAAGAAAACTCCGGTGCTCATTGTCTTCAAGTTGCGTAAATTGAAAAAATGGAACCTCCATCACTCCACGGTAATATTCATTTTCAAGAGCCTCTATCACACGCCGATCAGTGGCTACGTGGAGAGCTCTTTGACCATCTTGGTTGATCATATCTATGTCTGAAAATTCATAGTCGGAAAAACGGCCCAAACTTTCATAGTACCGTTGAGCGATCTTCTGAATTACTTCGGAATAGCCATTGGCCGCTGCCGTAAAAACATATCCCTCCTGGCGATCGTTCACGGACTTGATTTCCCCCAATGGAATGTTCTCAGCCAAAAAATATGCAATTGCTGACTCCCTCAACTGAAGCGCCACTCCGAGAGGAAAGTTAGCACCCCTGTTGTTAGGCACTACCAAGAGCCGAGGAGACTGATTGACAATCGCTTTGACCTGCTCCAAATCGCCTCGGTAAATAGCCCTGAAGAGTTCATTTGGTGCTAAATCCTGTTGATCAGCAACGGCGAGTCTCTCCAAACGCTCAGCTCCCGTCATCGGAACGCCCTTTTCATTTCTCGACTGAGGAGCGCAATTTATGAGAAGTAATAAAAGAGGAATCGTGTGTCTAAATTTCACTTTCAACCCTCTCCATTCTTTAAATTTATCCTTTTTACCATGATCTTTTTCGGATGTGAGTTCATTCATTTTTTTGCACATGCTCAAGCCCTAACACGCTAAAACACGGGCAGGCAAACATTGGCCCTCAATGAAAACCACCTGCACACGAACTGAATAGGCAATGAATGGGAACTAAATCTATTGCAAATTTGAGCCAAATTTTGCCTGATTTTAGATCCTTTTATGATCCTCTTATCAAACCTCTTGCCCTAGCTCACGAAATGACGGTAAGTGAGTTCTTCATTTTTTAAGAAGCTTCAAGATACAAGGGAAAGTTATAAAGAAGTGAACGCAAATCCACACATCATGGGTCTGGGCCCTAGAATTCTGATCTCTTCTTTATTTCTTTGTCTTCTGTCATTTCAAATGTCGCTGGCTCACGAGGAGCACGAGCCTTCAGATACGTTTAATATCCAGGCCATTGTTGAACTCTACCAGCTCAGCGCAAGTTTAAGCCCTAAAATCATGGATGAGAACCATGACAAAAACAAATCTGAGGCCTTCTTGATGCTTGGAAATGAGCGAATTCATCTCAATTCTCATTTCTGGCAACTCGTGCGTGCATGGGTTCGCATTTATCAGACTGAACTCGCTCGCGATTGCGTGCAATGCGAATTTACCAGCGAAGAAGAGCTCCTTCGGGAGGCCGAAGACGTTGTTGCCAGAGGTTTTTTTCAGACAAAAATTGCTATTCCTTTGGGTCGCAGTCTCGGACAAGTTGCTGAATCAACAGCAGAAATTGGAGCTCAATTTGGAACGGTAGCTCTCCTTGTGAAAGTCGCAAGCGAAGTTGCAGAAACAGTGGCATCCAAACTCATTGGGGGTGCCGGCGTCCATGTTGTCTGCACGGCAATTGACGCTGTTATACTTTTCTGGACCCGACATTTGCAGGTGGCCTATAGAATCCCTTCCTGGTCAAACCGTTTGGGGACAGGCTCAGCCCAAACCTCTTGGAGATATTGGTTTGCTTCCCAAGCCGTAAAAAGAGCCCAGAAAAGAGTCTCCTTTGAATTTGGCCCTTTTGAATTGGACGAGGCGGGAATCAAGATACTGGATGCCGAGGGTTCCAATCGCTGGTGGGGTTTTATTGGAAAAAGCAAACGTCGGCTTTGGTTGGAATATCTTAAAAGCAAAGCAGAACCTCTCGCAAAAGAAATCTCTGAAATCGATTCTCAACTCACCGAACAGCCCGAAAATCAAAGCCTGCTAAAAAGAAAGAGAATCCTAAATCACCGTCTACAAAAGATTTCGTCTCTTGATCGTCGAGTTTATCTTGGTCTGAGAAAAAAGAGGCTGCTCTTTCTGAGAGCAAGGCAAAGAGGGTATTCCACCTTTTTGAGAAGTGAGGACGGCATAGATCCGGCATTAAATCATCAAATGCTATGGATCATTGCCGTCCAAGAAGGGCTCTTGCATCGAGGAATGATCAGTCAAGAATCTTCTCCTCCCCGAGGCGACACCCCCTCTTCGGCCCAATTTTCTATTTCATCTGGTTCAAGAGTCTCAAAAAATCAAATCATCGAGGGACTCGCCAACGAGTATTCGATTGGCTCCAGCCATGCTGAGACAGGAGAGGGACTCCTGGAAAGAGAGAATAGAAAGATTCTGATCCAAAGCTTGCTGACTGACGTTGAAACAATTTTTGACCACTCAGTTCCGCCTGCTCAGAGATATCTGCACACTCTGATTATAGAGCAAACATTAGTTGGATTTATGTATCAAATGATCAAGTGGCAAATGGACCAACAGGAACCGGACATAGAAAAGAACTGGCTTGGACAAATTATGGAAATGTCCAGCTTGCGAACTCGTGGAGGAAGATTGGTCAAATTTATCTACGAATATTCCGATTTTTTAAGAGTTGCCTCCGTGACAAAAAAGCCTCTTTTTCTTTCTCAGTATAAATACGAAGCCATGGAATCCCTAATGAGGATATTTCGCCATCTGGACAAGCTTGGTTCTATTCTCCAGGAACATTCTCCTCTCGCTGACAAACTCACCGAACTGAAACTCGCTAATCATCAGCTTTTGACTTACGCCCCCTGGGCTCAAAAGAAAACGGTCTATTCATGGATTCCATTTTTGAAGCCAAAGCTACGATGCGAAGATCTATGGAAGGCTTATTTATGATTTTCTGCCCGCAAACGAGGCGTCTTTCCGCTATTTTTTTTGCAAAGCCCCTCTGCCCTCTCCTGGCTTACTTTCTGATTTCCTGGAGCGCCAGTGCCCACAATCATGACCATCATGGCCACAACAAGCTTCACAAACATGATCATCCTCAGTCACAACCTCACACCTGCCGAGGACATTTGACTCAAGAGCCAGCTGCACTTTCTCCCAAAGATGCCTGGTTAAAAAGTCGAGAACATCTGCCGAAATATCTCAGCCAGCGTTGGGAAACTGTCCTGGATAAACTGAAAAGCGAATTGGACAGGAGTAAGAATGTTAAATCTACAGCGAGAGACGAGAATGGGGAATCCCATGCCCATGCCCATGTTGATGCGGGTCAGGCAGGTCACCACCAACACGAACACACAGATTCTCAAAACTCTGTGACGACACTGATATTAGACCTATACCCCCAAGCAATTGTAAAAGCTGAATCAATGAGGAAAATTTTATTTGAACATCCAAGCTCCCACCAAGCTCAGATAGCTTCAGATCAAATCTATCTTAAGAGCATCTTTGCGACGGTATGGGCAAGCCTCACTATCCACACTCATGAGATTCTGACGGCAAGTAAATCCAAAAAAACTGATTTTCCGAGGTACTTTAAAATTCTTAAATCCATAATCGAATTTGACGAAAACACTCCGATTTTTTCACTTTATAAAATAAAGCGTACCATTGAAGGAAGATTTTCAATTCAAGAATACATCGATTGTCTCTAAATGATTATCGATACCGCTGTAGGGCAACCTTATGGCTGGAGCTATTCCAAAGATTTTCAAATATCTTTGTTTCTCTTGAAGGGGTCCACTGCCTCAGGCCGAGCAAGGATTCTTCAGGCCACTGCATTGCTGAGTTGAGCCATTTTTTTCCTTCCTCATAAAGTCTCTCATCAAGAACAATTTGGTGTATAAGTCCTAGATTTTTCGCCTCTTCACTACAAATAGATCTCGCCTCTAAAGCTAGCTTTAAAATATTTCCGCGATTGTTCTTTTCACTCCAGCGAGTCCCTCCTCCCCAACCAAAGCTAAGACCTATGCGCCTCTGCCAAAATCCGAAATAGGCCTGTGGTGATGAAATGACATGATCAAAAGAACTCAATAACTCTAAGCCTCCGCCGAAGCAGTCTCCACTAACAAGTGCCACTTTTGGTTGAGCGAGCTCAGAAAATGTCTTCAATGCACTTCGAATGCGCCGATTTGCTAAAATCCCCTCGCTCTTTTTTTTCTGGGCCGCATAGAAACGTAGGTTACCGCCAGCGCAAAAGAATTTTTTATTCCCAGATTGGAAGAGAACACCACTAAACTGAGCTGAGTAGTGATCAAGGATTCCTAATAGCTCCTCTGCTTGCTGAACTCCAAAGGCATTGGCCCTATCCGGATGACTAAATGTGAGACAAAGTATCGAGGAGCTGATTTCTGCTAAAATTGTAGATTTCAGATTATGCTTCCATCTCTGGGTTTTATGCCCAGGAAAAATAAATCAGACTTTTTCCATCAATTGCCGGTAGATGTCATCGTATTTTATGAACTTTACGCCGACACCAATTCCACCTATCGATGAGCCATTTCGAGTTAACCAAACAACTTTTGCGTTCATCACATAATCACGGTTGACCTCTTGCAGGCGAATTTTTAACTTCACCAGATCTCCAACTGAAACTCCGATTTTTCCGAGAAATTCACAATAAGCGCCCCCGGCGCTCAGGTTACAAATCTGCGAAGGAAGCATTTCCCCAGACATAAAAGTCTCAAGCACTGCGGATTGCAAGGTAGGAAATCGTTTGTGTTTCTGCTGGACCAAGGTTCGCGATACCATCAATTTTTTGGCAACACCGACAAAAGCCTTCTCATCGAAGGGTTTACCCAGGAAAAATAGTTTTTGATCGCCGGTGTCGATCAATTTATCAGGACCCACCTTTTCAGAAAGAACCAAAGTCGGAGCATTGAATCCCGCTCGTTTGAGGCTCATCGTGAAGTCGAGATCCTTTTCGCTGAACTCATTTGTCTCGTAGGCCAGGAGATGAATGGCCCTGTTCTGCACAATGGAAAGAGCCGTTTTCTCATCAAAAGATAAATGCACAGGGTAGGGAAGTCTTGTTTCTAAAGCCGCACGCAGCGTTTCGGCCTCAGAGATAGAACTGCAATGAAGTAAAATTTTTTGCACTCAAGCCCCTTGCTATTACCCAATCTCACCATCTCTTCGGATTGTTATTGGCTGGAACTTAGGGGATCTCTCAACGAAAAGCCGTTTTGTTTACATCGAAATGCTCGATTTTCGAAGTGCTGGTCCAGATCTCAATAAGAGCGAGGGGAGTGCTTCCAATGTTGCAACATTGTTTCCCACTTATGAACCATGGCCGGTTCACTCCGAGACATAGAGACCCAATTATGTATGAATTGGATTTTAAATTGGATTTGTAAAGTCCTGCTAAGACATTTCAACTTGAGAAAAATTTGTCAGCAAAAAAGATCGTTTAAAACCCGGCCAAATGATTATCGTTTGCTGAGAGGGGCCCAATACAATCCTGTTTTGCCCGTCCACTGCCCGCGCGGACGATAAATACGATTGTTGGCGTACTGTTCGTAAATATGAGCCATCCAACCACTCACCCTCGAAACGGCAAAAATAGGAGTGTAAAGATCAATCGGTATCCCCATGCTGTAGTAAACTGTCGCGGAATAAAAATCCACATTTGGCAGCAAACCCTTGTCACCTTCTACTGTTTCATGAATCAACTTGGACATTTCATAGAGATGAGGTTGACCAGTTTTTAGAGTCAGTGTTCGACTCATTTGGCTCAGAATCTTTGCTCTTGGGTCGCCATTTTTATACACTCGGTGTCCAAATCCCATCACCTTCTTCTTTTGAGACAAGGCCTCTTTGACCCAAGTTCTTGCTTTATCGAGAGTGCCAATCTCAATAAGCATTTTCATGACTTGTTCATTGGCTCCTCCGTGAAGGGGGCCTTTGAGAGTTCCAATTGCTGACGTGATAGCTGAATAAATATCACTCAATGAGGAAGACGTCACTCGAGCAGAAAATGCTGAACAATTGAGTTCGTGGTCTGCGTGAAGAATCAAACAAACATCTAACACCTTCACGAAGTCGGAATCAGGTTCCTCTCCTGTCATCATGTACAAGAAGTTCCATGCGATACTTTTTCCTGCACGGGGCTCCACATAACCTTTGCCCTGACGTGTTCGCTCAAAAAGAGCAACAAGAGTTCCCATTCGGGCCAAAAGTTTCATTCCGACGCGTTTTCTGGCCTCATCAGATTCACTTTGAGCTTCATTGTCCCAAAGTGCCAACATAGATGTAGCCGTCCTCAGCCAGGCCATAGGATGAACACCCTTCGTTGGCAAGGCCTGAAGCTGTTTAACCAAATCAGCCTCAAGTTTCATCCGCTGATTTATTTCTCTTGAAAAGGTCTCCAATTCTCTCGCATCAGGCAATCGACCATTCCACAGTAGGTATGACACTTCTTCAAAATTTGAATTTTCGGCGAGATCCTCAATTGAATACCCACGAAAGCACAGAGTCACATCAACTATGGATGAGACCGCCGTCGTACATGCCACAACTCCTTCGAGACCACGATCAACAGCACCTTCATAAGTTCCATCCGACATAGCTCATACCCTTTCGCTCACTGGTGTAAATAACCTCGGCCAACCAAAAAATCAGACCACAGAGCCTAGTTTAGCGAATCACCATTAACATTTAAAGAGCTACAGCCTCAAGGGCTAGTCGAAATCTTTCTCTAGTGAAAGAATGATGCGATGACCCGCGTCGTATGCTTGAACTCATCAGGGTCGAGCTAATTTAATGACTCGCTCTTTGACTTCAGCCACAACAATCGTCTGATCTCTCCGAGGCTCATTCAATCCAGAGTACTTCTGGACCTCATACAAAATTCGATTTCTAATTTCATGTACGCCCCGTTTTGGTCCTGCGATGATAGATTTTAAAACTCTTTCAACCCCAAATGATTCACCCGCACTATTTGCGGCTTCTAACACTCCGCGGGTACACACAGCCAAACGGTCTCCAGGACTAAGTGCCAGCTTGTGGCTTTCGGCCATGGGCAAAAAATTTCGCTCAATGGCCGGCCCCGATAAAGGCAGAGACGTGAGCTCTCCTGTTGCAAATTCCTGGACGACGGCCAATACATTGCCCAAACGACAATAATGAAGATCAAAACTGCGGCGATCGACAAGACCGTAAAAGATATCAATTGTATCCTGGGGACCCAAGCCAGAAATGAGCTCCCCGGCGATGGCATTCACAATTTCATGAGGTGCCGAACCGCGGCGGGCCTCCATACGACCTGAGATCTTTAAAAGAACCGATAAAAACAAAGCTGAAGTCGCGTAGCCAGAAGAGCTGGCGGCCACGACCCCAAAATGCATGGGGTCATCATGTTCAAAAATATCAAAGTAATCGCCTCCTGAAACTAGGCTAGGTACAAACTTCGTACTAAACTCCAGGCCGGTGATATTTGGAAACTCGGTCTTTACCAATATCCTCTGCAGAGATTCAACTGTCGCCAACTCTCCCTTTATCTGCCCAATCAGACTTTCCAAACGACGATTGGCAGTCACCAATTCAGAACGAAACTGAGAGAGATCCTCTTCACGCGAGAGAATTTCTTGCTCGAGCTGGGCAATTCGTTCTTGCAGTTTCTTTTCGGGACTTTTTTTGGCCATTTCTTGATTCTCAAATCCTCGACAAAGGATGTCAACTAAGTGAGGATCTTAAAATATAAAAGACTGTCACTTCACAAAGAATATTTCACCTAACCAAAAAGACCCATCGAAACGCATTTCCGCGCAGCCCCCACTAATGTTCTTGAAAGTTTTACTTGCCTCCGATAACGATTACTTATGCATCGTCATCAGCACATCACCTGGACCAAGCTTTCTCTCGACCTTCAGAGCTTAAGTCCCCAAGAACCCGCTTCTTTGGCTTCAATTCTTATTGGGATCAGCGCCATTCTTGATCCACAAGGAAGCCCAGAGGGTCTCAACCGAGCTTTGAATTTTATGATTTATGAGTTGTCAGCATTGAGCACGGACTTAGGTGCGGAAAGCAGATTTCATCTCTTAAATGACTATTTCTTTAATCGCCGCGGCTTTCGAAATCGATCCTTGGCTGACGCAGTCTGCCCCCTCATGTTTCAAGATCTCGTTCTCCTCCCTGTTCTGACACAAAAGATGGGACATCCCATAGTCCTGGCTGTTGTTTACAATCACTTGGCAACTCAACTAGATTTGCCAATCTATATCGTGAACTCGGCCTTCTCCCATTTGCTAAAATGGGTCAAGGCGGGTCAAAATTGCTACGTGGATCTGACCGACCATGGAAGGCTCGTCCCAGAAATAAAACTAGCCCATCTTGTGAATCAGCATTGCGGCGGCAAAAAAAGTGTTGAGGTTGATTCCCTCGAAATTTTACCGGGCCGCCAAGTTGCTATCCAATACCTCAATCTTCTCATGCAGCTTTTTGAGACGGGCTTCTACCAGGAAAAGTTATTGTTCGTTTATAGTGTGTTTTTGGAAATCGAACCCAACAATCTGTCCATTCTTTCCCGACGCGCTCTCTTGTATAGAAAAATGAGGCTTAACCACGAGGCTCTGGCCGACTTAAGACGATATTTCTCATTCATTGAACGAAGCCAGGCCTCACCGGAATTGCAGATCGCTTTTCTAGAACTTCAAAATCTCGTCAATCCCTCCTCAAAGATCAACCTTGCAAGCCTCTATCTTCACTGATTCATGCAGTCGAATTAAGATTTATCCCCGGGAAAATAAATGTCGTACCGAACACTTTTTCCCTTCTGGCTATGCCTCGGACCGGCCATCAAAGGGGGGGCAAGCACTGGCCGTTTCACAATCACTCGGTCTCCCGTGGCTCGCAGGGCGGCAACCAAAAGTTTCACGTCCTCCTGCGGGGTTGGATTCATAAGAACCTGAACTATCTGCATCTCTTTTCCACTCAAAGCAGACTTGCCTTCACGTATAAACATGGGGTCCATGAAGACAAGATCAGGCTTTTTTGACTTCCCGAAGCGTCCGTCCAAGTATTCGGTAGCGTCTCCCGAAATTATATGAAGACGAGAAAAAAGGCTTCGAAAATCCTCCTGGGCCATCGCTCGCCTGTGAGCAATTTTAAGAAGCTCGACCAACAAGGGGTGGCGCTCAATTGCAACAACATGAAAACCAAGCGCCAAAAGATGAAGAGTATCTCTCCCCAGCCCTGCCGTCGAATCAATTGCAAGATTACCTGCTATCTTTTTAAGCGCCTTTGAAAGTATGTCCCCCGATTTTCCTGTTTCTTTGAGTCGTCGCTGCCAATCTCTTCCCGAAAAATTTATCACCAAGGGATTCATTTTGGAAAACTCTCGGGAAACAAGCCCCCATCCCTCTCCAGTCCACAGCAAACAAAGCGGATAGTCTTCAATTTTCTCAGCAACTGGCATTTGAAGCTTGTCGATAAAAATACTGAGTTCTTCGCGAGGCCCAATATCAATACCTGCATTTAAAAGAATTCCACATTCCATCGCGCTAAGTTCGACTCAGATAGAGAAAATAAAAAAGCAAATTACTCGCGGCCAAGAGGCAGAGGTGCAAAACGAGACCCTGCCTCCAAAGACCTCTCAACTGGGAAGACAAAGGAGATCCCACCGACCAAATACGTAATCCCAAATGAACGGCTACACCAAAAACAGGCGTCATGACCAACCAATAAATAGCAAAAACTGTCTCCACGTAGACAAACAGACTCATTAGGCACAAAATGAAAAAAAGCTGAACCATGACAAAAAGCTTTGATTTTTCCAGACCAAGACGACTCATCAAAGTTCTTGTCCTCATTTGCGAATCTGCCAGCATCGTCTCGAAATTGCGAAGCTGAATACAAAGCGAGGCGCCCAACCCAAAAATTGCGCCAAAAATCAAAACCTCGGATCCAATTCTTCCAGTCACCGCGAATGATGTTCCCGCCGTTAGAAGTGGGCCCATCCCAAAGAAGACCATTAAATTATCCAAGCCCAAATACCTCTCACTTCGACGCAAATAAGAAAAACCAACGACAATCAGAGCCGCTGTTCCTCCAATAAACAACATCATAGGCCAAGGACGAAGCCAAAGGGAGGGCAGGCCAAACATCAAGCCCGACAACCAACACATCCAGGACCAATTTTTGACCTGTTCAGCGGTAGCCCAACCACGCTGAACAATGCGACTCCCTCCTAGATATGAAAGTCTGTCCATCCCCGAAAGATGATCACAATAGTCGTTCATCAAGAAGGCCGCCCCATGTAAAAAAAAGATGGCCATCAAAGTACATGCAGCAATGCCTATTTCTATTTCCCACCCAAAAGTCATTGCATAAAAAATCGAAGTTGCCGCCGGCCCCATGGTTAGAAGCAACAATATGGGCCTGACTCCAGTCAAGAGAGTCATGACTTTACCGGGACAATCGATTTCATTAATTTGCACAATTCGAAAAGTAATTCTCTCTTCGTTTGTATCATGAAATAAAACATCCACAGGCAAGGCTCTTTCCTCATTTGAAAATGAGCCCAGCAAATGAGGCATAAAACGCGGATCCGCCCGAGGTATCGTCAGGAGGCGGCTTTGAATCGGCGCCTTCAAACTTTTCTCCAATAGAGAGGTTGCGGTAATTTAGCGAGATTATCCAGAAGACCATGATTCTCTTCATCCAAAAGATCACGAAGATTCTCAAGATGGTGAAGATACAAGTCGATCACTTGACTATTCATTCTATCAAAACTGTCAATTTTTCGCTGATATTCTTCAGCACCTATTGTGCAAATTACTTCCTGCAAACAGGAAGATTTTTTGAACTCTTCACGCTGTTTTGTTGAGAGATCATGGGTCAAGTAGGCGCCAAATGAATTAAGGTACCCAGATTTCAAATCTCCGAGCACTTCCTTCTTTTCAAAATTTCTAATGTTAAAATCCAACAAATCGTCACTTCTTTGAAAAAGAAGTCCCAATAACTCGCCGATTTTCTCTAGCAACTCATGGAGCTGGCTGTCATAATTCTCCTTGGCAATAAACGGGGCACGAATGCACCACTTAAACAGAGACGCAGTTTTTAAGCTATGAACCTGATCAAGTTGACCAATATGAACATTCCAGTCATGAACCAATGAATCCTGAATCCACTCTCCCTCCAACAAATTTCCAATAATCTCTGCCGTATACTGAATAAGGCGTAGATTTCCGTACCGAGAAAGATTCACCATCACACGGGCCAAAAGGTAATCACCCGCCAATACGGCGTATTCAGGTGTGTACTTCAGCCAAGCTGCAGTTTTATTTCTTCTCAAAGGGGATCGATCAATGAGATCGTCATGAAGCAAAGAAGCGTTGTGCACAAATTCAATCGTCTGAGCCAAAAGAGAGATTGATGGCTTGTCTAATTTTATGGGCACCGAAACAAGTGTGATCAACTTTGACCGAAAACCCTTTCCCGAAGAAAAGAGATCGTCATAAAGAGCGCTCAGTTTTGGTAAGTATGTGGGGAAATCGCTCTCGCTGTATATCTTGACCTCTCTCATTTGGACCTCATAAGCGAAAGGCTAGGCTCCGTTCTCTAGCAGAATGACTCTGGCTGTCAAGAGAAACCTCCCCAAAAACGAGCCTTCGAGAGATCTGACCTCCTGCCTATCTTTGAAAGCAGATGTTGAACTATCACTCTCTTCGTATCATGCCACCGAAACATCTCTTTTGGAGACCAACCTGGAAGAGCAAGAGCGGCTCTTGAAAAAATGTCTTCTCGACTCAAGAAGCACAGGCTAAAGTTGAAGCTCATAGATCACCAATTCAAGATCGAAAATTGATTATTTTCTTGCCTTCGCTCACAGGGAAGACAAGAGTAAGCTATGAAATTTTCTCGGCAGCTCAGCTGCTCCTTTGATCAGTGCGACCCAGCGGGTATCATGTTTTATGGACAGGTTTTTTTTATTTGTCACCAAACCATCGAAGAATTTATCCAACATATCGGCATCCCTTGGGATGAGTGGTTTAACAATCGTGACTTGTCCGTGCCCGTTCGTCACTCCGAAGCAGAATATCTCATTCCTATTCGAGCAGGAGATAAGTTCAAAGCGATCCTTCAGCTCAACAAGCTCGGAACTTCAAGTCTTGGATTTGAGATCTGGCTCGTGAACAGTGAGGGAGCGACTTGCACCAAGGTTCGCAACGTCCATGTTTTCATCAACCGCATGTCCGGGAAAAAAACAAATATCCCAAGTTCATATGAAGATCGGCTACGTCGTTACTTATCTAGTTAGAAACACTCAAGTCTAATTGAGGCTTCAAAATTTTTCCAAGTTCAGAACGGGGCATCTTGGCAACTCCATGGGTTCTTTTCACCTGTTGGATGGGCAATAAGTCCTTATTGAAGTCTTCCACCAATTGCTCCACTTGAGCGGCCGTGTAATCAGATTCTAAAAAAACGAGTACAATTTCAAAGCCTGAGCGAGGCTGTGGCAATGCAATGAGAACCACCTCTTGGCTCAAATGCAAACCTTGAACGAGGGAGAGCAGTCGTGCCTCCAAAACATTCAGACTGACCAATTCTCCCAAAATTTTGACCAAATCATCACGCCGGCCAAGAAATCGCAAAGTTCCATGTCCGATTTTGACCCTGTCCTCGGTTGTAAACCAACCATCAATTTTTGAATCAATCCACTTCCATCTTTCTCCCCGAACATCTGTTTGAAAGTACCCTTCGAGAAGTGAACGCGATCGAAGTGCCAACAGTCCCTCACAATCCACTCGCGCCTCTACGTGAGGCAACATGAAAAGGTCCTCAGGAAATACCGAGTTATCCAAGGATGCCAAACTGGCTGTTGCCACTTGCGAGGAACATTCTGTGAGTCCATAGCTAGGTAAAATTGGCCAACCCAGATTTCGCGCTTCAAAATAGACAGAACCGTGGAGACTTCCTCCACCAACTATCGCCGCTCTCAAATGAGGTGGGGACTTTATTTGACTTTGAATCAGGTCATAAACTTGAGTGGGGACGAGTGAAATTAGACTAGCTCTTGACCCTTCAATCAAATCCTTCAAAGACCTCACATCCCACTTCCAATTTGAGGGTTTGAATACCCTTGCCCCCGAGACTGAAGCTCTCGCCCAAATGGCCAATCCTCCCACGTGAAAGTCAGGCAATATATGCAACCATGTATCCCTGTGATCAGATTCCAAATGCCTATTCACAGAAGCCGCTGAATCTAGAAAGCCTTGCTTTGATAACACCGCAATTTTTGCTTCGCCACCTACTGAAGTGGTGCCGGAGGATGCGATTCCAACTAAGTCATTGACCAAACAGAATTCGGCGAATTTATCCATGAATCGCAGTCGCATTTCGGGAGAAATACGCGGATTTAAAAAAAGAACAGGGGGTTCTGTTTTGTCCCAGGAGATCGGACTTGAAGGTTCCAAGGAGCCTAAATATGCAGGGGGTTCCACTCCAGCTCCTCTAATTGAGCGTCAAAGCCCACTCCCTTTCCCTCAGTTCCCAATTGCAAGGCCCCTTGCTGAAAAATCTGTTCATCAAATGATGAGGACTCATAAATCGGTGAGCTTTCAAACCCGCCCACATCCTCCTTCTCAGGATTAACCAAATAAAAATTCATTGCAAATGCAAGGGCCATCATTCTGCCAACTGGGTGGTCCATTGCATGAGTGAATACCCACCGTTTATCTCCCCACTTCTCAACACAATGATCGATCACCTCCCCTGAAGTGCGCCCGGGTTTCACAACCAAAACATCGGCACCTCTCAAGTCACTTTGACTCGAAAGCGATTGATCGATCGCCAACCGGACTTGCCATTTCTCCTTAAAAGCCAACCAAGTCTCGGCATCATATTCAAAGGGATCCTCAATAAAATCGAGGCGCCCCAGAAACTCATGCCCTAAACTGCCCAACCAAGGACCCAAAACATCTGGCGTCATCGTCGAATTAAAATCCAAACGTATTCGCAGCCCCTCTGGGATGATGGGGAGCAATCGCCTTAAAAAACCAAAGTCTCTCTGCAAATCACTGCCCAATTTCAGCTTCAAAATATTAAAATCTTGTTCGACAATTTGCTCAAGGAGAGGCAAAGAAAATTGGGAATAATCAGCAAGCGTGTAATGACTCTTCAGCAAAGGCGCCGAGGGAAAAAGACTCTCTCCCCGATGACGAAATGAGGCGTCCCACTGAGCCAGCTCCAATGATCGCGAAATCAAAGGCAGAGGACGATCTTCCTGCAAACTCTTGATTTGATCTCTCCAATTGGCGTCTCCAAAAGTCATCCAGGAATGACAATCTGCGTAGCCAACTCCTAGCTCATTTAATTCTATTTTTAGAAGAACCCCCTCTCGACTCTGTCCCGTATCGAGAGCATTGAGGGCATTTAATGGTTGAAGCTGATAAGGACTAAACCAAATTCTCATGAAATCAAAAACCCCAAACTTAATTGCAAGCCAAAAAGCAGGTGGATCAAACCAGCCCGAGCCAACAACTTATTATAAACAGGACCCGGATCATGTACAGATATTTGTTTGATCACGCCCCTCGCCCCCGGCCACAACATCAAAGGTAAAAGAGCCGCCCCCCAGCACCCCGAAATGAGCCAGTAAACGGAGAGCGAAAAACTCATAATGTAAAGAAACCGTATCTCCAGGCGCGCAAAACGGGGCCCCCACCTCACGGCAAGGGTACGTTTATGAGCGGCCTTGTCCTGAGCTATATCGCGAAAATTATTAATTGCGATCATCACAGTTGCCAAAAAACCGACCTGCAGCCCTGCAACGACCGCTTTCAAATTCCATTCTCCGGTGTGGATAAAATAAACTCCTCCCACAGCGACAAGACCAAAAAACAAGACAACAAAGATATCTCCCAGCCCCTTGTAAGCGAGGGGATATGGGCCACCAGTGTAAGCATAGCCAAAAAATAGAGACAATATTCCTATCCCGATGACCACGGGCCCCCCTTGAAAAACCAAGGGCATTCCGCAGGCTATCGCTAACAAGAAAGAAAAAACTCCTGCTCCAAATACCCATGCAGGGGCAATCGCCCCTGACTGAGTCACGCGCTGGGGACCGAGCCTCTGATTTGTATCCGCACCTTTTCTGAAATCAATAACATCGTTAAAAAGATTCGTTCCAATTTGAATAAACAAAGTTGAAAGTAAAGCCCAAGCACTTAACCACCAACGGACTTGGTGGCCAAATCGAAATGCCAATAAGGTGCCTACAACAACTGGAACCACGGCTGCTCCCAATGTCTTTGGTCGTAAGGCCATCAGCCAAAAATTCAATCTCATCTTTTCCATTGATGGTCTTATGGCAAGCGAGGGAACCGCTTAAAATCAGGTTTCCTCTTCTCTACGAATGCATTTCTTCCTTCTTTGGCCTCTTCGCTCATATAGTAAAGGAGGGTCGCATTTCCTGCCAAATCCATCAGACCCATCTGCCCATCACAATCCGCATTGAGAGATGATTTCAAACAACGAAGAGCTAATGGCGAGTGCTGCAAAATCTCCCTCGACCACTTAAGCGCCTCTGACTCCAGTTGGTCAACGGGCACAACCGTATTTACCAACCCCATAGCCAAGGCTTCTTTGGCGTCATAACGGCGGCACAGAAACCAAATCTCCCGAGCCTTTTTCTGACCGACAATTCTCGCCAAATAGGAACTCCCCAATCCTCCGTCAAAAGACCCCACTTTCGGACCTGTTTGCCCAAAGACAGCATTTTCAGCAGCAATCGTCAAATCGCAAACAATATGAAGAACGTGTCCACCGCCAATTGCAAACCCGGCTACCATAGCAATCACAGGCTTAGGGATTGACCGAATCTGCTTTTGCAAATCCAGAACATTCAATCTTGGAATTCCGTCATCTCCCACATATCCCGCGTGCCCACGAACTTTCTGATCGCCTCCAGAGCAAAAAGCCTCTTTCCCCTGACCAGTAAGAATCACAACTCCAATACGTGAATCCTCCCTTACCAATTCAAACGCGTCTCTGAGTTCAGACACCGTCTCAGGACGGAATGCATTGCGCACTTCAGGTCGATTGATAGTGATTTTCGCAATTCCATCTTCCGTTGCCTCTAACAATATATCTTGGTAATCCTTGATACTTGTCCAAGATTCTTGAGTCATAATCAATTCTCCACCAAATTTTTATTCGTATCAAAGATGGCTATATTACAAAAGATCCGATCGAGCCACCGTTTTCGCCTGCAGCATTCCAGTAACTTGATCAGTTAGCTTATGCAAGAATCAACAACCGGTTCCATCTTAGTCGAGCAGTGGCAAAACGTCGTTCAATGTTCCCTTTACAGCAAACTTGAAACCTGCCACAAAAACCTTCACATGACCTTCGACTCGACTACTTGGAGGAGATTCTTCAAGAACCACCACGGCCTCTTTACGGACATAAATAGTCGTATTGTCGGTCGTTTTCAATTCCACATATTTTGAAGCCATCGCACTCCCCCCCCTTTTGATCAGATTCAAGTTTACCCGCGAACGAAGCGACTGACAACCTGAGTGAACAAATCTGGCTGATCCAAATGAACGCGATGTCCGGCGTCTGAAACAAACTCAAACTGCCCCTGAATCCCCATCTGACAGAATTCCGAGTACATCTGGGCATATTTTCGATCCTTCTCTCCAGCCACCCACAAAAGGGGAACTTCACTCTGACGAAAGTCTTGAACAGATATCAAATGCCGAGAAGGCGACCATTCCTTGAGAGCCTTTGCAAGATATTCGCGCGAGTGAGAAAACTCCATTGGCGGTGGTCTCAGAGCGATGGACTTCAATACTTCCATGTGATTCCAATCCCTCCACAATTCATTCCAAGGTCTGTCCTGAAAAGCGAGATCCCAATTCAATTCCCATAGTTTTCGCTCTCTCACTTCCTCAACCGTTTGAAGTTGTGGCTGTGAGGAAACGATCACAGCGCCTCGAAACAATTCGGGATGTGACTTCAAAACATGCAACAGCAAACGTCCACCCATTGAATATCCGATGGCCATAACTTTAGATCCAGCTGCTCTCCTGCGCAGCTCATTGGCAAAGGATTCCGTCCAATCAGAAAAACCAAAGTCAGGGCTCAGAGGACCTGGTACAAATAAATCGGGAGCCCACGAGCGATCAACTAGGTTTGCCTGGCGAAGAGCCTCCGAAATGGGAGCCAGATCACTGCCGTTTCCCCAAAAACCGTGTAGTGTAACTAAAAACACACCGACACCTCTTTCAACGCAAGATAGTCCTTCCAAAAGCAATCTGTCGCCCGCTGATCTGGACGTATCTCAATCACAGACACAGAAGAAAGCTCCGGCAAGACTTCAGGCACTCTGTGCCATCGGCAATAATCGATATTCCAAAGTTCAGCAAAGCCCTCAAAGCTTAAATCGTGACGATTTTGAAACAACGGATTTCCAAACATTCGATGGAATATCTTTCCACCAAAATTGTTTATAACGATAAACCTCCAAATTTCCCCTTTCGACACCGAAAGGGCCCACGGGGCATTCAGATCGTAGAGAGCAGATAAATCGCCGACAATTGCCCAATTTTCTCTCCCTTCTTTGCTAGCGCCTAAAAAGGTCGAGAACAAGCCGTCTATCCCATTGGCTCCTCGATTAGACAACACCTCTAACCCACGATATTCAAAATTCGCTGTCAAATCCCATTCGCGAATGGGAAGACTGTTTCCCAAGAACACCAGACTGCTAGAAGGAATCATCTTAGACAATTCTGAGAATATGCCAGGTTCTGAACTCAAACTGAGCGACAGCAAATTTTTGAGTCGCTCACCACGCTGCCGATCGTAAATAAAAAAATCCCGAAAGCATTCGGTGCTTTTTGGCGCTCGACGCAAAGAAACAGAATCCAAGGGCATCGCCTGATTTTTCACCCGACTCAGTCCAGAATGCCCCCCTGAAGAAAAATTTAACACGGGCCAATCGCTCAATTTGCTTTCTAAATCGCGCCACAATCGTGTCGTTGGAACCCCACCAATACGAATCACGCCATCAAAGGTCTCTAAAAATCTGGAACTCTCAAAAATCCCCTCTCCTGATTCAATTCGAAGATCTTTTAGAACTGAGGATTCTCGCAGACCCGATGTGGCCTCGGCATAAATGGGCCAACCCCACTCTTTCAGCGCGCACTCAACCATAGGTCGACAAAGGGAAGATAGCCGACTCACCAGCACCAATGGTCTTGATGCCTTTTCAAAAAAATCATCGATGCCTTTTACCTCCAAAACTGAGCCATCAGTCTTTGAACGACCTTTGAGCGCTTCACCATGCCAAGCTGGAGTTCCAACTGAACGGGCAAGACTCGGATGCCACTCGGTCACCTCAGCGTCCAAAAAGGGCTCCTCAAAGCACACATTGATGTGACTGGGTTGGGAAAGGTCGATTCGTCCCTCCCAATATTCCTGATCACCAAGATCCCAAGATTGCCTCACAAAGTGGGAAAAGATACCAACCTGTTCGATGGCCTGAGGAGCACCACTGCCTCGATATGATTGCGGGCGGTCTGCTGTCACGAGAACAAGAGGTAGCCCAGCATACCAAGCTTCTATGGTCGCCGGCAACAATTCAGCTGCAGCCGTACCCGACGTCGTAATGACCGCAACGGGACGTTGAGTCGCTTGAATTCGGCCAATTGCAAAAAAGGCTGCTGACCTCTCGTCAAAAAACGGAAGCACATTGATCCCACGAGCCTGAGACAAAACCTCGACAAGCGAAGCATTTCGAGCCCCGGCGCACAAAACAAAATCCTCAACCCCTTGTTCTGCAAGCAACGCGATCAATTTTTTGGCACGACAAATTTGATTCATAGACCAAGGTTTTCCAAAACAAAATTTCGCTTCAGAGCAAGTTCAGCCCACTCTCTCTCGGCCTGACTCTCAATCGTTACCCCACAACCCGTAGCCAGCCAGGTTCTCCCGTCATGCCACTGAATATTCCGAATGGCTACTACAAAGAAAAAATCTCCCTCTGGAGAGCGGACTCCAAAAGGAGCTCCGAATCGCCGGGCCTCCTGTGGCCGATTTTTTCTCAACCATTCAAGGCCCTTAGCCTTCGGCCATGCACCCAAGGCCGGTGTTGGATGAATACGATCGACAAGTTCAATACACTGAAATGCGTGATTTTGACCAACGGCCAACTCCAAATCTGTTCGTAAATGCGTGAGATTTCCCAAATCCCACTCGTAGGTCTCGCTCAATTCCAAAATTCCAAAATCCTCGAGGGAGGCAACCAATGCGTCCACCACCACCTGATGCTCAAACCTCTCCTTTGAGTCCAGCAACAAGTCTCCCTTTGTAAATCCAAAGCCCCTCGTCCCTGCTAAGGCCATACTGGAAATCTTTCCATTTCGCTGACTCACCAGCAACTCGGGGGTAGCTCCGAGCATACCCTCTTCTTCAAGCCAGAATCCGTAGGGAAAAAGCTCCCCCCGGGAACCTCGGAGAGAGACGATTTCCCATAGGACATGGATCAACTTGTCCTTCGTTATCACTCCCTCCTGATAAGCCGTGACAACAGGAACTGCTTTTTGCAGGTCTCCCTTTTTGAGGGCGGCCTTCAGTTCTTCAAAAATGGACATAAATCCTGTTTTACTAGATAGTTTCCAAGCTTTATCAAATGCACAGCCTGTCCCCTCCGGTCTTTTCAGCTGAACCCGCTCCAAGACCCGAACCGATTTAAAATTCCACCAGGGCCGAGCCCCCTCCAAAAAGAAGTCGGGCGCATAGAAACACCACGAGCCATCTTCTGGCCTCTCCTCTCGGCTTTGCAGATCACAACCAACAATGATTTTACTATCAAACCAGGGGCAAAGAATTCCTGATTGAGAAGTACCTAATCCAAATAAATCAGGGTCCTGACTCTCATCCAGTCCCAAGCCTCTGTGTGCTGTTGTCTTTGACATATGCCCTTCCCACCGTTTAACTCAATCTTTAAAAAGACTGGTGATGCCGATCTGTTTCCTGTATGTTACTGGAGCCGAAAAGAGCGAATATCCTTCTAGAAATAGCTCCTCTCCGCAGGGGGTTGGATCGGCAAATAGAGGTGAGAATGAATGACAAGACTTTGCCCGTCAAGCTGGGGCCCCATTTGATAGGTGGCCACAACCCATTTGTAGTTATTTCCGGCCCCTGTTCAATCGAATCCAGGGAACAGTTCCTAAAAATTGCCAGCCAGGTCAAAAAATCAGGTGCTATCGCATTAAGAGGGGGAATGTTCAAGCTCCGCAGCAGTCCCAAAACTTTTCAAGGTATGGGAAAAGATGCTTTTTCTATTGTTCAAGAAGTAAAAAAAATAACTGGCTTAGCTTTTTTTTCTGAAGTTACCGACCCACGTGAAATCAACGATATGATGGATTTGGTTGACGTGTTTCAAGTGGGATCGCGCAATATGCATAATTATTCACTTCTAAAGGAACTTGGCCAGATTCGGAAGCCTATTCTCTTAAAACGAGGATTTGCTGCCTTAATCAAGGAATGGCTGTTGGCCGCTGACTATATTATCAAGGGAGGCAATGATCAAGTCATCCTGTGCGAGAGAGGAATCCGCACTTTTGAAACGAGCACCCGCAATACCTTTGATCTCAATGCCATAGCCTACGTTAAGCAGTACACTTCGTTCCCGGTGATTGCTGATCCATCTCACGCCACAGGAGATTCTCGCTTGGTGATTCCCATGTCTCTCGCTGCCGCTGCCGCCGGGGCGGATGGCCTTCTCATCGAAACACATTATGCACCCGAGGAAGCGCTGTCCGATGGTTTTCAAGCAATTGATTTCTCCCAAATTGATCAATTGATGGATCAACTTGAGAGACTTCTTTCCGCGCTTGGTCGGCGTCTAGCGAAGTCGGTCTAAGTATGGCAGTAAATCCCGAAGGTCCCAATCCAGATTTTATCAAGAGCCTTTTTAGCTCCATTTCTGAGGGCTATGATCGAGCCAATGATTTGATGACATTCGGCGTGGCTCGAAAATGGAGAAGGGCTCTGGTCCGTCGGAGCGAAGCAAAAATTGGAGATCATATTCTTGACTGTGCAACGGGAACAGGCGACTTGGCAATTGCCTTTAAGGAAGTTGTGGGACCGCAAGGAGTTGTCATTGGAACCGATTTTTGCGTAAAAATGTTGGATCGCGCTTCAGAAAAAGTGAGGAACCTTAATGTCGATATTGAATTCTCAGAAGGCGATGTCATGGCCTTGGGTTATCAAGATGATTTTTTTGACATAACAAGCATCGCGTTTGGCATTCGCAATGTTCAAGATCCGATAAAAGCCCTGAGAGAAATGGCCCGGGTGACTCGCTCTGGTGGACGAGTCATGATCCTTGAAACCGGAAACAATCAAACACCCATAGTTGGATTGATCATCCGTATCTACTTTCAATTCGCTGTTCCGTTCATTGGTGGGTTGGTCACAAAAAAACGCCAGGCTTATGAATACCTAAATCATTCATCAAACCATTTTCCTAGTAATGAAAATTTCTTGCAACTCATGAAAGAGAGTAGAGCTTTTTCAAAAATTGATTGCCAGGGCTTACTTGGAGGCGCTAGCTACCTTTACACAGGGATCGTAGAATAAATTTCTTTACAAAATTTTGCTTTGCTAAGCCACTGATAATTTTCTTTTTTGGTCGATTTTTTGATGAACAAAGTCCAACACACGACGAAATTCCGCACCAGTAAATGGTTTTTCGAGAGTTTCGTCAATCAATGCAAGATCCTGACCTTCTGCTTCATTGAGCGAATCTAAAAATCCCGAAATAACAACGACGAGAACCTCATTCATAATACTTCGGATATGACGAATCAATTCCAATCCATTCATC
The DNA here is from genome assembly GCA_016716765.1 of Bdellovibrionales bacterium. Taxonomy (NCBI): domain Bacteria; kingdom Pseudomonadati; phylum Bdellovibrionota; class Bdellovibrionia; order Bdellovibrionales; species Bdellovibrionales bacterium. Next base: position 580,282 of record JADJVA010000025.1, on the reverse strand, counting down.
ATTGGCATTCGCAAATCAGTAAATAGAACCGCAATATCTGGATGACTTATGATTTCCTCCAGGGCCTCACTTCCATTTCTAGCTAGAATAACCTCAAAACCTTCAGCTTGGAGCCTTTGATTGAGCACATCACGAACGAAAACTTCATCATCTACAACAAGAACCTTCACTTTCATCTTCTCATCAACCCGAGCGCAAATCGGAATTTTAAATTCAAAACATGTGCCCTCTTCAGTTGAGTATTTCAGCTTCAACCCGCCATGATGGGCTCTCAGGATTCCCATAGAAACAGAAAGGCCCAATCCAGGCCCTTTCCCGACACTCTTCGTTGAAAAAAACGGACTCATCACATTTTGCTGAAACTCAATTGGAATTGCTGGGCCATTGTTATAAATTGAAACTACAGCGAAACCCTCCTCCACTTTTTCCTCAATTTGAAGCTTTAATCCCGATTTGATTTGAAATTTTTCATCTTCCATCGAATCAAAGGCATTGTTCACGATATTTAGAATCACCTGCTCCATCTGATTTTGATTGGCCTCAATCAGAATGGAAGAAGGCAATTTTGAATCAATTTCAACACCCAAAAATCTTGCTCGCGGCTCAAGCAAAACAAGGCTGTCGCGAATGATTTGTGTCAAATCAACTTGTTTCAAGTCAGTTCCCGCCGGAAGTGCCGCCGATCTCATCTGACTAATAATTTGCGTCATTCGCTCAATAGAGCGATAGATGGGATGGAGAATGCCTTTTACCTCCTTGCTAGACAAAGATCCCTTCGCAACTTTAAGCTCAAGAATCTCTGCCTGTCCTTGTATCACCATCAACGGATTATTCATCTCGTGTGCGACAGAGGATGCAATTCTTCCCAGGTCCGCAAGTTTAGACATTTGGTAGATGGATTTTAAGTCTTCAGCCAATCTCTTCTTTTCGGCCTCGTCTTTTGACAAGTCAAAAAGAGACAATAATAGATGTTTCCGCCCCTCCATAATCAATCCTGAAAACGAACAGATCACTGGAACAGCACGTCCACTTCTCCGAAGAACACGCAGATTGTATTCGGTAGGCATAAATGCATCAAAATCGATCTGATATAGGTCTCCCACTGACTTGAGTGTCGCTGCAGCTTCGGTATCAAATGCTGAAGCCCAACTCAGTCCCACAAGAGCTTCCATTGGCTTTCCGATGAGCTCTTCACTTCGTGGATTAGCATAAATAATCTTCAGACTAGAAAAATCAACCAATACGATAGGAAGACTCAAACGCTCCCACCATACGCGAGCTTGTGATAGGATTTTCAGGATTTCGGAGTCGGGCTTGATCACCAATATTCCTCGCTCGTCACTACTAAAAAATATTCGATCAGATATCTTGCTTCTCAATTTATCGGCAAGTATCAAGGTTTCTCCAAACTGAATTATTATATTCCAAAATTTAAGAGAATTCCTCTTGAAGTGGATAGACTCTTTGCAATTTCAGGCATTTTTCCCTCCTGTACAAACGTCCGATAGGTACAAAGGTCAAGTAAGTATAAACTGGCCCACTTGATTGTTGTTCCAAACTCCAAGGAGTGCCTGGCTGAACCAAATCTCAGGAGTCCAGGATCTTCAAACATGCGTCCGGCAGCAGCGCTCACGTTGTGAGCACTGCACCAAGCCGAACTCGATCCTGAACCCCTGAGATTTGGTTCAGCCAGGCGCTCTTGGACGCAACAAATTCACTGAGAGTCTGCGAGTTGGCGCTGCAATAAAACCTCACTCGTCGCTAGTTCACCTGAGCTTTGGATCCAGGGCGTCTCGCAGACCATCTCCTAAAATATTAAAACACAAAACAACGACAAGAATACAGAGACCTGGGGCCGTTACCAACCACCAGGAGCTTTCGATAAAGGAACGAGAGTCAGCAAGCATCACCCCCCATTCTGGAGTCGGCGGCTGAGCCCCTAGCCCCAAAAAGCCAAGAGCGGCAACATTGAGAATTCCATCACTAAATCCAAGAGTCGCCTGAACAATTACTGGAGCCAAGCAATTGGGAAAAATATTTCGAAGAGCGATCCGGCCGTGACCCGCTCCAAAACTAATAGTCGCATCCACGTATGGCTTAGCCTTTTCAGACAAAACACTTGCACGCACAATACGAATAAAATTTGGCAAGGCAACAAGACTCACCGCAATCACTGCGTTGGTAAGATTAGATCCGAGCACAGCCACGACGACTATAGCCAACAGAATCGATGGGAGTGACATTAAAATGTCAACTCCCCTTAAAATAAGACTATCTATCCAGCCTCCGCAATACCCAGCTACCAAGCCCAACAAACTCCCAATGGACAAAGTGACCACGACAACCATCAGACCAATGCCAAGAGAAACTCGAGCTCCGAAAATAAGACGGCTCAAAACATCTCGTCCGATATCGTCTGTTCCCAAATAAAACTGATGACTTCCTCCCGGCATCCAAAAAGGAGGATTCATAAAAGCTCCATCAAAAACCCGATTCGGACTGTGCGGAGCGACGAACGGAGCAAATACGGCAATGAAGATCAAGAACACAAGAAGCAACAAGCTAACAAGCGCTCCTTTGTTTTTCTTAAATGAATACCAGAGATGTTTCCATTCCATTAGCCTTTGCCCCTGGTGAGAGGATTCGCTATTTGACAAAGAATATCGGCAACCATATTAACCACAATAATAACTACGGCGATCAGCAAAACTCCTCCCTGAATAACAGGATAATCGCGGGCATTGACGCTTGTAACAAGCCAGCCGCCAATTCCAGGCCACGAAAAAATTGTCTCTGTTAAAATTGCCCCAGTCAGCACGGAGCCCACCATCAAACCCACGATCGTGATAATAGGAATGAGGGCGTTGCGAAGGGCATGAACAACGACAATTCGGAAAAGACTAAGTCCCTTCGCTTTGGCTGTCCGAATATAATCCTCACGCAAAACCTCCAGTAAACTTGATCGCGTCATTCGCGCTACGGCGGCGAGAGGAATTGTTCCCAAAGCCAATCCTGGAAGAACAAGATGGGCCACCGCATCTCTGAATGCAGCCCCACCCCCTCCGCCTTTAAGCCAGGTATCAATGAGCATAAAACCAGTAACGGGATCTAGGTCAAAGGAGGGACTTATTCTCCCGGAAACAGGCGTCCACCCCAATGTCACAGAGAAAACCAAAATCAAAATCAGTCCCCACCAAAAAATCGGCATTGAATACCCAATCAAAGCTGATCCCATTAAGAGATAATCCGTCGGAGAATTACGTTTAAGAGCTGCCACCAACCCCAATGGAATCCCCAATAAAACCGACCAAAAAATCCCAATTAAGCCCAGTTCAACGGTTGCCGGAAATCGGTCAAAAAACTCCTCCAAAACAGGCTGATGTGAGGAAATTGAAACACCCAGATCTCCGCAAATCGCATTTGAAAAAAATTGCAAGTATTGCTGCAGAAACGACCGATCAAGCCCCATGCTCTTACGCATCTCTTCATAGACTTGAGGAGATGAACCTCGCTCTCCCAGCAGTAACATCACTGGATCACCTGGAACCACCCGAATCAGCAAAAAAGCAATAATTGAAATACCAATCAAAGTTGGAATTGAAATCAAAAGACGGCGAAATACAAAACGAATGATCACGATAGTTTCTCTTGCCAGTTTGGCTTCAAAAAATGCTCATACCAATCCACTCGCAAGGCAGACTGGCTATTTTAAATCGACTTCAAAAAAGGATTCTGTACCAAATGGATTTAGCCTGTAGCCCTGAACTCGATCTGTCATCGCTCTAAATACAGTGGAGTGGGCAAGTGTCACCCAAGGTGCCTCTCTTTTAAAGATTTGTTGAGCCTCCCGATAGAACTGTGTTCTCTTCGCGAGATCAGTGGTCAACCTTGCCTTTTCTATGAGTTGAGCAAATTCCTTGTTGCACCATCGGGCCACGTTACTACCCGCTTCAACCGCCGCACACCCCAGCAGAATGCCAAAGAAGTTATCAGGATCACCGTTGTCTCCGGTCCAACCCAACTGAATCAGTTGGTGCTCACCTTTTCTCGCTTTTGCTAAATAGGTTGGCCAATCATAGCTTACCAATTTCACCTTGATCCCTATCTTAGAAAGATCGGCTTGTATAAGCTCCCCCATTTTTTTCCCATTTGGCAAATAAGGACGGGACACAGGCAATGTCCACAACTCAACTTCAAAACCTTTCGCAAGACCAGCCTTTTCCAGCAGCCTTCGCGCAGCGGCTAAATCATAGCCATAGTCCTTAACATCCCCATTGTACGACCACATCGTAGGGGGAATTGGATTCACCGCAACTTTGGCATTTCCAAGATATATCGCTTCAATATAAGAACTTCGATTGAGTGCATGATGTATCGCTCGACGAACGAGTACATTGTCAAAGGGCTTCTTCTCCACATTCATCGCTAAATATCCCACATTTAATCCAGGCTGCTGCACGACTTTAATATTTGGATTCGATCCCATCGCCTTTAGATCTGTGGGTGATGGTTCGGCAATCAACTGACACTCGCCCGTTTTTAACTTTTGGTATCTTACGCTGGGGTCTTTGGTAATTGAAAAAACGACCTTATCCAATTTTGAACGGCCAAGAAAATACCCAGGGTTGGCCTCATATCTGATCAGCGTGTCTTTCACGTAACGCCTGAAAATAAAAGGTCCCGTACCGACAGGTTCAATGTCCAACTTTTCGGGATTGCCTGCTGTTAACAACTGAGTCCCATATTCAGCAGAGATTATAGAAGCAAAATCCATTCCTAGATTAGATAGAAATGGCGCTTCCGGATGGGAGAGCTTAAACTTCACAGTGTACTCGTCGACTTTGATGATATCCTTTATGATTTTGTCCATTTCCATCGACGTGAAGTATTCGTAATTACCCCCACCGATCCTATTGAAAGGATGGCTTTTGTCACGCATACGATTGAATGACCAAATGACATCATCTGCATTAAATTTTCTTTTCGGAATAAAGGTATCTGTTTTTTGAAAACTCACATCTCGCCTGAGTTTAAAAATGAATTCCAAACCATCTTTCGAAACGACCCAAGATTCGGCGAGAGAGGGGATCACTTTGGTTCCACCACTTTCGAAATCGACGAGGCGATTGTAGATCATGCGAGAACTTGCATTGAAGGTTGGACCATCGGCCGCCAATTGAGGATTGAAAGTGCTCGGGCTGCCTTCGGAACAATAAACAAATACCTTCTCTTGAGCAAAGACAGCTGTTGGACCCACTATCGTTGTCCCAAATGCCAACAAAACCCAAAGACACAACTTCGATCCGAAGTAAAAAAACAGATTGGTTCGATGAGCGACCAAACAATTTTCGATATGACAAAGCATTCTAGGATTCTCCCAAATAGCGAATTCAAACCAAGATTTTGAATCATCCCACAACATCTTAGAAGGTGCTAGGATCTATCATTATCACGGAAGCGACCAGTCAATCGGATCCTGCTTCGTTTTTACCAAATAGTCATTTATTTTTGAAAACGGACGACTGCCAAAAAATCCTCGGTATGCAGAAAGGGGAGATGGATGAGGAGCTTCTAAAACCAAATGCCGCCTCCGATCAATAATTGCACCTTTTTTTTGCGCATATCCTCCCCAGAGCAAGAATGCCAAATTCTCTCGGTGGCTATTTAAGGCTCGAACAACCTCGTCCGTAAACTGCTCCCACCCTTTTCCTTGATGGCTTCCCGCCTTTCCAGCCTCAACAGTGAGAGTTGCATTTAACAGCAAAACCCCTGATCAGCCCAAGGCTTTAAATTGCCATCTCTAGGTATTTTACAGCCAATATCCTCGCTTAATTCCTGGTAGATATTTCGCAATGAGGGCGGGAGGTCCAGGCCAGACCTCACGCTAAAACAAAGTCCATGCGCTTGTCCCGGCCCATGATAAGGGTCCTGACCCAATATCACCACCCTGACACGTTCAAATGGAGTCAGATTAAATGCTGCAAAATACTCAGGGCCAGGGGGTAATATCCGCTTCCCCTGTCTCAGTTCTTTGCGCAAAAAAATACGAAGGCTCTCCATGTACTTCTTTTCAAACTCAGCCTTAAGAACAGCCTTCCACCCAGGTTCAAGTTTGATCTCAGATTTTATTTCTGAAATAGACTCCAAGGCCATTCTACACCCCAATGAAAAATTCTGACCAAATCCGATGTGATCCATGGGTACCCAATCACTCGCCTAATGCCAAGCACCAAATGAGATCGAAATGGAGCCAACCGCCAAAACCCTATTGTATATGCCTGCATGTTCTGGGGATAAAACCTTGACAGCTCTGGCAAGATATTCAAATTAAGGTCTTGAGGAGTGTGAGAGGCGTGAAGACTCGAGAATCAAAAATAAAACAATACGAGCCAGGCTTGGAAGTGAAGGCTTTTATTTTTCAACAGATCCAGAGTCTGGAGCCAATGCTTGGCGAGGTTGGCTCGATGGGTGTATTCGTTGAAAAAATTGAGAAGCCTGATAAGCCTGGAATTAAGGCTGAGACTTACGCAATTCGTCTGGTTGTAGCGCCGGGGGGGGCTCGCATAGAGGCCCGAGGTGAGAGCGATAACATTTATGACGCTTGCATCAAGGCCAAAGACCTTATGGTGCAGAGACTTTCCCCTTTTGTTAATGCGGCTCGACAGTCAGCTGAGCGGGATAGTTTGATTCGTTTTTATTCTGGAGGCGGCCGGTTTCAGTGATTGTATTTGATTAGACTTTTATAGCCCGTAAAGGATAATATCTTTTTCTTTGGAATCTATCAGGGGGTTCGCCACAGAATTTCCCCATATTCCATTCAATATTTCTAAAGGCTGCCACCCCGCACGGGGAGAATCAGTGCACGAATAGTTCAACTTTTGAGCGGAATCCCAAACAAAGGACAGAATTTCAGCGGCAGAGTAATGAAATGCATACCTTGGTTCAGGATGTGGATTAAAACTGATCTCGAATCGGGGCCAGAGATGAGAAAATGTCCAGCAGCAGGTAGGGCCGTTTGATAGCTTTATTTCCACTTGCAATACCGCTCGGCTATCGACTATCTCTTGGAATGGGCTTTCGCTTTCTTCGCGCAGTGTTTTAAGAATGCGGGAGTGAAATTCGACTTCAATGAGACGCTCGATCAAAGCTTTTTCCTGCTCTGGCGTGTAGAGATATCTTCTACAAATTCCTAAGGGGTCTTGTTTTGCTAGCTTTGCTGGAACACATGGATTCTTTTGGACAGATACATTACCTCTCACAGCGAAATTGCGGGGATTTAAATCCTCTTTCGGTAAATTTTCATTCAGACACGAATCCGATTTCTCCTTTAATAGATGGATTTGAAGGCGGGGATCAAGATTTTTAAAATCGGAAGCGACAAGCTGAGTATCTGAAGTTTCGCCGCCCAAAAAAATACTTTGAGTTCTTGCCCCCAAAACAGATTGAATCCATGAATTATAGGCCTTTTTGTCTCTCCGTAATGACTCATCCGCAACTTTTGTGTAAACAGCCGAAAACGGATAAGAACTAAATACCCTTGCAAAACGAGATACTTCTGGGTGCGAAGGATGAGGCCACTGAAACCAAATATGGGTCTTGCCTGCTGCCATGGTCCAATTGACTGAGCCTCCTCCGATTTCTCCCGGGACTCCCATAAATTGAATATCATGAATGCGCAGAAACTGAAATGAACTCAGATAGTGAACCTTGTCCGCTCGGCGACCGCCAAGAAAAAAGGAACTCTCATACGCCCTCTGTCCCAATACCAATATTCCTGTACCCGGCAGTTGGTCTAGAACAAAGCTCAAGAGGTCGCTGGCCCCCTCTGCTCCTCTCTGATCATCAAGCCCTCCACGAAAAATGAGAATATCAGGAGGCGAGCCCTTGCCTATTGGGCCGCTCAAATCAAATAAGCATGCTTTCTCTGAACCAAAAAGCGTTCGAATCGATTTTCCATTTGTCTCGATCAACAAATTGTCTTCTCTCAGTTTTGTAACAATCATCGCAATTTCCTCACCAAAATTTTGCCTCAGTCATGGGGTGATGTTTGAGTCTATTGCTTTCGAACTGGTGATCGGAGCAATTATAGTTAGAAGGTATAAATGAGAACAACCCCAGGATTCCTCATATATCTCCGTTTAGGGCCATATTCTGCTATGCACTATTTTTGGCCTCCGAAGATTATTGCGCTGTGCTTTACGACTCAGAACTTACATATTTTATTTATTGACTTACATATTACTTATAAATAACTTACATACTGTAAGTAGGAGTGGCCCATGAAAAGACTCGGTTCCATCGCTTGTCCCCTCACTAAAAAGGAAAAAAGAGTTCTCGAGTTTATCGAAAGCTTTATACACGAACAGGAGTTATCCCCTTCCTTCCAAGAGATCCAAGAGCACTTTGGATTTCGTTCGATTAACTCCGTGCAGTCCTATCTGCGACAACTACAAAGCAAGGGTTATATCCACAGTCCCGGCAGTAACCAAAAGCGCGCCATCTCCGTTTTGCAATCGGCTCAAACTGTTTCGTCTCCCCTAGGACTAAACCATCGCCGTCCCCCTTTCCGGGGACGGCTTTTTTCTCTACCTCAGAGAATGGGGTCTCTCTCTCAAAACTCCGAATCTCCGTCCGAGTCCCTATCCTTACCTCTACTCGGTCGAGTCGCTGCGGGAAAGCCCATTGAGGCTCTCCATAACAACGAATTTATTGAAGTTCCTTCAAGTATGGTTCGAAATCCGGCCAAAACTTTTGCCCTACAGGTCGAAGGCCAATCAATGATCGAGGACGGCATCATGGATGGTGATTTTATCTTTGTGCAACAGCAGTCACACGCAAAAAATGGAGAGATCATTGTAGCCATTATTGATAATGAGGCCACAGTGAAGCATTTTTATCTGCATAACTCAAAAGAGCCAAAACTTATCCACCGTTTTCCACAGAGTTCTTCACAAAAAAACGAAACCCTCTCTCCTCAAATTGAACTGCGACCTGCTAACGCAAAAATGGATTCCATGTGGTTCCACCCTGAACAGGTAGAAATTCGAGGCATCGTCGTGGGTTTAATCAGACATTACTAGTGCAATGAATACCTGCACACTTGAGCAACTAAAAAGCAAATTGGGCGGCAAGTTAGTTAATTCCGATTTGGTAAAACCACAGGAGGGCATTCCCACAGGCTTGGCAGGACTTGATCATTTTTTGTTATGGAAGGGGCTTCCTCGAGGAGCTGTCAGTTTATTGGTGAGTTCTTTAGGACGAGGCGCAACAAGTCTTTGGAGCCAAACTGCTGCACCACTGACCCAACAAAAGAAGTGGGTCGCTTGGATCAACAGCACCAATGCAGAACTTTGCCCATGGAGCTTGCATCAGGCACGTGCTAATTTTTCTCGTGTGCTTGTGGTTTCTCCTCCCGATGGTATCAAAAATATTTCATGGATTCTGCAAGAGCTCCTCTCGCTTTCCTTATTTGAAATGATCGGCTGCGATCTTGGCGGTTCTTGTCTGAGCGATAAAGATCTTGCCCGCCTCAGTCGGCAGACACGAAAATTTGACACGGCCCTTATTTTATCAAGTACCAATCCCCTTATTCGACGAAGTTCTTTGTACTCTCTCATTTTGAACTTTAATGCAAAGCAGATAGGCGTGGAACGGGCCCTACATCGCCCCACCCCCCATTGTATTGTGAAAGAAAATTCTTATGAGAACCTTATGCGTCAACTTACACAGGACAGAACATTTCTCAGTGGCTGAAAACTTTCTTCGACTGAGCCCTCTGGTACAGTTTCAAAAGCCAGGATTTATCTTTGTTGATATTACTGGTACCAGTCACCTATTTGGAGGAGAGCTTCCATTATTAAATGAGGCTTTACGTCTGGCTAGAGACTCTCACCCAGATGCAACTGCGGCCATTTCCGACACTCCAGCACCAGCCCAAGTTCTTACAAACTTACAGCCTTCTTTCCCAACTGTTCCACCAGGACAAGAGAGGAACTTTCTACTGAATCTCCCCGTAGAGGCCTTGATCCATCTCGAAGGCCTAATCCCTTGGGATTCACCGGATGCGATCAAGTCCATTGTCTCTTTCTTTCAAACACTGGGCCTTAGGGCTATTCATGAGCTTGATAAACTGAAAATCGAATCTTTACGCGAGCGCTGGGGGAAAATGGGAGAAATGTTATGGAAAAAGATTCACGCAGCCGAGAAGCAAATCATATCTCCCCTTATCCCAAGCGAAACTCTACACGAATTCGTGCATTTGGATTGGCCGATATCCCTACTTTCTTCTTTGCTTCATTCTCTCAGAGTCATTCTCAGACGGCTCTGTCAGAGATTACAGGGAAGGGCCGAATACGCTCGCCTCATTTCTCTCTATCTCTATTGTGAATATTCTCAACGAACTCACTTCATCGAACTACGGCCAGTTCAGCCAAGCAGAGATTTGGAATTACTTCTAAAATTGTTGGAAAATAAACTTGCCTCCACCGACTTAGAAAATCCAATTCAGGATATGGAAATAAAAATTTTGCCATGCCCAGAAAAAGTCCTTCAATTGGATTTTTTCTCTCCACGCACTTATGAGCGAGACAAATTAGATCAACTCTTAAGTCTTTTTAATCAGTGCTCACTCAAAGCCGGCTTTTTCAATCTCTCTCATTCATTAATTCCTGAAAACTCATGGTCTCTTTCTCATGATTTTATTGAGTTTACACCCCTTACAGACTGTATAGACAAGAAGGAGGAGTCCTCTCGAGTTAAACCCGCATACAGTAGACATCTTCCCTCTTCGCCAAGACCAACTCGATTATTAAAAATTCCGGAGCGACTAAGCCCATCGAAAGTGAAGCAATTGCGCTTTCTCAGTTCTTTCCCTATCGAAAGAATCGAAGATAAATGGTGGGAGGAATTACAAAAAAGAGATTACTTTTTTGCCCTTTCTCCTTTCAAGCAAGGTCTGTGGCTCTATCGCGATCTTATTAAAAATGAGTATTATATTCATGGGTACTTTGACTAGATCTGTCCTTCAATCAACACAATTCAGAACTCCAATTAATTTTGTTGAGCTTATTGGACGCAGTAATTTTTCTTTTCTACAAGGAGCCTCTCATCCAAACGAAATGGTCTTACAAGCCAAATCTCTTGGCTACAGAGGACTTGCCATCTGTGATCTCAATGGTCTTTATGGAGTTGTCAAGGGCTACGAGGCCGCCGAACGACCCTCTTCGTTCACAATGAATGATGCGTTTGCACTCGCCTCACAAAACGATGACTTCAAGTATCACATCGGCACAGAACTGACTTTCAGTGATTCCAATTTTGGTTCTTTGGTTCTCTTGCCCATGAATAAAGAAGGCTATTCTCATTTGTGTCAAATCCTGACATTGGCCCTCCGAAAGTCACCAAAAGGCTTTTCTTCTCTTAGCCTGAAACAGATTCAACCCCTGAGTGATGAACTTATCGCCTGCCCTCTGCCTCCATGGAATCCAAACACCATCGACCAACTGAGAGAAATTTTTCCCCGTCGGCTTTATCTTCCGGTGTGGAAGGATTTTTCATGGTCCTCTGTTCAAATCTATCAGCAAGCTCTTCAACTAGAGGAGAAATTTGACCTTCCTCTTTTTGCAACTCAACGTCCCTTCATGCACCATCCAGATCGTAAACCTCTCCACGATGTTCTCACCTGTATTCTCCATCAGACCACTCTCAACAAAGCCAATGCTCTGCTTCTCGCAAATTCAGAGCGTCACTTGAAACCCTTACATGAATTGACCTATTTATGGCGTGAAAGACCTGATCTTCTTTCGCGAACCTTGGAGATCTCAAATCGCTTAGAATTTTCCCTAACCGAGCTTCGCTATCAATATCCTCGATCTCAACTCCCTCCCAAGAGAACGGCAGCGCAACATCTCTCTCATCAAGTAGAGAAGGGATTGGCCTGGCGATTTCCGCAAGGTCAACCGCCTCATATTCGCCAACTGGTCGAACACGAAATCAGCATTATCACTGAAATGGGATACGAGGACTATTTTCTCACGATCTGGGACATATGTGAATTTGCTCGACGCAAAGATATTCTTTTTCAAGGTCGTGGTTCTGCCGCCAACTCTGTCGTCTGTTTTGCCCTAGGGCTAACGGCAGTTGATCCTACCCAGATTCAATTCCTCTTTGAGAGATTTATTTCTAAAGAAAGAGGAGAGCCGCCCGATATCGATATCGATTTTGAAAGTGATCGTCGTGAGGAAGTTCTTCAATACATTTACCAAAAGTATGGAGAACTGCACGCAGCCATGGTCTCTACTGTCATTTGTTATCGCACACGCATGGCTCTGAGAGAAACCGCCAAGGTATTGGAAATTCCTCAGACCCGGGTGGATCATCTTGTTAAGCTCGCGGGGCGGGAAGGACTGCGTGAGATTATGGCCTGTCCGAAGAAGGTTGAAAAGTTTGAAATCGATTCGGATAAGTTTCAATTGCTCATGAAAATCAGCTATTCCTTGCAGGGCTTTCCCCGCCATTTGGGAATTCACACAGGCGGATTTTTAATTTCTGAACGTCCTGTCACCGAATGCGTGCCCATTGAAAAGGCGAGCATGGATAAACGATTCGTTATTCAATGGAACAAGGATGATCTCACCACGCTCAAAATGATGAAGGTCGATATCTTAGGTCTTGGAATGCTGACGGCCCTTCGAAAGTGCTTTGCCCTATTAAGAATTCACAAGAAGATCGACCTTAGTCTTTCGACAATTCCCGCTTACGATAAGCCCACTTATAAAATGATTCAACAAGCGAAGACGGTAGGAACTTTTCAAATCGAATCACGAGCTCAAATGTCACTCCTCCCGCGCTTGAAGCCATCTCATTTTTATGATTTGGTGATATAAGTCGTCATCGTTCGACCAGGTCCCATCCAGGGAGGTATGATTCACCCCTTTATTCGACGGCGCCATGGACGAGAGAGGGTTCACTATCCTCATCCAAAATTAGAGGCCATTTTAGGCAAGACCCTTGGTGTTCCGATTTTCCAAGAACAAATTATGCAGATAGCTTCTACGGTTGGAGATTTTACTCCAGGTGAGGCCGATGAACTGCGAAGGCTAATGTCCTCAAGTTGGAAGAATCCCGATGTGATGAGCGGACTGAGACAACGGCTTCTTAATGGCATGCTCAAGCACGGAATTTCTCTTGCCGATGGAGAAAAGCTTTATCAAACGATTGAAGGTTTTGCTTCATATGGTTTTCCTGAAAGCCATGCTGCTAGCTTCGCCCTTCTTACCTATGCCAGTTGCTACCTCAAATGCCATCACCCAGAGCTCTTCGTTTGCTCTCTCCTTAATAGTCAGCCCATGGGATTCTATTCATCACGGACTCTCATTGGAGAGGCCCAAAGAAGTGGAGTCAAATTTCTCCCACTTTCAATTCAAAATCTGAGTATGACTACACAGTCGAGAATACCTCGATGACTTCTGAAAGACCAGACTCTCCAAGGATTCGAATGGGCTTTCGCGCCGTCTATGGTTTAAAAAGAAAACACATAGAATCCCTCATTGAAAACAGAAGCCTCATTGGCTCCTTTGATGATCTTGAAAATATGATTCGTCGAACTCAGTTGCCTCGACACATCTTGATTCGCCTCGCTTCAGCCGGAGCATTTGATGACTGGAGGATTTCTCCACGAGCGGCCATTTGGACGATTCAGTCCCTTTCTCTCGACCCGCAAAGTCTCTTGTTTGGTCGTCCCAAAGAAAATTTTAATCTCACATCAGACATTTGTTCCTTGCCAGGAATCGAAATAATTCCCAGCGAAAGCCTTTGGGAGCAATTAATGAGGGAGTATCAATTTACGGGCTTATCACTCAATTACCACCCCTTGAGTCTACTGCGTTCGCATCTTTCTCAAGCGAATCATTCCTTTCGCCAAAAAAATCTTATTCCCTACTTTTGCAGCGAGCAGCTTTCTACCTTAAACAATGGAAAGCCTGTGCGTGTGGCCGGACTTCTCAGCATTCAGCAGCGTCCACCGACAGCGAAAGGTTTTGCTTTTCTGACTCTCGAAGATGAAACTGGATTCTTTAATATTGTCCTGAGCCCTCAAGTTTATCAAACTTACCGTCTGACGCTGCTGAAATCGCCTTTGCTCGAGGTTCAAGGAGTATTAGAAAAATGTGAGGGAGTGATCAATATCAAGGCTCTTAAAATATTTCCCTTAAACTGGCGTCCATAATAATCATAAACTGGCCCACTTGATTGTTGTTCCAAACTCCAAGGGCGCCTGCTGAACCAGATCTCAGGAGTCCAGGATCTTCAAACATGCGTCCGGCAGCAGCGCTCACGTTGTGAGCACTGCACCAAGCCGAACTCGATCCTGAACCCCTGAGATCTACTTCAGCCAGCTCCCTGTGTCTCTTGGACACAACAGAATCACCGAAGGCTTGTGGGCCAACCAAGGATTCCAACTTCGGATGGCGATCATGACATATGATTTTTAAGGATTCTGGAATCTTTCGTTGTACACAAGGTTTTGCGGATGAGGCGATTGACCTCCCCTTGGCCGGCATTCGATTCATGCAAAAATCAATAATCTGTCGTCCATGACAAATGACAGTGAAAGCTTCGAGAAGAAGGATCTCGATTTTAATGCAGCGGCTGGCCCGCAAGCCTTCGGTGATTCTGTTGTGTCCAAGAGACACAGGGAGCTGGCTGAAGCAGATCTCAGGGGTTCAGGATCGAGTTCGGCTTGGTGCAGTGCTCACAACGTGAGCGCTGCTGCCGGACGCATGTTTGAAGATCCTGGACTCCTGAGATCTACTTCAGCCAGCTCCCTTGGAGTTTGGAACAACAATCAAGTGGGCCAGTTCATAATATGATTACTATTTTATTAACTTGAGCGAAGTCGGCTGACTTTTCTTTCCGGTGCTGCCGTTCTTTCCGAACACTTTAAGATCGACAGTTTCAGTCGACAACTGCGTTGTCCCATTAGGGCCGAACTTAGCTTCCCACCTTTGATTAGCCACACTAAAACTCCAGTCGCTATTCGGCAAAGCGACGAAGTTACTGTCCGTGTTACAGAGTCCAGCATTACTTGCTAAATTCTCCAAGCAGCCCAAAGAACTAATTGGATCACCATTGATGAAGTATGCATAAAAAGTATCTGTTGTTTTAAAGGACGCAGTCGGAGGGCCGAAGGCGGTGGCAGAGAATACCACGGTTGGTCCTGTGTCAGCCGATACCGTCAAAACCATTGGTGAACTCACGGCCCCCGTTGTCGAATTTTTCCAGAAAAATCGATAGGCTCCAATAGGCGCATCGCCAGATTTAACGAGAGCCTCCCAGCGTTGAAGGGTGGTTGAATATTTCCAACCATTTCCTGGCATATTGACCCAGTTTCCACCTTGTAAACAGGTCCCATCGCCGACTCCGACTTCCTCCGTACAAGATTGCGACCCCGTCTGAGGAGCGTTCGCCGCTTGAAAGTAAATCGCCTCAAACTCATTGTAGCTCGTTTCAGGCTTATTGTAGGGATACTCTACCGCTAACATTTGCGGCTTACCTGGCTCCAAAATTTGTATGGAGACATAAACAGATTTATTAGAGCCTGCATTTTTCCAATATGCTTTATAAGTCCCTTCAGTAAAGAACTGAGCGGACAAAGTGGCTTTCCACTCAGACGATCCGCTATCATACTGCCATTCGGAGTTAGGCATATTCGTGTAGTTTGTGGGCGTCTGACAGAAACCATCATTTGACCCAAATTTTTCCAAACACGAACTCGCACCAGGACCACTATTTTGAACGCGCCCGTAAATTACAGATGAGGCATTGAATGAACTCTGGCCAGCGCCACCCTGAGTGCTAGAAAAAATAATAGTCGCGACAGATCCGTCTGAGTTGGGCGTGTTAGAACCATTCTGCTGAGAAAAATCCTTGCCTGTTTTGCTGCACCCAAGAGAAGCAAGTGCAAACACCAAAAGGATGGCCTTAAAAAGAAAGTCCTCTCCCGACAATTTAAGCACTTTATGAAATCTGGGCTTTCCCATACAAAACACCTCTCCCGTATCAAATGCAATTATGGGTCCCAATAACAGTTACTTCCCTGCCATCCAAAGCGATTTAAGAAGTCCCTCCAGACGACACAATCGTCATCTGTCACTGATTGAGACAGGCGTCTCATTTTGATAATGTCGAGGTAGGAAGGCGCAGAGGACCACTATCTTTCTGAATAAGCATATCGACCTGCTCCTTGAGAACAGAGATCGGCTCGAACATGGAGGAAACTGGACTCGAGCCTGTCGCTTCAGAAACATCATTCTCATCATCATTCATATTGGGATCCCGACTGGGATGAAAGAAAGAATCAGGATGATCATCGGGTAGGACCGATGGCAATGTCGATGAGTCCTCCTCTAAGACTTCAGAAGAACCTTGAACTGAAGGTTGACTTCCGGCCCACAGTGACAAAGGAAAGATCAATCCAAAAATTAAAGTGGCAGCCTGAATTTTGCCTTTCATCCTTTGATGGTACCTCAAGGGAACCTCCAGGAATTGTATAGAACAAGAAACGGACCAACTTGAATGTATCTCTAACATATTAGAATCAGATCACAATTGAATGTCATCTCATTTCCGGTGTCCACTTCCCCTGACCAAATATCAGACAGACTGTCAGATCATTGATACAAGCCACCAGTAATCATAGACTTAGGGAGGCCAATATTCTGACTTCGCTAAAGGACAAAATGCGCGATCAAAACCAATGCGCAATTCTAAATTTTCTTGCGGTGTTTCTACTGCCCTGATAGGACCAACCATGCCCGATTTAAATCTGATTTTTGTTAAAATGAGCGGAACAGGAAATACATTTTTGCTATTGGATCTCCGGGATAAGAACCTCATTGAGTTCTGGAAAGAATCTGAAGCTTATAAACAACCGCGAGCTAAGATCGCCCAAATACTCTGCTTAAGTCAAAATGGTTTTTCTGCTGATGGACTCTTGTTTGTTGAAAACTCTCCAGAGCCCGATGATTTTAAATGGGATTTTTTTAATGCGGATGGTTCGAGTGCCGAAATGTGTGGAAATGCGGCTCGCTGTGTGGCCCTCTTTTGCTACTCAAGGGGCGGTGTGGAAAGAGAAATGACTTTTAAAACTTTGGCAGGCTCAATTAGAGCAAAAGTTCTCGATGGTGGAAGAGTCGAAGTCAATATGCCTTGCCCTTCAGAGAAACTGACAAATCAAGTTTTGACAATTCAACAGCAGACAATTGAATTTGACGCTGTTAATACGGGGGTTCCTCATACTGTGATTTGTTTTGAAGAGAGCAGAGGAGTGAAACCCAATGAGACACTCAGCAACCTCGCATCTCTGATACGATCACATCATCAATTCAAACAACAAGGAACAAACGTCACTTTTTTTTGTCCACAGTCTCCATCCTCTATCGAGGCCATCACCTTTGAACGTGGAGTAGAAGGCTTCACCAAAGCCTGCGGAACAGGAGCAGTGGCCGCAGCCTGGAGCTTTCGGAAGCTACACCCTGAGATTCGGTTTGTCGAAGTAAACATGCCGGGTGGAAA
The DNA here is from genome assembly GCA_016716765.1 of Bdellovibrionales bacterium. Taxonomy (NCBI): domain Bacteria; kingdom Pseudomonadati; phylum Bdellovibrionota; class Bdellovibrionia; order Bdellovibrionales; species Bdellovibrionales bacterium. Next base: position 562,711 of record JADJVA010000025.1, on the reverse strand, counting down.
ATTGGAAGTGGAGTTCACAAATATTTGCCCAATCTTGCGAGGCGATGTTAAATTTTTGGCTGAAATCAAACTATCTAAAGACTTCTTTTGAGAAAAGGTAAATCTATGTCAATGAAGGAAAAGATTGCTTTCCCTTTAAGGGTTGAGAAAATCAAACACGAAACACCTGAAGCGAAATCAATCACTTTTTCTATTCCAGATACGCTGAAGGAAAAATTCAAATATCAGCCGGGCCAGTTCACTTCTATATTTATTGAAGTCGGAGGACAGGAACTTCTTCGAAGTTACAGTCTCAGCACGGACCCCTCCGTTGACAAAGAATTTCGAATCACAGTCAAGAAAGTTCCTTCTGGAAAAGCGAGCACGTTTCTTTTGGATGAGCTTAAGAGTGGACAAACACTCTGGTGCACCCCTCCCACCGGCCAATTTTTTCAATATGCAGAAGATAAGACTCATTATCTTTTGATCGCGGCAGGCAGCGGAATCACTCCTCTCCTATCGATTCTCAAGCACGTTCTCTCAAGTAAGCCACAGAGCCGAGTGAGCCTCGTTTACTCTAATCGTTCTCAGAAAGACATTATTTTTGAGCAGGAACTAATAAACCTCGAAACTAAATATGGTGATCGCTTGAAAACCTCCTATATTCTCAGTCAACCACAACCGGGATGGAAGGGCCTGAGTGGACGCCTAGATGCAAACTCCCTATCAAACATTTATAGCGAAATTTTGAAACGAGATAAAAATCCAGTTGTCTGTTACCTCTGCGGCCCTCAGCCGTTTATGAGTATGTGCCGTGAAGCACTAACCACTCTTGGTGTCTCACCTGATCGCATTTGTTCTGAAAGTTTTGGATCTCCAGCAGAAGTCCTTTCTGCAAACCCGGCTGCCAAATCCTCAATTCCGACCGACAAAGATCTTCAGCCACAAGAAGGAATCCAACGAGATGGATCACTTATCATTGGAAACAGCCTCAACGACCCCAGCGAGAAGCCCGAAACCTTGGTCGCAATTATCGATGGAACTGAAGTTGAAATCTCCGCCCATCCTCATCTTAGTATTCTTGAATCACTCATGGACGAGGGCCATAATCCGCCCTATTCCTGCATGAGTGGTGCCTGCATGGCCTGCATGGCAACTCTTGAGGAGGGACGAGTGATTCAAGAAGATCCCGGGATACTTTCGGAAGACAATATTAAAAACAGAGAAATTCTCACCTGTCAGGCCAAGCCTCTCAGCAAGAAGGTAAAAGTCCGCTTTCATGCTTAGTTGTTTTTCTTGGATTTTTGAAAAACTCTCTAACTATTTTAGATTTTGTCTAAAATTTGCTCTTTGGTTGGGGGCAAATTTGGGACTGTATCGGAGCAACAGACTGGCTTTACCGGCAGTTTTTCACAAAGCTTGCAGTATTTTCTATTCAGGTAGTGACCCCGCAACAGAGCCAAACTCCCCACGAGGCTCATGCCATACTCCCAGTTGCCATCCAAAACAAATGTGGCAATACCTACAATTATGAGGCCACAGACAAGCCAAGCCGAAGCATTCCAACGACGGTGTCGCCGAAAGCTGGCCGCTACAGAAAGGCCCGCGATAAAAACCAAGCCGAAAAAGAACCAATTATGGCTGTGACCTTCTGCTCTCAGCCAGTTCGGAACTAAACTTGGTAAAATTAAAACAATAACAGGGGTCAACAAACAGTGCACAAGACAGAGAGTAGATAAAAACAACCCCCACAAATCCCAGGGCGGCGACTCCAATTCTAGCGGCGACTCAAAATCCAGTATCGGCTTAATTTCACTCTTCATTCTATCTTCATAGAACCAAGGACTCATCGAGTCAACAACCGCATAGGTGGGCCTAGAAATAAGGACCCAGAAATATGGGCCTAGATATAGGGTCCTGGAGTAACTCCACATAGGGCTCAGCGAGTTGGATGAAACGGGGTTGAACTTGAGGACAATCCAAATCATAATAACGGAAATAAATCCAACCGGGTAATATTACAATGATAGAAAAAAGACGAAAATCCCCTTTTTTCACTCTGGTCGGCACGATCACAAACCTTGGTTTCCTATCCCTATCCCTGATAGGCATAGGATGTTCCAGTCAATCTGTTCTCCCTGAAAAATCTGAAGTAAAGACGTCAAGAACAGTGCCCGCCGATTGCACGTTGATTGGAAAAGTCACTGGAAATAGTCTCTCCGTAAAAGCAACTCCTGAAATGGTGCTCGATAACATGAAACAGGAGGCTGCCAACAAGGGGGCTAATTATTTGGTGGTTGAGCAATACTCCGCTAGCGGCACATCCGTCACTGGCCAAGCTTACCGCTGTCCTTAATTCTGGCGAGTAAAAAGGCTTGAAGGTCATTGACTACCACAGGGGGAATCTCATGTCCTCCCTTGAAGCTACGCAGATGCCCCTTCCAATTAGCTTTTCGCAATAGCTGCTCGAGCTTCTGAGCACCCGCAAATCCCAAGACCGAATCTTGAGTACCGTGGGATTGAAAAAATTGAACGGGTTGCCGGTGAGCGGCCTTTTGACGCCAATTCTCTTCATCTGTCAAAGTACCGGACAATATGACTGCCGCCGAAACCGGCAAAGATGAAGACAGTATGGTCTCGATCGTCAGCATCGCTCCCTGACTAAACCCTCCCACGATCAGATGGGAATGATCTTCAACCCCGAGAGATTTAAAAAAACCGAGGCTCGCATCAAGCGCCCGATCCATTCCTGTTAAGCGCACGGAGCTAAGGTCACGAGGAACCCCGGAAGCAAGAGCGAGATTGAATGCCTCCGTATCTATTTCGGTCCAAGCTCGCCCCATCCATCCAGGACCAATAGGAACTTCAATAATTCCGTTCGGGAAAACCCAAGTTGCACCAGGCAGATCAAGAGATTCACTGATTGAGATCAAATCCCAACAATCCGCACCATAGCCGTGAAAAAATACGACCAAAGGGCCAGCCTCTTCTCCGGGAAGGTACACGCAGTCAAGAGAACCTATTCTTTGCAGCCTTTTTTTTGTTGAGGACATCAGCGATAGATAATCTTACTTTTCCGAACAGACAAGACAAATGGCTTTCGCCAAGTACAATTGAGGCCATTAATCTATGAGAAGACCTCCTATTCTGAGACACTAAAAATTTGACCAGCCGACCTCCAACTCCAATATAGCCGGCTTTGACCGTTGATGATCTGTTCATCTGACTATGAGATATTCAGGGAAATTCAAAAATCACTAATAATTTCAAAATATTATGGAATGAATCTAGAAATTTAATTAAACTGAGTTATATCAATCAGAGGCTGTTGTAGAAACGACGCCTTTTGAAACATTTTTCTGGGGGGTACGATATGGAAGTTGTAGAGAAATTATTTTATGAGATAAAGCCGTATCTTTGTATTGGCTTCGCCTTTTTTATTTTGAAGGCCACAGAGGTTCAGACCGCAACCGGCAAAGTTTCTGCGATGACTTTACTTATCTGTGGCACCATTCTGGCCTACTCCCGTTTGCGCGGACGTGGCATAATCAAATGGTAAGGCCGAGACTAAATTAATTTTTTTTGATTTGAGTCTAGCGCCAAAGTCAAACTAGGGTCAAAAAAATCGTGGTTAACACCTCAACTTTGAAACAACCCAAACTTGCTGTTCCTCCTTCTGTGCATAAATTCTGGCTAAGAAATGAAAAGTTCTTGGCTGCAGAATTTTTTTTTGCGGGATTTATCTTTGATATCATCACTCTTCAACGCATCGATGATTGGCTGAATATTGCCCAACAGGGTCTTTTCATAGCAATCATACTCGGTTTCCTCGTTCTCTATACTCGTCGATGGGAACCCTCCCAGGCCTGGCCTCCTTACCTGCGAAAGGCTTGGGACTACAACCTGGAGGCTTTTCATTTCATGTTTGGAAGCCTGCTGAGCGGCTTTACCGTGTTTTACTTCAAAAGCAGTTCCATTTTTGTATCGTTTGGGTTTCTCCTTGTGTTGATTGGACTTCTCGTTGCAAATGAATTGAAAAGATTCAAGGAGCTGGAAATCCCATTTAAGTGGGCGCTCTTTGCCTTGTGCCTGCTCTCTTACCTTTTGTATGTGGTTCCAATTGTTCTTGGTTTTGTTGGCCTCACCACCTTTCTTATTTCCTGGATTTTGACATTGGGATCCATCGGACTGATCGTGGTCTACCTTCGGAAGCAAAAGGATATTGCCGTAAAAATTGAAAAGGTCGTTGTTCTCCCCTCAACTGCAATACTGGCCGTCTTTGCGATCGCTTACTGGCTTCAATTGGTTCCTCCAGTTCCCCTTTCTATAAAATACATGGGGATTTATCATCAGGTTCAGCGAACCCCAGACGGCAGATATGAGTTGCTCCATCAGAAACCGTGGTGGAAATTCTGGCAAAATGGAGACCAAGTCTTCATGGCCTCCCCTGGAGACAAGATTTTCTGCTATTTTCGACTCTATTCTCCAGCGAAATTCAAAGATGAAATTCGCCTCCATTGGTTAAAAAAGGATCCACTCCGAGGCTGGGAGAGCCAGGACAAAGTCCCTTTGAGGGTCAGCGGAGGTCGAGAAGAAGGCTTTCGGGGCTTTGGTACAAAAGCAAATTATGAGCCTGGCAATTGGCGCGTGCAGGTCGAGACAACAGAGGGTCGGGAGATAGGGAGAGTGTATTTTGAAATCAGAACTGCTTCCTCTTCAGAAGAACGCCAATTTGAAATTGAAAGTCAGTAAAAAACGGAGGTCCCCGTGAAAGTGAGATTGTTGTTTGTGTGCCTTGGAAATATCTGCAGAAGTCCGGCTGCTGAAGGAATTTTCCTTTCCATGGCAAAAAAGGAAGGAATTGACCAGAGAATCAGTGTCGATTCAGCGGGAACTTCGGCTTTCCACTCGGGTCAACCCGCTGATACAAGAATGCGCCGTCACTCTCAGGAACGAGGCTATCATCTCCCCTCTCTGGCACGGCAGTTTGATCCCCTTCGAGACTTTGATAATTTCGATTACATCCTGACCATGGATGAATCAAACTACGACAACGTTATTGAGTGGGCACCTTCTGAAGCAGCAAAAGCCAAAGTTTATCCTATGATTAGTTTCTGTCGAATCCACAAAGTACCTCACGTGCCCGATCCCTACCATGACGGCGAAGATGGCTTTCGACTGGTTTTAGATATCCTCGAAGACAGTTGCAGCCAACTTCTGAAGCGAGTGCTCCAAGACCTCAAAACACAAGATTGAGTGATTCATCTAGTCCCGGCTTTCCGGAACGATTTTAAGATTCACAACCCGATTCTTGCGTTTTATCAAGATGGGAGATTCCTTTCCAATCTCTAAACGATCGAGTGCGTTTGTATAGTCATAAATATTCTCAACTCGGTGTCCGGCCATCTCTACAACTCTATCGCCCGGCTGGAGCCCCGCCTTCTCTCCTGGCCCTCCCTTTTGGACCCCACTTAGCAAAAGCCCGTCTCCAGAGCCGTCGGCATAGTTCGGAATTGTACCAAGATATATTCTCAGCTTGCGCGAACTCGTGCCCGGTTTAGCCGTTACTTCTGAATAGGGCATTGAACTCTTTCTTGTCATGAGTTCGGCCGCGACTCTATGGACAATGCCGACGATTTCAGTGGATTGATCATAACTGATTTTGTCCGCCTGATCCCTTGGTGTGTGATAGTCTTCATGCGCTCCGGTGAAAAAATTAACCACTGGAACTTTCGCCAAATAGAGGGCGGTTGAATCTGTTGGCAAATACGGATCCGCCTGAAGGACCACAGATAGTGAAGAAGGAGGCACTGCTTTCTCGATGATGCTTTCCCAAGCTGCACTCGAACCAATGCCTTGAATAATTAATTGGCCATTAGACCGACCGATCATATCCATGTTCAGGTAAGACTGTATCTTTATCTTCTTGTTGCTGACAAACTCCGAAACAAACTGACTTGATCCCAAAGTGCCCAATTCTTCTCCAGACCAAAGAGCAAAAATGACGTCCCGAGGGGCTCTCTTGCCCTTAGAATACTGGCTCGCTAATTCATCAGCAATCTCCAAAACACCTGCGACGCCGGAGGCATTGTCGTCTGCCCCAAGATGGATCAAACCTTGCTCATCAGTTTTTGCCAAAGAATTCATGCGATGACCTCGACCCAAATGATCGTAATGAGCCCCAATGACCACCGCCTCTCGCGAAAGACCCGGAAGGCGAGCCAAAACATTAAATCCTTCTGCTTTGACTTTGCTCAAAACAATTTTTCCTTCCCATTCTATTTTTCCCATTTCAATCGAAGAAACAGATTTTCCGCTATCCAATTCTTCCTGATAGAGTTTTAAATCGCGCTGACTATGGCTCAACAATTGGGAAGCAACTTCATCTGAGACTGAAATAACGGGAAAACTCATTGAACCCGAGATTTCGTCTGAACTAAAATCGATCAATTGCCTCTTTACCTTCGAATTGGGACCACTCACCAAAACCAATCCTTTGGCCCCAAGATCACGAGCAAGCATTGCCTTGTCCCGCAAGGTGGAGTAACGCGAGATCTGTTGTTTTTGAATTGCATCGGTTCCATCGGGGAAATATCGAAAAACCACAACCCATTTCCCCTTCACGTTTAAATCACGATAAGAATCATAACCAGCAAAACCACCAAGAGCCGGAACTCTCAATCCGTAGCCAGCAAATACTCCTTCGGCGGCCGAAATTTCACCCGTTGCAGAAAAAGCCAGTGGAATCCAATCCTTTTCTATTTCTAAAACACGCTCCTGATTTGCAAACTGCAATTTCAGCCCGCTCTCCCTTCCCATCTCGACTTTTTGAGTAAATTCAAACGGATGCCGAAAGGATTTTGAACCCCTCAATGGTTCTAAGCCCAAAGACTTAAAGATTCGCTCTATGTACTCAGCAGCCAACCTTTCTCCCTCTGATCCAGTCAAGCGACCAGCCAGCTTCTGTGAACTTAAATACCGGACGTGGGCTTCGAATCCCAGTCGATCAATGCCGGCTTGAGATTGGATGTATGGCAGACTCATTCCTTCTTTAGGCAATCCCAAGGCCTTGCGAGCGGCTTGGTCATTCCACTTGGCACGAACAATCTGGGGTTTCCCCTGAAAGCCGCGTCCAGAAGTCCAAGCAAGCTCTCCTCCATCTGGGCTAAAAACGGCCAAGCCATCAAATCCCTCATGTTCACTCACTTGCACAACAGAACCTTGACCATCTGCTCTGACCAGAAATAGTTCGAAATTATGACCGCCACTTAAGTTGGCAGAAAAAATCAGGTAATCACCTGAAGGATGATAAAAAGGAGCCCATGATACCTGACCAAACTGAGTCAACTGTTGAACATTGGAACCATCGAAGTTCATTGTGAATATCTCACTGCTTCGGCCATCAGGCGAAAATCTTCGCCATGTAATTTTGGTTCCGTCAGCATTAAAAAATGGTCCGCCGTCATAACCTTTCGTCGTCGTGAGTCGCTTCAAATCTGTCCCGTCAGAGCGCATCAAATAGAGGTCCATTTCATAGGAAGGATCGGAAGCAAATTTTTTAGAATCCTCCTCAGAAAGTTTTTCGAGATATCCTGACCTATTCGAAGCGAAGACGATCCACCCTCCGTCCGGAGAAAAGGAAGCTTCCGCATCATACCCTTTTGTGCTTGTCAGGCGCTTCGTGTTCTGACCGCCAAAATCAGAAACAAATAAATCGTAGTTTTCATCGTAATCCCAAGAATAGGGACGCTTTTTTCCCGAAGCTCGGATTTCTAATTCTTCTTTCTGTTTTTGATGAGCCCGGGGATCCAGGTGAGTTGAAGCAAAAATGACTTTGTCCTGATTTGGGTGAATCCAGGCACAGGTCGTTTTGCCAATGCCTGGCGAAATTCGGCGCGAAGATCCATCACGTAAATTCATTAAATAAATCTGGTAGAACGGATTGTCAGCATCTCTTTCACTTTGAAATACGATGTGCTTTCCATCCCTGCGATAGTAGCCTTCTCCGCTTCGAGCACCGGCAAAGGTCAGTTGGCGGATCGGTCCCACAAAATCTGACTCCTGGAACTTCTCAATTTTTGTCGCCATGCCAAAAGATATTTGACCCATCAATGCCACAATAAAAAATAGGATCGATCTCCAGCGAGTCATTCCACTTCTCCTTAAAATCCTTTTATAGAATCCTCTGAAACTTTAAAATATTTTAGAATAACTATCTCCCTTAAAGAGGGCCATGTCTCTTGAGTTCTTGCGAAACAGGCAGTATGGCGAAGCGCATTAATGGGATTTGGAATTGATGATGTTTAGCTAAAGATCGAAGTCACCGTAGCTCTATCATAGCTGTATGATGGGGAAAGTCGTAGCCAATAACAAAAGGGCGGTTTTCCCCTGACACTTAAATATTTGCAAACGGAGTCCGTTGACAAAAAGCAAGAACGGCAGAAAAGTCAGATAGAATTCCTGAAAGCGGTTCCCGACTTTCAACCAAAAATGAGACCTCTCCGGTATTGATTAGCTCATGGAAATAGGCTAAAAGGTATAAGATTCGAAAATCCCACAGCTTAGTGAAATCTCACATTACAAATTAAGTTGAAGAATTGGAGCTAATTCTACCCTATGCAAAGGCTCATATGGATTGCTATCAGTTTCAAACTCATTTTTTTATGCAGTTTCAGTGGCGCATCAAGTTACCGTTTTAGTGAGCCAGGCCGAAATTCGGACCGCTGCCATAGGCAATTAGTTACAGAGGCGTCAAGCAATTTGGATAAATTATCTGCCCATCTCCAGGTGCGCCCAGAAGCAATGCAGTCTCTTCTGAATTCAATTGAAAACACTTCGATCTGGGAGGAGATGAGTGGGTTTGAAATCCATGGTAGTCGAACTCACAAATACTGGGGGGCAATTTACGATCTTGATATTGGCCTTCTTCCAATCGACAAATCAACTAACGAAAATATTTTTGGTGTGTGGAATGCATCTGAATCTGGTAAGCAGTTTGCCAGGCAATTCCTTGATGCGTTTGGCATAAGACTCGATTTTAGCTTCAGCCACAGAAAGAGTCTGAGCCAGCTCATACTGGATGGTGATATCCCAAGCGCAGCTAGAATCTCATTGCACTTGAGGCCTCTAGAACAGCAACTAGACAGCTTCGTGAAGTGGAAAGATGAGCCAAATCTATCATCTCTTTCTCTTCTATCCATAATAGACGGCGCATTTAATTCTAAAAAGTTTGAGGGCAAATTGCGCAAAGTACTCCGTGAAAAGGAAGACCATTTGCGTGGAAATCATTTTTTTGAAATGGCAGAGTCTATTGGGGACAATTCACTCGAGAACATTGTTCCCATGACTTATATGGGCGCAGCAAGGGGTGCCGGTTTTTCGCCGCAATTTTTGAGTGTGGGCACGGTTTTTATTTTAAAGAGGACTTCTCAAAACAGTGAACTTGCGACGCAATTGGCAGGATTGGGTTACCCCTATGTCTATTTTTTTTGCGAACAACACAGAATTTGTAAATTGCAGCAGGCGATTCACTTGAACTCGCCATGAAAATCACTGAAGCTGAGGAGATCCCCCCAATTCAAGATTGATTCTATGAATACATAGATTTCACTTGTCACATCCGTTTTCATTTAGTTTCCTTGCTCTGACAGTAGACATTTAAAACCAGGAGCAAACCGAATGATTCCCTCCTCCTTTTCATGCTACCGAATTTCTAGCCCAGGAGGAAAAATCCAGGGACGTCTGGAGCCTTGCCACATCGATGAGCTTTCTCAGGGAGAAGTCGTCATAAAAACCCACTACTCCAGCATCAATTACAAAGATGCCCTTGCGGCCACCGGAAAAGGAAAAATTCTCAAGAAATTTCCGCTCATTGGAGGAATTGACGTTTCCGGCGAAATCATCGCTTCGCAAGGCCCCCAGTTTACCGCAGGACAACTCGTCCTTGTCACTGGATGTGGACTGGGTGAGGTTTCAGATGGCGGCTACAGCGAATACGTCCGGGTGCCAGCGGCTTGGGTCGTCCCACTCTCTGATGGCCTGACTCCCAAGGAAGCAATGATTTTGGGGACTGCTGGTTTTACAGCAGCACTGTGCCTGTCTCGACTGGAAGCGAATGGGCAAAAGCCCGATATGGGACCCCTCCTGGTGACCGGAGCCAGCGGTGGAGTTGGCATGACTGCCATCCAGATTCTCTCCCAGTCAGGCTATGAGGTTATTGCCGTATCAGGCAAACAGGAGGCGGGTGATTTACTCAAATCACTGGGGGCAAATGAGGTTATTTCGCCTTTCGAACTCAACTTGGGAAATCGCCCTCTTGAAAAGGTCCGCTGGGCTGGAGCTATTGATAACGTCGGAGGATCATTGCTGAGCCGTCTCCTTGCCCACATCCATCTTTGGGGCAACATCGCAAGTGTCGGAATGGCAGAGGATTTTCAACTCAACACGACTGTGTTTCCCATGATCCTACGTGGTGTTAGCCTTCTCGGCATCAGCTCCACCAACTGCCCTGCCAAATTAAGACTTGAATTATGGAATAAGCTCAGCACCGAGTGGAAGCCTAAACTTCTCTCTTTGATCCACTGCCAAACGCTCAGGCTTCGAGACCTTGAGGGCGGATTCGAGAAAATCCTTGAGCGCCGAAACATCGGGCGAATTCTCGTCAGCTTCAGACCAGAATGACAGGTCGTTTAATCTCTCATCTAAATATTGACCTATTGAGAAATCAGCGCAAGAAGAGATGAGTTTTTCTTCCAATCACTGTAAACAAGGAGCAGGCTTCTATGTCAGGCCCGATCAGCCAGTTTATTGACACCCACTATCGCCATTTTAACGCAAAGACTTTGCGATGGGCGGCTGAAGCCTACGTCGATCACACAAAAAATGGAGGGAAAATCCTTGTTACTCTCGCAGGCGCGATGAGCACGGCAGAATTGGGTAAGTCCCTGGCTGAGATGATTCGTAAAGATCAGGTCCACGCCATTTCGTGCACGGGAGCTAATCTCGAAGAAGATGTTTTCAATTTAGTTGCTCATAACCACTACAAACAAATTAAAGATTTTCGTAGTTTGACTAAAGATGACGAGCACAAGCTCTTTCTCGAAGGCTACAATCGAGTGACCGACACCTGCATTCCTGAAGACAAGGCCTTCAAGGCCATTCATTCACACATTAAGCGAGTCATTCAGGAGGCTGAGTCCAAGGATCAACGTTTTTTTCCTCATGAAATATTTTACCAGCTGTTTGAAAGAAAAATGCTGGATAACAGTTTTCATATAGATCCCAAAGATTCATGGCTGTATGCCGCGTGGGAAAGGAAACTTCCTATCTTTGTTCCTGGATGGGAAGACTCAACAATGGGAAACCACTTTGCAGCAAGCTGCCTATCCGGAGATTTCAAAAGTCCCAATACGGTCAAAAATGGGATTGAGTATATGATGTATATCTCTGAGTGGTATCGTTCAACGACAGCTAAATCTAGCCTTGGTTTTTTTCAGATAGGCGGTGGAATTGCTGGCGACTTTCCAATCTGTGTTGTTCCCATGCTAGAAAAGGATTTAGAACTAGAGGATGTTCGAAAATGGGGATACTTCTGTCAGATCAGTGATTCGACAACAAGCTACGGTTCTTATTCAGGCGCCTTTCCAAACGAAAAAATCACATGGGGTAAGCTCACCAAAGACACACCCAGCTTTATCGTTGAGAGTGATGCCACAATTGTCGCTCCCCTCATGTTCGCTTATATTCTTGGTTGGTAGGTTATATAATGGCCTATTTAACTTCTTTCCACTATCCACAGAAAGCCCCAAAGTGAAGGCCTTTCCAGCTTTCACCGGGTCAGATCAGTAAAAAAAATTCAATAAAGACATTTATTTCATATAATTTTACTTAGATGAAGCTCTTCGCTACTCTTAGCATAGACCGAGAAGTGTCTTTTTCGGAGGGGGAATTCATGTCAACTTTATCCATGGCATCCGTTACATTTCATGAACGATTGAGAACACTGCGAAAGGCCAAGGGCCTCACAATGCGAGAAATGGCCCGCCGAGTGGGCGTCCCAGAAACAACCTATCGAGAGTGGGAAGTGGGAAGGGCCATTCAGGGAGAGCCATACGTCAGAATGGCCCAAGCTCTTGAGGTAAGTCTGACCGAATTGCTCACAGGCACCCGACCCGAGCAAGCACAGCTTCTTTCAGAAATTGAAGCCATGGAAGAGGGATTCAAACAACTCAAAAACAAACTCAATGCAATGTTATAGCAAAGAACGGACAATTACGGAGAATAGTTTCTGGTATCGGAAAATACCTCGGTTATTTGGGAGACCTGTCCTGAGAGCGTTTTGTATCGCGTCATTCTTGCTAGGAATCCAAGCCTCTCCTATGGCTGCGACCTATTCTGACAACCAGATTTATGATGGCTCTTCACTCAGGCTAAAGAGCCTCGAAGAAGCTTTGAGTCAGGTCGGCCCTGGCAGCATCCTTATAATCTCAGAATTACATGACAACCCATCTCACCATCAGCACCAGATGGAGGTTCTTCAGCACATAAAAAAAGGCTTCCACAAGGGACTCAGTCTTGGCATGGAGTTTTTTGACTATACCAAACAGGACACAGTGTATGACTTTCTCAGCGGAAACATACAAGACAGTGAATTTTTGACTTCTATCGAATGGGGTGGCATTCCCTGGAGCTATTACCGCCCCTTGGTTCTATTTCCTCCTGGTGCAGGAGGCACAACCTTGGCCTTAAACGCTCCAAAGGGGATCACAGCAAAGGTGAAGAGAACAGGAGTAGAAAGCTTAACTGCTGATGAGATCGCCCTTCTTCCCCCGAATTGGTCTCTTGGAAACAAAAACTATTTTGAACGATTTCGAGAAACTATCCTTCGCGGTGGACACAGTATTCCACAAGAATCCATTGCCAGATACTTCGAGGCCCAGAGTATCTGGGATGAAACGATGGCTTGGCGAGCCGTGAGTTATATGGAAAAATTCCCTCAACAAATTTTGATCATCCTTGTGGGTGATTTCCACGCCGCCTACGGAGGAGGCCTACCTGACAAAATCCGAAATCGCGGATGGGCCAAGACCCTCGTCATTTCGCAAGTTGCAATCAGCGAAATGGAAGAATCAGAAATCGAACAAACCATGATGCCTCACGCAAGGTATGGCTCTAGAGCAGAGTATATTTGGATCGGAAACAATTAATTAAGATCTTCTTTATGGCTTGATAAATGCAGGTATTAATTTCTATGTTTTCTTATTCATATCCGAAGTGGCAGGAGTTGGAATGCCTTTAACAAAATCTTTATTTGATAGTACGGGCGAGAATTCAAGCTATAAAATGCAAGACCTGTATCATTGCCTTCAACACATCCCAGGCATGGTTTTTGTCACCGACCTCGAGGCCAATATAACCTTTATTAACAAGACGATTCGCCCCTACAAGAACGAGGATGTCGTTGGAACCAACGTGTTCGATTATGCAAGGCCTGATGACATAATAGTCATTAAGGAGGCATTTCAAAAAGCTATCCATACTGGTCAAATTACCACCTACGAAGCAGGAACCTCTACTGGCCTGCCCTTTACCTGGTTTGCAGCTCAAGTAAAACCTCTGTTTGAAAAAGGTCGAGTCTCTCATCTACTCATTTTATTGACTGAGATCACTGATCGCCGAAAGGCCGAATTGGCTTTAAAAGAAAGTCAATCAAGGTACGACGAGATAGTCTCCAATATACCCGGGATGGTTTATCAGTTTTTCCGTTCAAAGAAAGGCAAATATCGTCTGGTTTTTGCTAGCGAGCGAATCTGGGACATTTTTCATGTCACGAGAGCTGATGCAACAAGAAATATCGCAAATATTTTTCGACTGATTCATCAGGACGATCTGAAAGATTTTTTTCTTAGCATTGAGACCTCATATCGTAAAGTGTCTAGTTGGAAAGCTGAATTCAGGATCGTCTTGCCTAATAATGATATTCGTTGGCTTCGCGGCTCATCAAGTCCACGCAAGTCGTCCAACGGTCAAACTTTATGGAATGGAGTCCTGATTGATATCACGGCAGAAAAAAATAACGAAGAGAAACGGCTGCTTTTAGAAAAGCAGCTTCAGCAAACTCAAAAAATGGAGGCCTTGGGTACCCTCGCCCGTGGCATTGCTCATGATTTCAATAACTTTCTTCAAATCATTTCTATGTCTATAGAATTGGCTGATCAGGATAACACCTTATGTGAAAAATCCAAAGTCTATTTGGAAAAGGCACTTTCTGCCTGCGTGCGCGGACGCCAACTCATTCATCAAATTCTGTCGTACAGCCGCAATGAAAAAATTGAAAAAACGTCTTTTGATATGAGTTCGATCACTTGCGATTTTGTAAGTATGTTTCGCTCTAGTATCCCTACCGAGATTGTCTTTGATTCTTCCATTGAACCCTCCCTCACTCTCCTCGGAAACATTTCTCAAGTTCAGCAAATTCTGCTCAATTTATTGACAAATTCTCTTTATGCCATGAAAGAGAACGAAGGGCATCTGAGACTCTCTTTAAGAAAAAATCATATTGGACACGAAGATTCAAAGGATCTCGGTCTCCCCCCCGGACAATATGCCGAGCTCCTTGTCGTCGATAACGGTCATGGTATGAGTCCAGACAAACTAGAACGTATTTTTGATCCCTTTTTTACGACCAAACCAAAAGGAGAAGGAACTGGACTCGGACTTTTTGTCATCCTTGGCATCGTAAAATCTCATGGGGGCAATATTTATGCTCGCAGTCTGCCTTATAAGGAAACTTGCTTCCGAGTCCTTTTACCACTGCACCTCGCAGATTCATCTATTTGAAATTCCGATTATTTACAGTCAAACCGCGATAGCACTGACACAAAGTGCGACCCAAAGGCCAGTCCCCCGAAGGCGGAAGCCATACACATCTAAAGGACTAAGTACTTCTATTTCCAAAGCTTTTAAAATTTAATCAGGTGTCATATTTTTGATCATACCAGCTGTTTTTAGCCAAGCGGAGAGCACCAGTTCAAATGAATTGACGAGGATCTGGCCCGACCTTGGCATTTGTATCCATTAAGGCTCTCTTCTCAAAGTGAGCCAGTTTGGAGAACTTTGTAGCTATGACCACTTATGAAGCGATTCACAAACATGCCGTATCTACTTTGCTTCTCCTCCTGCTCATCTTGTTGATACACTATACCTCCTGTTCCAATGTTCGTATTTTGCCAGTCAAACCCGTTACCGTCTATTCAACTAAAAACCAGCTCTGCCTAAAGCCTCCTGAAATACGTGATCGATTAAACAAAGTTCTTTTTGTAGTTGATAAATCTGGCTCGAACGAAGATCAAAGCGATCTTTTCGGAAACGTCACCCTAGGAAATGACCCCGAAGACAAACGAAGAGCCGACAACATTCAATCTTTTTTAGACAGGCATCGTACAGAACCCTACTACAGGTGGGGTTTCATTGCTTTTGGCGTGAATGTGAACAATGCTCACGCCTACGTCAACGATGGCAGCCTTACTAGTCCCACCTTTGATGACGCAACTGCCATGCAAACTGCGATCGACACACACCGCGCAGTGGACAATGATGGCTGCACTCCTTATTTAGCTGGCCTCAGTCTCGCGCGACTTGCGATCGAAAAGGACCTTCAGGACCATCCTGACGAAGATTCTGTCTACAATGTATTTTTTATGTCGGATGGAAAGCCAAACGACACGCTTCCTGCCATCGGGAATAGTAATTGCGGGGATATCTCTACCATTCAAGACGTGCCAACAGATCCTTACATCTCAGCCGTAAAGAATTTGGTTCGGACAGCTCCGGATCGCATCTTTTTCAGTACAGCTTATTATACACTTCCTGCAAATGATCCAGGTCGGGTTTCTGCCAAGGGCCTTGAATATATGGCCAAAGCAGGGGGCGGAAAATTTGTCGATCTTGAAAACAATGACTCACTCGACTTTGATGAACTTCTATTAGGTCCAAGACCTGAGTCTTGGATTATGAAACGAATGGTTATTTATAATTTCAATGGGGCCAACTGCAATGATGGCTCTCGAGGTGCCGATAGCGATGCAGATGGAATTTGTGACAGAGATGAAATCTACTACAATGAACTCTTTGCCAAAAACTTACCAGACGGAAAGAAATTTGATCCCGTGAATCGAAACTCAATTGATTCCAATTATAGCGACTTGTTTTCTTTGAAATTCAAGGTGATGCCGACGGCCGAAGGACTTAGAAATTGTACTGATCTAGAAGCCGATAAAGATTTCGATCTGTTGAATTCCTGTGAAGAAAGAATGCTCTCCGATAGTCAGGCAAACGGCCCAACAAATGAGTGGAGCAAAGCATTGAGAACTCTTGGCGGCGGCACGGCGGATGCGAGAAATCCCGACAGCGATGGAGATGGCTTCTTGGACTCAATCGAATTTTTCACTTTTGGAATCAAATCGGCAGCCGTTAATTATACCAATATTTTCAATCGATACGATGGCGGAATTACCGGCGAAACCATCCTCGCAGAACAACGCCATCCTAGATCTCCGGAAAGTTTTGGACCAGAAAATACAAATTTAAAAGTAACGTATTCGGGATTTAATGCGGAAGGTGAAAATTGTTATAACATCGATTTGAAGAGTATAGCCGTCTTTGACACAAAAGCGGTCTCCTTGGAACAGGCCAGCAACCTGGGTAAGTTGGCACATGAAAAATCAGAAAACGTCATCCTCATGTATTACATTATGACTCAAGAACGAAATCCAAATGGCAAGGGATATTTATTCTATAAGTATCAGACCGTCACTCATCCTCAAGGGTTTTCTCATTCTTTGAGTTTTGAGAATTTCATCGATTACAAAATTCCAGAAAGATATTAACTGAAGTGTTTACCTTTCCGTTCAGCTGAACGTAATAAACACGGAAAAAAATTCTTACCCCACATCTTTAAAGTTGTGAGCATCTGCCATTTTCGCCTCACGTGAGTAAGACTCAGGCAAAACAGGTTCGAGCAATGCTCCTGGCTTTAAATATTCATACAATTCCGAATAACTCTTCACTTCGGCCACGCCCACCCTCCTCGTCAAATGCCATGGTCGTAGATCCCGAGTCGACTCAATACCCATGGACCCTAGAATCTCAGCAACACTTTCAACTGTGTGATCATGAAAGGCATGGACTCTCTTTCTTTTGCTCGGCACCCATAATCCTGATACGAGTGAAGGATCTTGAGTGGTCACTCCAGTTGGGCAACTGTTGTTATTGCATCGCAGGGCCTGAATACAGCTGAGGGCTAACATAAAGGCCCGCGCAGAATTAACAACATCGGCTCCCAAGGCCAGTCTTTTGATGACATCAAATCCAGAAGTGACTTTTCCAGAAGCGATCACCTTTATTCGGTGGCGTAGATTGTAGCCGACAAGACAATTGTGAACGAAAATCAATCCTTCTGTCAGAGGTGTGCCGACATTGTTCGAAAACTCTAAGGGTGCAGCTCCTGTTCCCCCTTCTCCTCCATCGACAGTGATAAAATCAGGTGTGATACCAGTCTCAATCATGGCCTTACAGACCGCCAAAAATTCATGTCTTTTTCCGAGACAAAGTTTGAAACCAACAGGCTTTCCTTCGGAGAGATCGCGCAACCGACCAACAAACTGAAGTAACTCGATGGGAGTTCTGAAGGCAGTATGGCCAGGAGGCGACATCACGTCTTGACCCATGGGTACGCCTCGAATTTCTGAAATTTCTTTTGTCACCTTGGCGGCGGGAAGTATCCCCCCGTGACCGGGCTTTGCCCCTTGAGAGAGCTTTATTTCAATCATTTTTACCTGAGGGAGACGAGCTTTGTCCTTAAAAAGCTGCGAGTCAAATTTTCCATCTGGACTGCGACAACCGAAATATCCAGTTCCAATCTGCCAAGTTATGTCCCCACCGCTTTGCAGATGATAGGGACTCAGCCCGCCCTCACCCGTATTGTGAGCAAAGTTACCATCCTTTGCTCCCCCATTGAGGGCCAAAACGGCATTTTTACTTAAGGCTCCATAACTCATCGCTGAGATATTCATGATGCTGGAACTGTAAACCTGCTTACAATCAGGGCCACCGATGCTCACACGCAAACTCTTCGGATCAACATGAGATGGAATCAACGAATGATTGAGCCACTCATACCCCAATTGATAGACATCCTTTTGAGTCCCAAAGGGGGAGAGTATCCAGCATTCCTTTCGCGCGCTGATATACGAGGCTGCGCTGTTCCCGACTGAACGGAACTCCGTCCGTATTTGACTCAACGAAGTACTGATTGATCTCAGGCCTGATTGCCTCAAACAGATATCTAAAGTTTCCGATGAGTGGAAAATTTCTGCGCACAGTATGAGATTTTTGCAACAAATCGTGATAGCCAATGATCAGCAAAGGGCCAACGACAACAAAACACCAAAGAGCCGATGGGTTGATAATTGAAAAGGCCAGGATAAGTGCAGAAACAATAACAGATCCAATAACAAAACTTTTACGCATAACGGATTCCTCCACGCTGATTAGTATCAATCATCAGGATAGGCCTGACAAGGTCCAGCCTGCGACAAGCCTTTGGATGGACTGGGCCAGGTTGGTCTTCTCTCTGCACAGGTTCCTATCTACAGGAGCTTTCAGATGAGCTATTTATCAGAATCAGGAGGACGACACATTCTCACCACGTTCGAAGTGCTATGAATTCCGCCGCGCAAATAATGAACATAGCTACCGTCGATAGAATGAACATCTAGACCCAAAGATTTTATTTTTTCCAAGACATACTCGTCGAAGGGAGGATAGGCCTGCTTCGCCAAAACAACCACCTGTCCTAACGAAATGAGATTAATTGGGTTTGGATTAACGTTCATAGCATAATCCTCCTTCGTGCCGTATTGACCCTTAATTTTTTCTGGACCATAGAGGACCGGCATAGGAATGCTCTTTATAGCTGAGCAGTTCGTGCGTTTTTCAATGGATTCAATAATCTGGCCAAGACTTTCGTTGATAGACTTTGCATACGCGCTATTAGCCTTTAAAAGTTCCTCACATTTCTGGCGAATTTTATTACTTGAATTCTTATAGGCCTCGTCTTTCAAAAGTCCATAACACTCACTAAAGTCAACTCGCTCAATAACAGGAATCGATTCCTCGCCTTCGGGAATGGGTGGACTCAACCGGCTCCTCTTAGATTCCAATCCTTGTTCCCGCAAAATCTTTAAGGCCAGTTCAGGAGAAGAATAGAGAATCGAAAATCCACAATGGCCCTGGTTATTCTGGCGGTCTGGCAAGACCGTAAACATCTCATCTATTTGACCCGGCTCTCCCCAGCTTGTATTGACCCTCAATATATCCTGAGAAAGATTGACTTCGAGAAGATCTTGGGCTGAAGAGCTCAAGTGATCTCCCACCACCAGAAAATTACCTGGAAAGGCTTCGATATTCCCGCCAAAGTCACTTTGACCCTTGAGCTTTTTTTGGTCAATCACATTTTCAGGCTGAACTAACCCCATCTGACAACTCAAAGCAAGAGAAGCAGGAATGGACTCGCTCTCTAATCCCTGAGAAGGAAGATCCACAATGGTTCCCCGACCTGACACCGTTGATATCCCGACTTCAAAATAATCCTGTGTCCAAAGAGAATCATCTGATGGCATCGAAAGGAAACGGACAAAACTGGAGTATGGTGGTTCCAGATATTTTTTGAAGAGACGGTAGGCCTCATCATTATCGTGCCTCGGAACTGTGACTATCACCTGAGGTCGATGAGAATCTTCGACCAATTTATCCAACAGATCTCTCAAAAATTGAACATGGGAAGGCTGAGGAACATATCCCAAAAATATCTGCGCAGGAGGAAACGTGGCGGGCAGAAGAACCAAACCTTCTGAAACGGGGCAAAAAGGAACAACCTCTTTTCCATTCTTCTCCTGAAAAAAATTATTCCGGCAAAAAGAAGGCTCACCAGCGGATTCTTCGACCTCTTTTACTTTTGGTTGAAAGTGAGAACAACCACCTATCCAAAGAAGAGCAATCAACAAACAATAATACACTTCACACCACCTCCCATTATAGCAGGTAAAAATCTACATCGTGGAATGCCATCATTCAATCTGTTTTACCCCGAGGGACTTTCAACCGTAAATAGAAGCGTCTCCCTAGCTAAATCCAGCGCCTGAGCGACTTGCTCATAGGTGTCACCTGTAAAAATGGCGTGACCAATTTCAATTCCCGAGCCGACCCGCGGCAAAATCTTCTGTCCACAACTAACCTTCAATCTGAGCTTCTCCAATTCTGGCATTTGCGAAATAACGTCTTTCCCCTGGATACGAACTAATTTTCCCGCTCCGGGATGAATAATCCAGGCACCTGCATACTTTCCCGACCACGACGACAAATCTGGTTCCTTCCCCAGTTCAATCTGTAAAACTGATTTCCAAGGATCAAATCCATAGCACTTCTCAATCAGAGAAAGGATGTGACCACCCGGTGGGCGCACTGCAAGCTCTCCAAACACAGGTCCTCCATCAGTCAAAAAAAGCTCAAGATGTGTCATTCCTGATTGAATCCCAAAGGCACTGAGAACTCTCTGATTAAAATCCAGCAAATCTTCCGATACTTCTTTTGAAATTTTCGCTGGAACTAGATTCATCTCGAACAAACGATGGTAAGCCGTAAAGTTTGTGAAGCGCACCTTGCCATTCACAAGTAAGCTCTCAATACTCATCTCTCTCCCGTGGACTAAAGCCTCAACTAGCTTGCCAACATGCCAGGCCTCAACTAGCTCCGATCTATTCCAACAAAATTTCATGCCGCGACTACCCGATAGTCCGGCTTCCTTTATGACAAGTGGCCACCCCCACTTCTCAATAAGAAGATCCATGTCGGTCTCCGGAGTAATGACCGCATGATCAGCCACTCGAATTCCGTTTTTTCGAGCCACATCCTTCATTTGGTTCTTAAAATGGCACAAATTCGCTGAGGACTCAGACATTCCCGAAACCCCAAATTGATCACGCAGCCTTCCCGCAAATGGAACTGATCTTTCTGTGAGTGCAAGGATTGCAGCATACCCCAAATCTCCAGGCGCGAACGAATCCTCTATCTGTTCTGTCAGTTTTTCCTCAGATTCAGACTGCCAAATATTGAGAGGATAGGTATGTGCCGGAGATGGCTCGCCTCCCAAACAGGCAATGTCCACATCAATCCCCAGACTCTTGGCCGCCTTTATGGCATTTTTTCTATAGCCGAGAAGCAAAACTTTCTGACGCAAGCAAAATACCCCACTTTCCTTCTTCCACAGCACAAGCACACTCCCTCCAAATAGAAAATATATTTAGGCGGGATTCAAGTGTTTCTCGACCGACTGAGGCCCGTAACAACGCTTTTTACTGAATTCTTAACATTCATTTGGTACAATCTGGCAAATGGCTTGGAAAACCTACAAAGAAAAATTGAAAAAGCTCTCTGACGCGATCGTGCAAGCTCAGCAACCCATCCGCATTCTGGAGGCCATTAAATGGCCGATAGAAGTCGAAAAATTTATTGTTGAATCAGACTTTAAAGATCTTCCAAGAATCGGCCGCGAGGAATACCTGGCTCGTCCGCTCGGCTACGATCCTGAAAAAAAAATTATCGAGTTTGAAGATATCATGAAAGCAATTCAGAACGATCTCGGACCTGAAGATCCTCTGGGTAACCACATGCAACTGGCCTGCAAAGAATATCAGACAGTCATTCAAATGCTGTTAGCGAGAGGAACAAAGCAATTCTATCATTGCTCACGCCAGCTTTACGGAAGTCCCAAGGAAACATTTATTGACGGTGAGACAACGATTCGCGAAGTCGCCACGCTCATGTATGAAATACTGTCTGGAATTGACGACAAACAACTGGGTCGCCAATATGAAAAGAATATTTCCGCTGTCGACACAGTGGCCATTCTTAACGAAAGATTTCAGGCCTATTTTAAAGACGATCCCGTTCGCGCTCTTCTCTCCGACGGCATTTTAGCTGATGCGGCGGCTGGGAGTGATTATATCAAAATAAAAACAGATGCCTTTTTCTCCCTGAAGGATATTCAAGTTTTAGAGGTTCATGAAGGCTGGGTACATGTTGGAACAACTCTGAATGGTCTCAAACAACACCTCTGTACGCACCTGGCCAAGGGCCCCCCTCGCACAACAGCAACCCAGGAAGGACTTGCTGTGTTGCTTGAGTTGTTCACTTTCTCTAGTTATCCGACGAGGGCCCGGGCCATCAACGATCGCGTTCTGGCCATAGATAAGGCCGAAGATGGAGCAGATGCACTTGAACTTATCGAATTTTTCAGAACCGAAGGATACAGTGAATCGGAAGCTCTCAAAAATTGCCAACGGACCCTGCGCGGTGGAGATCTAAAGGGCGGAGCTCCTTTTACGAAGGATATTTCGTACGTTCGAGGCTTTGTCGAAAATTATAATTTCATTCGCACTGCCATGAAAGCAGGGCGAGTTGAACTCATTCCCTACCTATTTACAGGAAAACTCAATGTCGTGGATGTCCCACTTCTTTATGCCAAACACAAAGAGGGATTGGTTGACGCCCCTCTCTACCTACCCCCGCAATTCTCTGATCTCAATGGGATTTCCGTATGGATGAGCTTTTCGAACGCATTCAATAAGATCAATATGGAAAAAGTTCAAAATTATTTTTCCAAAATTCTTAATTGATTGTTTTGATAGTAAAATTGCCTCTTGGGCGTGTCGTCAATTTCATGGACGTGATAGGTCATCACAAAGAACCGTCACCTCGGGATGCAGCCGAAGCAATTGAGCTGCGGGAGTTGAATTATCCTGTCTCAGAATTGCTTCTAAAATTTCTCTTTTTTCTTCGCCTCGGACCATCATAAGTACTCTCCTGCAACGAAGAAATGCTCCTAGACCATAGGTGAGTCCCCAAGACTCATGCTCAAGACCCAAATTCAAACAAGTGATCTCTTCCAATGACACGCAAGCCAGAAAAACTGAATCTGGCAATCCAGGCTCATGAAAACCCAAATGACCGTTCTTCCCCAGTCCCAAAACAGCCGCATCTGCTTGAAAGAATTCACTATTCGGTGGGACAACTGCATTGCTCAAACTTGGAAGTTCAGTCTGAAAAAAACGACTGAATACGCCTTTCTTCTGCCCAGTAAGAACCTCGTCAATTTGCAAGAGATTGCACTCACGAAGAAAGGAGGGCCGCAATTTTTCCCAATTGCGATAAAGGGGAACTGGCGTATTTCCTGCTGGAAGGTAGAAGGAACGACACTCATCTAAAGTATAGGCTCTCAGACACCAGCTATCTGCTCGCTCGACCCAATCTTGCAATCCCTTGCCGACAATTATTTCCATAGGCACAATTATTTCTTGAAGAGGAGCATATGAAAAGAAAAAAATCAGATCTTATCATTACAGCTCATCCCGATGACGAAACTCTATTTTTTTCAGGCCTTATCCAAAGTCGCCCTCGCCAAAGGCCCTGGGAAGTGATCTGCGTAACAGATGGCAATGCCGACGGAATGGGCCGACGCCGTCATCGCCAGTTTTTAAGCGCCTGCAAGGAACTGGGTGTTGCAAAGGCCCATTGGTGGAAATATCCAGATCTCTATGAAAAACGACTAGATGTTGCAACTCTGATTCAAAAACTCAACTTGGTCTTAACTCCCCACAGAGTTTTTACCCACAATATTCTGGGAGAGTACGGACATCCTCACCATCAAGACGTCTCTCTTGCGGTTCACCGGGCATTTTTTACGAAAGTCCCTGTATTCAGTTCTGCTTACAACGCATTCCCCTCTTTGCGAATTCATCTCACCGAAAAATCCTACCAGAAAAAGGCTCGAATTCTCTCGACGATCTACGCATCTGAGACTCGCCGATTTGCCCACCTCCTGCCAGCGACAAGTTCGGAAGGATTCGTACAAGTTGATCTCAAAGAAGTTGAAGCTCTCTACTCCTTTTTTTGCTATGGAAAGAAACCAAAACTTTCTGATTTAAATGTCTTCAGGTGGTATTGGTCCTACATGAAGGATGGATCTTTGGCACAAATGCAACGCCCCTTCTAAAACCAAGACACCCAACAATCGGCCAATGACCACTTTCCTGCCAAGTATTTTAGGATTGATGATTGACCATTACACAGCTAGAATCACCGCCATTCTGCTAATCTTAGATGGATGGTACAAAGATGTCCCCAAATTGGGAAATGGAGCGGGCTCAATTTCCCGCTGCACAGAATCAAACTTATTTGCTGACTGCCGCCGCAGGTCCCTTATCACAAGCTGCGTGGAAGGCTTATCAGACGCATTATTCTGAGCTACTCGAACATGGCGATATTCATTGGCTCAAAACACTGGAAGAAATTGAGGAAAGTCGAAATGATATAGTTCCTTTTATCGGAGCTCACAACGAATCTGAAATTGCCTTCACGAGCAACACAAGTCTTGCCATGAATTTACTGGCCATGACCTTTAAAGAACTTCTTCTTAGGCAAAAAAAGCCTCTGTCAGTCCTCACCTGCAAAGAAGAGTTTCCATCGACGACGCTGGCTTGGATACATCATGGTTTCCAGGTCAATCAGGTTTCTGCTGTAGATCTAGAAAAAACCTTAACCATGTCTCCCCCTTCCATCACTTTGACGAGCGCGGTTCAATACGGTACTGGCTTTCGACAGAATTTAGATGTTTTAGGTGATCTCTGCCGTCGTTCTCAATCTTATTTGATTGTCAACGCCACTCAATCGCTCGGGGCCTTTCCCGTTCGAACCGTTCACTCGGGCATCACAGCACTTGCCGCCAGTTGCCATAAATGGATGTGTTGCGGTTTTGGGCTCTCTCTGATGTTTCTGGATGAAAAACTACATCAAGAAGCCCGCTGGCCTCTGGCCGGATGGCTCGGGGTCAGAAAACCAATGAACATGGATAATTTTCACGTTGATCTTGCGCAGACTGCCCGCGCCTTTGAACTGGGAGTTCCGCCCATTGCGACCATTGCGGCTCTTCGCAACCAAATAAGAGAACTGAACCGCATCGGGGCCGAATCAATTAGCCAGAGGATTCTTGAACTCTCTGAATATCTCGTGGAAGAAATTCAAGACAAGTTGCCCTCCGTTGAAATCCTGAGTAAAAGGTCCCGTAAAGGCGACACGAACACATTTAACAGTGGGATCGTTCTCTTGAGAGTTCCAAATGCAGAGAAGCTCCTCTATTACTTAACAGAGAACAATATCCATGTGAGTTTTCGTCAAGGTGGCCTAAGAATTGCCACGCATTTTTTTAACAATCGCTCTGACATCGATCGCCTACTTGCTTTTATGGATCGTTTTCAAGCGCTCAATTCAGGAGTCTAAATTTGAACCTTCAGATAGATCCATCTATTCACAGCCTAATTTCGAAAACTCAGCTACCTGCGGAGTGGGGATTCGGAAAATTCTTCTGCCCATTTATGATTAAAGGTTCTTTTCAAGAAGGCTCTTGGCAATCTCTTGAGCTTCAACCATACAAAGAACTCTCTCTCGATCCTGCTGCCATGGTGTTTCATTATGGTCAGACAATTTTTGAGGGACTCAAAGCCTATAGAGGAACAAATGGCCTCAATCTGTTTCGCCCCTTGGACCACGCGCACAGATTCAATCGCTCCGCAGAACGACTAGCAATGCCCCCTTTCCCCGTTGAAAGCTTTCTCGAATCAGTCGTTCAATTTTCGAGTCTCGCCACCCCGCTAGTTCCGGAGGGAGATAATTTCAACCTCTATTTGCGTCCTTTCATGATCGCATCACAGGTCGGTCTCGGAGTCAGACCAGCTAACTCCTACCTTTTTCTTCTGATAGGTTCTCCGTCGGGCAACTATTTTTCGGCCCCTGGGGGAGTCAAGGTTATGATTGAAAGGCAATATCGACGAGCCGCATCTCCCGGAGGAACTGGCTCTGTGAAAACGGCCGGCAACTATGCTTCCAGTTTACTGAGCGATCGTAAAATCAAAGCACAGGGCTTTCACCAGTCACTTTGGCTGGATTCAATGACCGGAAAATACATTGAAGAAATGACGGGTATGAACTTTTTTGCAGTCATTGATAACTGTGTCGTCACTCCTCCTCTGAGTGATTCGATATTGGCCGGTATTACTCGAGATTCAATTATCTATTTAGCAGGTGAGCTAGGTCTTCGAGTTGAAGAAAGGCCCATCCCTATCAATGAACTGACTTCGCAAATAGAATCAGGCCTATGCTCTGAGTGTTTTATTTCTGGAACAGCTGCCGGCATTACTGCCGTGGAGCTCCTGGGAGAAGCTGATGGAACTGTTTATCCGCTCAAAGCCCCTGATGGCCCCATCACAACATTATTGAGGCAAAATCTTAAAGACCTACAAAGAGCTCGTCGACCAGCCCCAGCGGGCTGGATTGTCTCGGCATGAAGATAAAAGGGGTTTTGGTCCTATCCTTAGTCGCTGGCGCCTTTGGTTACCTTTGGTGGGTTCAGGTTAGACCTCGCCAAATCGGGGAGCCCAAATTATCAATTCCTCTGGTGGATCCTCAAGTGCAGCCTCAACATCAAGTTTCTGTCTCCCAAGGTTCGGCTCTCAGAAATGAAAACGAGCACGTAAATTTCGAATATCCCCCTAATAAGGATAAACAAATACCTCTCAAACCTGCTGTTCCTCATAAGAACCGAATTGCCGACTCGAATCCCTTTAAGGAAAAATCATCTCTTATCACATACGATATCTACAATGATTGGGCGATTGCCTACGGTGATGTGCTCTTGGGCAAGGTTGAAGGAGCCGGAGAATTAAAAAGGGCTCAGCACCGTCCAGAAAAGCCCTTGCTTTGGGATTCCAATGTTATTCCCTATGCGATCCATAAAGATCTCAAGGATCCGGACCGAGTGATGAAAGCAATTAACTATTTTAATGAGAATACGGTCATTCGCTTTGTTCCGATTCAAATCAAGGACGAGGATGCAGTTGTTTTTATTCCTCATGACACACACTGCGCCTCTTATATTGGTCGCACGGGTGGCAAACAACCTATTATGGTTGCTGATAAATGTGGACGCCAAGAACTTATTCATGAGCTCATGCATGCCCTCGGATTTGTTCATGAGCATTCACGACCAGATCGCACTCATTATCTGGAGATCGTTTGGAACAACATAGATCCCCTTTATTGGCCACAGTTTGCCGAGGTGCCTGACTCACTTATTCATGAATATCGCGGCAGTGTTTTTGACTTTGATCCACTCTCAGCCATGCTCTACCCTCCCACTGCCTTTGCCAAAGTTCCTGGGGACACAACCCTGAAACCAATCGGTCAAGTTCAGCTTACTCCCACACTCATCGGATTAAGTGCAGTGGATCGAGAGCGCCTATTCTTTTTATATGGGAATTAATGTTACACTGGACTCTGGCCTCAGGCCTTTTTCTCTTGTCGTTTGACTCGCCAGGAGTCATAAAAAAGAAGACTGACTCCGACAACGATGGCCATATCTGCAACATTAAAGATTCCCGTTCTCAAATTGCCGATACCCATATTCATAAAATCAATAACTGAACCTTCTGCGCGAAAAAAGCGATCCAACAAATTACTAACCCCTCCTCCCATAACAAAAGAAATCCCAAAAACCACAAGCTTCGTTGGCGAACCCTTCAGCAATTGATAGGCATAGAGACTTAAAAAAACAAGAACAATGACTCCTAAAATCCAAAATCGAGAGGGCCCCGATAAATTCGATCCCAGGCTCAGAAAAGCACCCTTATTTTCAGCATATTGAAGACGAAAAACATCTCCAAAAAAAGATTGCAGTGGCTGACCCCGAAGATAGAATATTGCTACTTCTTTCATAACCTGATCAAAAACGATCAAAAAAAAGACAATCAGAGAAGTGACCGTCCATTTTTTAAAATCGATTTTTCCAATTTTAACTGAGGATTTCCTACCTGCCTTCATGAGCTCTCACCCCCTGATTCATTTCGCCAATTGAAAGGCCCAAAACAGTCCCTCTCAATATACCCTCGCTATCCATAAGGGAGGTCATCCCTATTTGCAATCAAATGAAGTTTTACTTTATGATAATCCATTTCCAAGTAGAATGGGAACTCTTGAGAGACACAAGACATTCTTGAAAATTCTTCGAAGGAGATTCTCGTGCAACGATTTCCCTCTTCTACAATCTGGTCTATATCCTTTTCCTTCATTTTTCTACTCACTCTTCTCAATGCTACCGCCGATGCCCGTGAGCTGGGCTTGGGCCTTGTGATTGGTGCTCCCATCGGGATTTCCGGGAACTACTTTACCAGCCAAAACCAGTCCATAGATGCTGTCTTAGCCTTCAATTTTGGAGGGCACCGTACCTATTTTCACTCAACATTTCTGCGACACCACCAAAAAACTCTCCATATCGACGGCGTGGGAATCGATTCCTTTTGGGGATTGGGAGCTCGCATACAGATTAAATCTCGCCAAGACGACTATAATTTTGGCCCCCGTCTATCGGGCGGATTTCTTTATAAAGTCCGATCAAGTCCAGTAGACATATTTTGCGAAGTGGCACTGATTGTTGACCTGATAGAAGATACCGGCCTAGCTGCTAATTTAGGCGTGGGTGCCAGGTACTACTTTTGAACTGGCCCGCTTGATCGTTGTTCCAAACTCCAAGGGACCCTGACTTAACTAAATCTCAGGAATCCAGGATCTTCAAACATGCGTCCGGCAGCAGCGCTCACGTTGTGAGCACTGCACCAAGCCGAACTCGATCCTGAACCCCTGAGATTTAGTTCAGCCAGCTCCCTGTGTCTTTTGGACACAACAGAATCACCGAAGGCTTGCGGGCCAACCACTGTATCAAAATCAAAATCTTCCTTTTGGAAGCTCTCACTGTCAGATGATCTGGTGATAAGGAGGGTGTCTAGACTCATAAAAATAAGTTGCACCACCGTCGTTCGGAAGTTTCATTTTTGGTGACCCCCCCCCCCCCCCCGTGCAACGAAAGATCCCAATCTTAATTCTGCGGTTGGCCCGCAAGCCTTCGGTGATTCTGTTGTGTCCAACACACAAGGAGCTGGCTTAACTAAATCTCAGGGGTTCAGGATCGAGTTCGGCTTGGTGCAGTGCTCACAACGTGAGCGCTGCTGCCGGACGCATGTTTGAAGATCCTGGATTCCTGAGATTTAGTTAAGTCAGGGTCCCTTGGAGTTTGGAACAACGATCAAGCGGGCCAGTTTAAATGTGCTTCAACCTCCAACGGGAGGAAGGCCATCTCGAAAAATAAAATAAGCTGCGGCAATCAAGCAGACTGAAGCGTAAAGATAGTTTCGACTCAGAGGAGCCCCCATATAGAAGATGGCAAAACCAGAAAATACGGTCATTGTGATGATCTCTTGAATAACCTTGAGTTGCGGCAAGGTAAAATATTCGGATCCAATGCGATTCGCCGGCACTTGGAAGCAATACTCAAAAAAGGCCACTCCCCAGCTCACAAGAATAGCCAAGATGAGAGCCCTACCCTTAAAATCCCTGAGGTGCCCATACCAGGCATAGGTCATAAAAATATTCGACACACCTAAAAGCACAACTGTCTGCCACATGCACGCCCCACGATAAAAAAAGCTCATGACGCCGTCACGATCTGAAAGAATACTGGCCTAGAAACGCCCCGCCAAGAGCTCCGCAACGGGTTTTGTCGTCGAGAACCGATCCAAAACAATTTTCATCACCGCTGTAATTGGAACTGCCAAAAACATACCAGCAACCCCCCAAACCAAACCCCAAAATATAAGAAACACAAGTATGGTAACAGGATGAAGATCCATGCTTTCTCCCAAATACCTCGGCTCTAAAAAATTTCCCATTATCAACTGCACCATGAGTGAAAGGATTAAGACAGCTAAAAATCTCCCCCCAAATCCATACTCAATGAAAATGAGAGGCAAGGGCAAAACTGTTGAAAGAAGAAACCCAACGTTTGGAATAAAATTCAGCAGAAAAGTCAGAAGCCCGATGAGAACCGCCAATTCAACATCAAAGGCAATCAAGATCAGAGTAACTCCCACTCCAGTGACGAGAGAAAGCAAAGATTTCAAAACCAAATATCGGGAAATCTTGTTCAACACTTCGTCTAAGACTGGATGAGGCTTTCGCTCAGCACTTTCCCCAGCCAGAAGAAAAATCAAAAAAATTAAGATCAAAAAGAAATTGCTGAACAGCACTGTTATTTCTGCGGTCAGCGTCCGCAAAAATGCAAAAACAGGGAGATCCTTTAGCTGGGCAATGATAGATTCCTTATCTGAGGAAAAACCATAATCCCCTGCTTTTTCAAGCACAGTCGCAAAGAGCTCAAACAAACGAATTTTATATGATTCAGCACCACTTACAAAGTTCCCGATTGAGGATGTAATGATTAAGATAAGGCCGACACTCACCAAACAAACACTCAAAAAAACAAAAGTGAGAGCAAGCCATCGGGGGAGCCGTGTTCGATTTTGCAACCATTTGACCGTCGGAGAGGTCAAAGCAAAAAAGAAAATACTAAAGACAAACGGGATCATAATGGTACGGGTGTAAATCAGAGCTCCCGTGGCCGCCACCGCCGACAGAAACAAGAGGCAATACTGATTCAAATTATTTTCCGACTTCATTCTGTTCTTCATTTCGCCTCCCTTTTGGCTTCAAGTTTGATCCCTGGCAAAGGGCGATTCATCCGGTATCGCAAATTCAATAACTCGACGGATAGCGAAAAAAACATGGAAAAGTAAATATATGCCTTACTCACGTGTCCGCCCATTCCCTCTACGACCAACATCACTCCTATCATCAATAGAAAAGACAATGCCAAAATCTTAACCGTGGGATGTCTATCCACAAAACCTGAAATAGCTCCCGCCGACAGTAGCATCACTAGCATCGCCAAAGACATCGCCGTAATCATGATTGGCACCTGTTGTACCATCCCTACTGCCGTAATAACTGAATCGAATGAGAAAACAAGATCCAAAACAATGATCTGGAAAAGTACTAAAAAAAATCCCCTCGCACTGGGGCTGTGAATGCTCGCCACCTCCTCGGATCTCTCAACCTTATTGTGGATTTCGATGGTTGACTTAAAAATCAAAAAAAGCCCGCCGCCCAGAAGAATCAAATCTCTTCCGGAAAAGGACTTTTCAAAAAGAGTAAAAAATGGCTCCTTCAGCCCCATTATCCAGGTGATTGAAAACAAGAGGATAAGTCTCAAAAAAAGCGCCAAAAAAATTCCCAGAGATCGGGCTTTCTTTTGTTGAACAGAGGGAAGTTGAGATACCAGAATAGAAATAAAAATAATATTATCTATCCCCAAAACGATTTCCATCACCGAAAGAGTCGCCAGAGCCGTAAGGCCCTCTGCTGTAAAAATGAAATCCATCATCAAACCCCTTAATTTGCTATTGTCTATGGTCTCTTTTAGGGGAACGTTAGTCCCAAGACTCAAACATGTCAATTTTGACCTCTCCAGCAAGATGAGAGGATTCATTGACCTCGTCAAAAACCTCCCCTAGAGTCGCCTCGTGCGAAGCTCTATTGTGTTTACATTGTCTCTTTGGTGCCTGACGGCTGTGGCCTCCCCCACAGGGCCGGACTTTGTCCATCCAGATGGCGAACCAGAACCTCCGGCGAGATTTCTTGACAAGGCTGATCAATCTCAAAAGGAACTGAGTTTGCGCCTTCATAAGTTTTCAAAGCAACTGGACACATTTTTCGGATCAAGTCGCATCGACGAGGAGGCTCTATCTGAGAGCCGAATTCGAATCAACTTGATTTCTAATTTTAGAGACTATTCGGGCGACACCTATGCCGCCAATATTCGTACCCGAATTGCTTTACCGAACACCGAAAGGCGACTCAACCTTGTCATGCAAAACTTCTCACGAAGCTTTAGAGACGACCGAGAAGGGGACAAACAAACGGTGGGCGAATCCCTGGGTAAGGACATTTACACTGCGGGACTCCGCTATCTCCCTGAAGTCCCGCAAGAGTGGAATCTGGGAGCAGATACAGGTATCAAACTGGTCATACCTCCAGATCCTTATGTGAGGTTGCGTGTCCGACGCACTTGGTGGCCCGAATTTTGGGAAATTCGAGCAACGGCAACAACATTCTGGTTTAATTCTCAGGGTTTTGGCCACACTGAATCCCTCGAGTTTGACAGAGAGATCTCAGATTCTTTGTTATTCCGCTCTGAGAATACCGCTTCCTGGCTTAGATCTGATGAAAAATATGTATTTGATCAGTCCCTCAATCTCATTCAGAAGATAAATGACAACTGGGCATTCTTGTATTTTCTTAGAATGACCGGAAATAATGTTCCGTCTCCCCACTCCGAGGAGTATTCTGCTGGAGCTAATTTTCGGCGTCGAATTAAATCGAACTGGTTTTTCTTTAACATTCAACCGGTTGGCAATTGGCCTCGAACAGAGAACTTTTCTTTTATCGCTTCCATTAGCTTTAAAGTTGAAGTGATTGTGGGGGAATAGGACCTTGAAATCATGATGCTAAATTCCAAATTAGAATCAAATGTGTTTGTAGCAAGGGTGAGAGATCTTTCAGGAAAAGGTCTTGGAGTTCTGGATTTGCCTGATGGGAGAGTTCTCTTTGTACCCGGTGTCTGGCCTGGAGACCATGGACGATTTGAACCGATCAAGATGCATAAAAACTATGGATTTGGTCGCCTCGTGGAGCTCATCGAGAAAAGTCCACAACGAACCACGCCACTCTGTCCACATCAAGGCCATGAAGCCGGCAAGTGCGGAGGGTGCCCATGGATGATTGCCAGCTATCACTCCCAACTCTTTTATAAGCAAAAATTAGTTCAAAGCCAACTGGAGCGAGCCAAAGTTGTTTCCCCTAGCACCCGGATCTTGGAGATTGCGAGCTGTTCCCAGCCATATGGCTATCGCAATCGAATTCAAGTAAAATCGAACGGGACGAGTATAGGATTTGTTTCGTCCGAGTCTAAGAATTTTGCGCCCATATCGGACTGCCTCATTGTGAATAAAAAGATCCGCTCTATTCTCGCGTCACTGATAAGCCAACTTCCCAATAGGCAATGGAATCCGAAAGAGGGATTTCTGTGGTCTTTCTTAGAATTTGACGACGCCATGAATCCCGCGAACCTCATCCCAAACCAAAAAATACCGTTTCGCCAGGCAAATGACGAACAAAATGATCTCATGAAATCTCTGGCAAGGACGTGGGCCAGTAGCTTAGACCCACGCCTCCCCCTGATTGAGCTTTTTTGTGGTTCAGGAAACTTCACAGAGATTTTCAGTGGCCTCTCTTTTTCTCAGGTTTTTGCCGGAGAGAACGGACAAGAGGCGATCGAGCAGCTAGCAAAGAAGAAACTTCCAGGTGTTTTTTGCGAGCAATTGGACCTTTATCGTATAAAGAATTGGAATTCAATCCGTCGGTGGAGCCAGAGACCCCAATACTTATTCCTTGACCCTCCCCGAGGTGGGTTTCCGCAAATAGACCAATTCTGTTCCGAATTTCCCACTCTCCAAGACATGATGTATATATCATGCGATCTTCATGCCTTTGCAGCCGACGCTAAAAAACTGAAGAGCAGAGGTTGGGACCTTCAAACAGTCCAGCCTGTTGATCAGTTTCCCCACACTCCCCATATCGAACTCGTCGCGCAATTTCATCGGAAGAATTCTCTAAGCTAGATTTTTTTCAAAACAGAAAAATAGAGAGGTCCGAATCCACAACGATCGGGCAAATGAATCCATCCGCAGCTGGTCTTTTCAGCGAACGGACTGGGCGCGTTCCTAAACACAACTTCGACATCGCCTTTCTTGCGCGCTAACAATCGCTCTACGACCCCGTCGTTCTCTTCATAGCTCAGGGCGCAAGTCGAATAAACAATGAGCCCCCCTGACTTGGCAGCCAAAAGAGCAGAGGCCAGTAGGCCGTACTGGCGTTTAGCCAAAGATTTTATTCGACTCGGCTTCCAAGCTTTTAAGTCTTTAGGTGACAATAACAAGTGTCTCTCCCCCGAACAAGGAGCATCAACAAGAACGCGCGTATAACAATCTGGCTGGCTAATTCCATACCTGAGTCCCTCTTTTCCCCTGACGTAAATCCCCGCCCGTCGCTTCTGAGGAACATATTGCTGAATAACTTTAATTAACCTCTTACGTCGAGGTAAGGATATCTCATTGGCATCTAAAAGGCCCTGACTCCCCAATCCCTGCGCGAGAACCAATGTTTTTCCTCCAGGAGCTGCGCACATATCAAGTACGTGATCCGAAACTCCAACCTCTAGGGCTCTTCCAACTAGAACTGAGGCTGGATCCATAACATAGCACTTGAGCAAGCCCTCGCCATCCCTCTGCTGAATCCAATCGCGACGATCCTGGGTTAGCCACAAGCAGGATTTTAACCACTCTATTTCATCCGCTGCGTTCGCCTCGGCACTCTGACCAAAGGGATGGAAAAGAACTTGCCTTTCCTTCTGAAGGAGGGACTCATAGAGTGCGGGCCATCGATCGGCCCAAATTGCTTGAAAATATTGATAAAAATCCTCACCCAGTTTCTTATCCAACTTCTTATCCAGTTTCTTATCCATAACTTGGCTCTTCCCCAATTTAAATCAGTCCGTTGTAAAGTAATAGACGGGATCTGATTTCCAACCTAATATTGTTCGGAGTTCACTTTTTTTTTGGATAGAGTAAAAAATTCTTTCGGGGGGACGCAATAATGCCCGGTTCAATTCTCAAAAACGCATTGATCACTCTGAATTTTGTCTTTTTGTTGTTCAGTTCTTCGGCTTGGGCTGCAGATTTCAATTTTAACAACGTAAATGAGGCCGATCTAAAAAAAATTATTGGTGATTTCTCGGGAATTTTTGTCCACACATCAGTGAGCGGAGCCAGTTCTCTAGGAAGAGTGTTTGGATTCGAATTGGGCCTTGCCGGTGGAATTTCCACAACTCCCGGCCTTAATTCCCTCATCAAGGAAGCCGACCCTCTGGCAGACGACGCCCATCTCATTCATGGAGGCATTGTCGCCCAGATCTCTGTACCATTTGGTCTTACCTTTGAAGGAAGCGGCATCCCTTCAATAGGAAATGACACAATGAAAATTACAACCACCAATTTTGGCCTTCGCTGGACAATGACAGATACGGTTTTTAATTTGCCATTTAGCTTAGCCTTAAAGGCCCACACGTCTCGAACCTCCCTTCACTTTGCAACGGTTATCAACAACAGCAGCACCGCAAATCTTCCTGTTGACTCAAAACTGGAACTGGCGAGTTCCTCAAATGGCCTCGCATTTGTCGTAAGCAAAGAATTGCTGATTTTTGAACCCTATTTTGGAATCGGAATGCTAAAGTCCTCGGGCGAATTTCGCATCGTGGGTTCTGGAAATATCTTTGATAGCACTCTGACCACCGAGCAGTCAGCAAAGGCTTCGACAAGCGGAATTCATTTTTTTGGGGGAACAGAAATTAAACTGTTCTTCTTAAAAGCCGGTTTAGAATACAGTAAGATGATCGACGTCACTCGCGTGACTGGAAAGTTTGCCCTATCGTTCTAGGTTTCTGAGCAAACAAATTGACTTTTGCCCATGCGAACCCTATTGGGCTGTATGATACAATCTCAGTTTTCCTGCGAAATAGCACCTTTCTGCTCCGGCTGCCCCAGTCATCATCTGGACTGGGAAATCCAGACTTCTCTCAAAATAGACCAACTTTTGAGCGGCCTTAAGAATTTTGGATTGAGCCTAAAATCCAAACCAAAAATCCTTAGGATTGCCCCCTTTGGTCTTCGCGATCGAACTGACTTAGTCATTGAGTCAACCGACAATGGAAGTCTCATTGGGCTCTATCACCTCAACTCAAAAGACGTCCTTGATATGCCAGATTGCCCACAACTTTCTCCATCCCTTAGAAAATGGTTCAAAGAATTCAGATCAGATCTGCCTCCCATTAAAAGAGGTTCCATTCGGTTGCGAACCTCTCCAGCCGAAACATTTGGCGTATGGCTTGATTTTTCAAATAAAGACGTAAAGGATCTTTTTGATGAACAAAATTGGCTCATGCGCCTGATGAAAAAAGCCCAAGTCGAGGTGGGCCAAAAGCGAAAAGCTCTCTGCCTGGAGAATGGGCGACTCTCATTGGGCAAGGCAGAACATCACCCTTGGTTTGAAACTTACGACTTGTCGGGAAAAAGCATTCCGCTTTATTGTTCCATTGCCTCTTTCACTCAACCGGGATTCAGAGCAAATCTCCGACTAGTAAATGAGGTCGTTAACTCTGTTCTTGAATGCGGAGGAAAACGCTGGATTGAGCTCTTCTGTGGT
The DNA here is from genome assembly GCA_016716765.1 of Bdellovibrionales bacterium. Taxonomy (NCBI): domain Bacteria; kingdom Pseudomonadati; phylum Bdellovibrionota; class Bdellovibrionia; order Bdellovibrionales; species Bdellovibrionales bacterium. Next base: position 526,360 of record JADJVA010000025.1, on the reverse strand, counting down.
ATCGGAAATTTCACAATTCCACTGGCCATGGAGAAAATTGAAATGATAGGCTTCGACGTGGATCGTTTCGCCTTGGCGGGAGCCCAAAGGTCTATATCAGAACTTAAGGCGCCCATTTTTTGTGATTTTAAGTACGGAAACGCAAACAAAAAGCTGGCGCTTCCTCAACTGGATTCCTACGACGGGTTATTGGTTGATCCACCCCGATCTGGCCTCAAAAGTGTTCTTGATCATCTCAAAGACCATGATCGAAAAAATCGTCCTCGTCATTTGGTCTATGTTTCTTGCCACACTCCGAGCCTTTGTTCGGACATAGCCATTTTATGTGATCTGGGATATCAGGTGGCGCAAGTAAGAGGCATCGATCAGTTCCCCATGACTCCCCACTGCGAATGGATCGTTTGCCTCAGCCAGGTTCCAACTTAGATCCTGAAGAAGAGGTGACCACTCTTCTCTGGGGGATAGGAAGTTCTATGGCTTCCTTGTCGAGTCTCTTCTTCAAATTCATGATAAACTGCGTTTTAAATTCAGCATAGGTTTCGGTATTGGTCCAGACACAAAACTTGAGAGAAATGGAAGACTCCCCAAAATTCTGTATAAAAAACTGTGGCAAAGGCTCATCGAGGCAATGAGGGTTCTTGTGAGCCAAATCCAGCAGGATATTTCTGACTCTTTCCAAGTCCTCACAAAGGGAAACGCCAAATTCAACATTCGTTCTACGAATTGGGAAACGAGTTAAATTGGTGATCCCAGATTTCATCAATGTTTCATTGGGAATCCTGACCATCAAATTATCGTAGGTTCTTATCCGAGAAGAAAGGAGGTCGATCGAAATGACAACTCCCTCCCATTCACTGACCCGAATCGTATCACCAACGACAAATGGCTTTTCCACGAGTAAAAACATCCCACTGATCAAGTTCGATGCGGAGGTTTGGGAGGCAAATCCAATGGCCACCGAAAAGACACCAGCAGCACCTATCAAGAGTTTGAAATCGACACCCAAGCGGTGCAAGGACCAACCTAGAAATGCTCCGAAAAGAGAATAAAACAAAAGTTTTTTAAGAATCAAGTGCGCCTGTGGATCCAAGAATCGCAAGCTTCGAACGATCAGGGCTGTCACTGCACGTGAAACAACAAATCCCCCGCCCAAGATCAAGAGAGCCTCCCAAGCTCTTGCTAGCCAGCTAAAACTGCTCAAATGTAGATCGGGCATGGGCGCTTCCTCCTTTTGTCCCTTATGATCTCAAAAGGGACCTGACTGTTCTGATCACCAAATTACTCTCCAGAGGATCGCGTGGTCCTGATGACTGGACCAAATGATGATCAGGCAAATCTGGCTTCCCTCTGAGATTCATTTTAATTTCATCCTTCTCCCCCTCCCACTCGTACGATAGGTTGTCCGTGTAAAACCAACCCGCTTCTCCTCGATAAAGACTCAGATTTCTCATCGGAATTTTAATACGATCGATCAGCAAAGGCTTGCGATCCAGATTGCTAATAGCAACCATTGTAATCGCTCGATGATGCCTCTTCGGCAACTCCTCAATACGTAAACGCGCGGCTGTCCTTGTCGAATAGCACAGTTCGCCCTCGACAGGAGACTCACCAAACCAGGTATCAGAAGGACGATGTGTTGGAATCTCGGTCAGAAAGCAACCTCTGCCACCATCGTGAATGCCGAGCCACAAAGGAGTACTCAAAACAAAAGTGATCCTCTCCCCACCCGGAACGAGCAAAGGATTATCGGGACGAACCACCATGGAACGGTCGCTCAGTCTGGCTGAAATGATAAGAGAATCCGATTTATCTGTAAAACCAAAGCGATGCAGTCCTAATCCCAAAGAGTCAGAAGGACTGTCTTCAATCACGAGCTCTTGAATGGCCTCATAAATCCAGTCCTCTGAATGGCTCCAACTGATTCTCCATTCATTGGGAAGGTTTGCCATCCACAGTGCAAGGGGTCCAATTTTCAAGTGACCAGTCGCTCCGGGGGGGATGTTGTAGGACTTAAAAATGTCAATCAAAGGCTACCCCTTTGCCAAGTTCTGGGTTTTCGCAGCCAAATTAACAAACAGGCAGAGCAAGGTCATCGGAATTGTTGGGCCGTTTTTTGGGTTCTCTTTGCAAAGGGCTTTAGGTTGTGGCACATAGAGAGACTATGAATATTAGAAATATCGCTATTATTGCACACGTTGATCACGGGAAGACCACACTTATTGACGGACTCTTTCAGCAGGCTGGAGTCTTTCAAAGCCACCAAGCCGTCGAGGAAAGGGTCATGGATTCGGGCGATCTTGAAAAAGAGCGTGGGATCACGATCAGAGCAAAAAATGCTTCCCTCATGTGGAATGGAACCCGAATCAACGTTGTGGATACCCCTGGCCACGCCGACTTCGGAGGCGAAGTTGAAAGGGCCCTTTTTATGGTTGACGGAGCACTTCTGCTTGTCGATGCAGCAGAGGGTCCTCTGCCACAAACCCGTTTTGTTCTCCGAAAGGCTCTCCAGCGTGGAATCAAAATCATTGTCATCATCAATAAAGTTGACCGATCTGATGCCCGAGTGGACGAAATCGAAGAAAAAATCCTCGAACTCTTCTACGATTTGGCCGAAGATGATTCGCAGGTTCAATTTACAACCTTTTATGCCAGTGGCCGCAGTGGGTGGGCCAGCCTAGAAAAAGGTACAATCGGTAAAGATTTTTCGCCCCTATTCAATCGCATTGTCGAGGAGATCCCTCCACCCAAAGTGAATGCGAATGGGCCTTTTCAGATGATCGTCGTGAATCGAACTTACAACTCGTTCTTGGGACAAATCGCAGTGGGCCGCATTGAGGCTGGAGTCGTAAAAGAAGGTCAGAGAGTCCAATTGATGGGGAGCGAGAAGAACCTTCCTTTTATGGTAACCGCCTTGGAAACCTTCTCGGGATTGGGTACGGAACGAGCCAAAGAATTGCGTGCTGGGGACATTGCCTTAATCGCTGGGGCCGAGGCTCCTCTTATTGGTGATACCATTGCCGAGATTGGGGTCACACAGGCTTTGCCAAGAATCCAGGTGGATCCGCCAACTGTGGCCATTCGCATTTCGGTGAATACCTCGCCATTTTCCAGCCGTGAAGGCGTCTACTTGACGAGCCGAAAGCTCGAAGAAGTCCTTGAGAAGGAGTGCTTGCAAAATGTCTCCCTTTCTCTTGAACCGACCGATTCCAATGAGGTTTTTCTCCTCAAGGCACGTGGCGAACTTCAGGTGGTTATTGTTTTGGAGGAGATTCGCCGCAGAGGCTTTGAATTGATGGCCGGCCGACCGGAAATTATTCCCGTCCAAAAAGATGGCAAACTGTGGGAGCCCGAGGAGTCATTCTTCATCGATATCCCCGAAAATAAAATGGGCACCGTCACCGAGATCCTTTCCACTCGTGGTGGTAGAATGCAAAACATTGAAAAGTTTGAAAATTCACATCGGGTCCGCTTGGAATTCGAAATTCCTTCCCGTGGTCTAATAGGCTTGCGCTCACTTCTTCTAACAGAAACCCGCGGTGAAGCGATTTATTCCAGCACCTTCAAAAAATATATTCCATATCTGGGCAAACGTTTCAGTCGGGCTAACGGAGCCATTGTCACAGATCGGGACGGTGTCGCGACTGAGTACGCTCTGTTTGGTCTTGAAGATCGCGGCAGACTTTTCGTTCGGGCTGGAACTCCTGTCTACGAAGGAATGATTTTTGGAGAAAATAATCGCCAGAACGATTTGAATGCAAATCCAACCAAAGAAAAGAAGCTGACTAACATGCGGGCTTCCGGCTCTGATGATTCAACCAAATTGAGTCCCATTAAGGAGATGTCCTTAGACGAAGCATTGGATTGGATTGACGAAGATGAGTGGGTGGAGATTACTCCTAAAAATATTCGAATTCGCAAAATTGTTTTAAAGACAAATCAAAGACACGTCATCCGTCGCTCGCCCGAAGAAAACTCCCATTAAACGCGTCTGCGCTTTGTGTCAGTTTTCGTTTCAGTGATTTCGCCAATTTCTTCGGTCAGATCGTCATCAAATGGCTCCTCTTCCAGGGGCGCCGGTCCTTCGTCATAGGCCTTGTACCTATCATCATAGTAATCCAGACTCTGCCGACTCGGTTCTTTCTTTGTCCCTTGTTGGTCAGGCAGCTCAACTGAATCTCTTGAAGGGCTCACTGAATTCTTCACCGATTCCTGTGGATTCGCCCTGCGAACCTGTGGCTTTGCTAAGTGCCGAAGAGGATTCTCCATGATCATAAAACATCCATCAAAACTAATGTACCAAAAGACCATGAGAAAAGCTCCCACAGGAATAAATGGAAGAATCCATTCCTGAGAGAGATAGTAACTCAATAGGCCCCCGCCCCAAGTGAAGGCAAAAACTAAAAAATTTTGCCTCATCGCACGAAAGGCGAGGGCGGTGGCTTGAATAATGTTGAGCGAAGAGAAAATCAATATAGGTGTGACTCCTAATAAGAAAACTGTGTTCAGAGCGACAGAAGCGAGATAAATCGCTCTCCCTACCTGATTATTCAGATGATATGCAGATGCCTGGCGATTCATAAATTCGATCGCCCCAATGGCCGTCCAAAAAATGAGACTGACAAATGAAACGGGCATCAGGCGCATTCCCAGGCGGGTCTCATGAAACGGAAAGAAAAGGTCATCATAAGTGGCTTGCTTGAATCGTATGACTCGATGGACAAAAATAAAGGCGCCACCCACCAAAAGTGGCAGCAAGAATCCAGCGAATATCCGCCCAAAGGGAGACATAAAAGAGGGGAAAATTGTCACGAGTGCAAAGAGGACGAAAGCAACCCACAAATAAAATGGCCTTTTCTTGTAGACACGCCAGCTTTTCGCTAACCACAACCGAATATCAGCTGGACGGACTGCTCTCGTGACCATGCTCCTTCACCTACCTTTTGATGATTAGACCCCTGCACAAAGATTAATGTCAATATGCGCAAAAATCCACTCGCCACTGACACACTGGCAACAGATTACTTATTCCCCGCACCTAACGCTTTGGCCTAAAATTTTATTTTTTTGTGTCGATTCTAGGCTTTCGTCTAAAGACCGCCACTGGCTTTGATTACACAACATATTGTATTTTAAGATGTCTTGCATCACTAGATATAGTGGTTCTTTTAATTGACAGCCATTTTTCAGCGTGTTCTCTTTGGAGCACATGAAGAGGGGTTTCCCCTCGTTTAAAGATGGCAAAATTTTAGAGTTCCCAGCGAATGAAAGGACATCCCTATGAATACTCTTCTCACGGAAGAAGGAAGTAATAAGAAATCTCCCAAAATGGCTCTTAAACAGGAAGCACGAGCCAAAAGGGAGGGAACAAAAGTAAATACGGGTGGCCAGACCTTTCAAGCCTACTATGTTCCCAATGACCAAAATCCTTACAATATGGTTGAATGGTCAAAACGATCGAGCAAAATTAAGGACGCTCAGGGTGGCTCTGTCTTTTCTATGGAAAATATTGAGGTCCCTGAGTCTTGGTCGCAATTGGCTACTGATGTTGCCGTCAGTAAATATTTTCGCAAAGCGGGAGTACCAGGGACTGGACACGAGACCTCCATTCGTCAGGTGGTCCATCGTATCGTTCACACAATTCGATCTTCCGGCGAAGACTTTGGTGGTTATTTTGCGTCCAAGTCAGATGCAGAACAATTTGAAAAGGAATTGGCTTTCATTCTTCTTAATCAGATTGGAGCTTTTAATAGCCCAGTGTGGTTCAACTGCGGGCTTCATCATGAATACGGCATCACAGGATCAGGTGGCAATTACGCTTACAACTTTAAATCAGAACGAATCAGTGAGATTGCCAATTCCTACGAAAGACCCCAATGTTCAGCTTGCTTTATCCAGAGCGTAGAAGACGACTTGATGGCTATTTTCAACTTAACTAAACAAGAAGCACGCATTTTCAAATATGGGTCCGGCACGGGAACAAATTTCTCTAAGATACGCGGCCGTCAAGAAACTCTCTCCGGTGGAGGGTTAAGCTCGGGACTCATCAGCTTTCTTGAGGTACTTGACCGTGGAGCTGGCGCAACAAAATCAGGTGGGACAACTCGTAGGGCCGCAAAGATGGTGTGTCTCGACATTGACCATCCCGAAATTGAGGACTTCATCAATTGGAAGGTCAATGAAGAAAGAAAAGTTCAGACTCTTGTCGACGGAGGTTATAGTTCCGATTTTAATGGAGAAGCCTATAAAACTGTGGCCGGACAAAATTCTAACAATTCCATTCGAATTCCAGACCAATTTATAGAGAGAGTTCAAAAGGATGATACCTGGAAGACAACGGCTCGCACCTCTGGTGAAACGATTAACACCTATCGTGCGCGTGAACTCTGGAGACAAATAGCATATGCCGCTTGGAAGTGCGCTGACCCAGGAGTCCAATTTGATTCCACGATCCAAAAGTGGCACACTTGCCCAGAGACAGATCGCATCAACGGCAGCAACCCTTGCTCGGAGTATATGTTTCTTGATGACTCCGCCTGCAATCTCGCTTCCTTAAATTTGGAAAAATTTCTATCGCCTGATGGCTCATTTAATCTGGAAGCCTATCGACACGCCGTTCGAGTTCTTTTTACGGCTCAGGAGATCCTTGTCGATTTATCAAGCTATCCAACAGAAAGAATCGCACTGAACAGTCATGATTATCGACCCTTGGGGCTCGGATATGCAAATTTGGGAACTCTTCTCATGATTAAAGGACTTCCCTATGACAGTCCAAAAGGGAGAGCTTGGGCGGGAGTCCTGACTGCTATTATGACAGGCGAAGCTTACAAAACCAGCGCTATCATTGCCGGTAGCAAAGGTGCCTTTAATGGGTATGAGAAAAATGATGAATCCATGCTGCGGGTGATCCGTCAACACGGAGAAAAAGTAGCCGAAATCGATTCATCCTCCCTCCCAAAGGGACTTATACAGGCGGCACATGAAGCATGGACCGATGCCGCCGAATTGGGAAGACTTTACGGCTTTCGCAATGCTCAGGCGACTGTTCTGGCACCAACGGGCACAATTGGTCTCTTAATGGACTGTGACACAACAGGAGTTGAACCCGATTTTTCTCTAGTGAAATTTAAAAAACTCGCCGGGGGGGGATACTTTAAGATTGTGAACCAATCAGTCCCTCGTGCACTTACTGCTCTGGGTTATAAGCTCGACGAAGTCGAAGCCATCGTCGCTTATGCAATTGGCCATATGACTCTCCATGGGTCTCCCCATATCAATACTGAATCTCTGAAGGCAAAGGGCCTGACGGATGAAGATCTTTATAAAATAACCAAGGCCTTGCCAACTTCCTTTGACCTCCATGCGGCCATTTCCCCATGGGTGTTGGGAGAGGAGAGGATAAAAAGTTTAGGTATCAAGTCGGAACAGTTGAGTGAGGGCAAGCAAACTGTCCTTGAGGCACTCAAGTTCACTCCACAGCAGATAAGAGAAGCCAACTCCCACATTTGTGGCCAGCAAACACTTGAGGGAGCCCCTTTGCTAAAAGAGGAACATCTCGCTGTCTTCGATTGCGCCAACAAATGTGGACCAGGCGGAGAGCGTTTTATTGAGCCAATGGCTCACGTGCGAATGATGGCGGCCGTTCAACCCTTCATCAGTGGAGCCATCTCCAAAACAGTCAATCTCCCCCATGAATGTACGGTTGAAGAGATCGAAGATATTTATGAACAGTCTTGGAAAATGGGATTAAAGGCCGTAGCGGTTTATCGGGATGGTTCAAAACTCAGTCAGCCCTTACAAAGCAAACAGGAGGAGACATCCTCAGATAAGGCCATTTACACCGAAAAGGACCTCCAAGAAGCAGTTGCAACGGCAATCAGCATGGCTTCTCCACGACGAAGGCGGCTTCCGCAGAAGCGGCGAGGTGTAACTGTTGAAGGCCGAGTCGGCGGACACCAGATTTATATTCGCACAGGCGAGTATGATGATGGCGATTTGGGTGAAGTATTTTTTGATATGCACAAAGAAGGTGCCACATTCCGCAGCCTACTCAACTGTTTTGCCATATCCTGTTCGCTAGGACTTCAGTATGGAGTGCCGCTCGAAGAATATGTCGATAAATTCACTTTCACGCGATTTGAACCGCAGGGCATGGTCGACCATCCAAACATCAAGCAGGCGACGAGCATTCTGGACTATGTGTTCCGCGTGATCGGCATGGAGTATCTCGGAAAAACTGATTTCGTGCATGTCAAGCCAGCCGTAGAAGACTTAGTGATCAATCAAAACCAAATGGTCAACACAAACGAACACGAATCCATTCAGTCAGGACAACAGCTGTCTCTTTCGGCAGAAAAGGCTGTCATGAGGAATTCAGAAGCCTTACCTCATTCAACAGTCGCAAGTACGGCGAGTGCACCAGATAACTTGGATTCTCATCTTTCACAAATGATGGGAGATGCTCCAATGTGTACGGATTGTGGACATGTCACGGTGAGAAATGGCAGCTGCTACAGATGCTTGAATTGTGGAAGTTCGATTGGGTGTTCATGATCCCATCACAAAAAACATCTTGAGGATGAGGAGAAAATAGATTTATCTGAGCAAGGTGAAGAAAAGTGATTATGTAAAAGCTCTCTAATCTCATTCAAAATTCGTAGGAGTGACGTGATTTTACGAATCAAGAGAAGACTAAATTTACCTGATTTCTCAGAATTTAAAGATTTGTTAGTTCATCTTGTCCAGCATCGTCCCTATTTACAGGGTATTCCTTATTGGACCGGTGGTGCCATTGTCGGTGTCATTGCCGTTCTCTATTCTGGAGCATTTGCATGGTGCATTCAGATTTCCAAAAATATTTTTCAGACTCATCCCTTTTGGCTCTTTATTTTGTCTCCAGTCTGCTTTTTTCTGGCGACTTGGGTCGTTGAAAAATTTGGACCAGCCGCTGGCGGCACGGGAGTCCCGCGAGTTATTCATGTCCTCAATCTCAATCCCATTTCTCAGAAATTAGAAATTAACAAAAATTTGAATATGAAAATCGCCGGAGTTGTAGCCATCAGCTCTCTGTTAGGAGTGCTGGGCGCTGGATCATTGGGCCGGGAAGGTCCAATGATCCACATGTCGGCTTGTCTATTTTATTTTATAGGGCGGCAATTTCACCGTTTGTGGCCATATACTGAACACCGCTCCTGGATCGTCGCGGGAGGAGCCGCAGGTGTCGCTGCAGCATTTAACGCCCCTATGGCTGGAGTTGTTTTTGTTCTCGAAGAGCTGGCCCATCAGCATTTTCACCAATTTAAGACCGTAGTGATTTCATCAGCCATTGTTGGTGGCATGACAGCTCAGTGGTTATCTGGAAAATATCTTTATTTTGGTTATCCAAAAATTGACTACGTCCCCTTTAGTTCAGTTCCTTGGGCCATGCTCCTGGGAATATTCTGCGGCCTCTTAGCTGTTCCTTTCCACAAAATGCTTCAAATAAATTGGCGAGAAAAATTTCCAAACTATCTCAATACACGCTTGAAGTTTTCAATTGTCACTGGGGTCTGTGTCGCTGCAATTGCTATCTTTATTGACTCTGGTTCGATTGGTGGAGGAATCTCAGTTATTGAAGATTTGCTGATCAAAGGAAAACACGCAACCTGGGAGCTTATCGTTGCCCGATTTTTTGGAACCGTGATTTCGCACTTAAGCGGATGTGCCGGAGGTTTTTTAGCTCCATCCTTAGGTCTAGGAGCCGCTATTGGATCTATGCTCGCAACAATTGCTTCCTATCCCAATCATGAACTACTTGTCCTGGTAGGGATGTCGGCATTTTTAAGTGCAATTGTTCGAGCCCCCTTCACTGCTTGGGTCATCGTAATGGAAATGACGGATCGTCACCAAGCCATTTTTCCCCTCATGGTTGCCTCTTTGATCAGTCATGGAACATTGGTGCTCATCATGGATCGAAAGATACAAAAAAATAAGAACACTCAAACCTAAGCCTAAATGAAACGGTAATAGACATAGGCTCAAGCCAGCGATCGAGGCGGATTGAAATCTCAGGGTGCCAACAGAGAGGACCCCCAAACTCCATCCCTCTTTTCGTATTTTCTTCTCCGATGAAGACGTGCAAGACAGGCTTCCCAAAATTCGATTGACGAGGCCTTTAAAGCAAACCCGCCCCAGTGAGGAGGCCTTGGCACCGGCTGACCTCGAAACTTTTCCTCAATCGCCTTCACTTTCAAGAGAAGTTCCTCACGATCGGCGATCGCCACACTCTGGTCAGAGGCCCATCCTCCAATTTGACTTCCGCGAGGGCGAGAAGCCCAATAACGATCTGAGATTTCATTTGAGACCTTTTCAATGGATCCCTCAAATCTGACCTGACGCTCGGGGAGCGCCCAATGAAATACCAGCGCGGCTATTGGGTTCGCGATGAGTTCCTTTGCTTTGCGACTATTGTAATTCGTGTAAAAAAGAACTCCCTCTTCCCATATCCCTTTGTAGAGCACAACACGAGCCGAGGGCTGGCCCTCTCTTGAGGCTGTCGAAAGCACCATCGCATCTCCGCCATGCAGCTGAAAAGGAGGGTAGGTTTTTCTCATCAATAGCCTGAACGGGTACAAGGCCCGATCGGAAAATCCAGTCACTCCCTTTCCCGAAGCATTGCTGTACCAACGCTGAAATAATCTCCAAGGGTCCTCTTGATGAATATCTAATTCATGTTTCATATTGTGATTCCTAGGTACTCGTATCTTGTTGGTACATCTTCAAGTGAGAGAAAATCAAACAGGTCTGCCCACTCTAAATAAAAAAGAGAGCTCAAGGCTCCCTTTTTAAAACAAAAACCGAGAGGGATTGGCCCTATTTCTTTAGACCTGAGTAATAAGCAGAAAGTTCTTCCATATCCGCATCACTGAGCATCGCAGCCATGGGTTGCATCTCAGGATTCTTACGCTCACCCGCTTTGAAGGCTTTCAATTGAGCCACCATATAAACCTTCTGCTGACCTGCGAGATGAGGGTATTTTGGCTGAGTGCCCATTCCATTCTTGCCATGACAAGCCGCGCACACAGCCAATTTTGCTGGCTCCTTCGCAAACGCCACAGAACCCACCATCAACAATGCTCCTACAAAAACCGACCTTATCATTATGACCTCCGTTGTTTGAATTAACTCATCAAAAATACCTAGCGACTACCGGGTATGATAACCGATATCTTGCAGTGGATCAAAACAGACTTGAAACTCGATCATTTTCAACTGATTTTCAAATCACATTGCGTTAAACAGCCTCAGAATTTTCAGCCTCAGGACCAAGGGCCATGATGTCTGTTTTTTCAAATCGAGTGAACAAAGGGACCAATGCAACGCTCATCAAGATCAGACCGGCTCCGACGAGCCCAATCACACTCAATCTTTCCTGATATAACCAAAATCCAAAAAAAGCTCCAAATACCGATTCAGTCAAAAAGATAAGGCTCACGACATGAGCCCGAGTTGTCTGTTGTGCGTAAACCTGAATACTGAAAGCCCCAATACTAGAAAATAAGCTTAAAAAAATAAGTCCGGCGATGGGGCCAGGCGGAACCAAAGCGTCCCACCTCCACAAAGAATTCAAATCAGGAACTCCCGAACTCAGAAACGAAAAAGGGAGACCCATGATACCGACATACAGAATCTGTTGAAAATTAAACAAAACGGGATGCTCTTCTTGGGCCCATTTGTCTATGGCCAGAATGTGAAGGGCAAACAATAGGGCACTTCCAAGTATAAATCCATCTCCCAAATTGAAGCCATCCAAACTAAATTCACAAAGAAATCCGACTCCTAGCAAGGAAAGCAAGAGTAAAATCCAATACCCTATTCTGAACTTCTGTTTATAAATCATTTTCATGAGAACAGGAGTAAAAATGGCGTAGAATGCAGTGAAAAAACTACTTTTCGTCATCGTTGTAGAATTAATTCCCACCGTTTGCATTTGCAAACTCGCAAGCATCAGCAAAGAACACACCCCGACAGGCAAAGATAGCTTGAGTCTCTTCTTCCAAATGAGAATCGGCAAAACAATTCCCGCGGCCAGTACAAATCTCAATGAATTTGACCAGGTTGGATCAAAAAAGAGCAAAGTCCACTTTGTCGCCACAAAGCCAAAACCCCAAATCAAAGTCGCTAGCATCAATAACAAGATCCGCATATTTCACTCAAACCTTTCAAACACTCCTAAAATGACAGTCTGATGATAGTCTGATCAACTTCCCTCAATCGATATTCTATTATCCGATATTCCAGTTCATCATAATGTGATTTTTTTGAGAATGCGAAAATTTTCATTCCTAGAACATTTGGCAAACACACCAAACTGGGAGATATTGTCGATGCAAAACCATAGACGACTCACATAAACCACCAAAGCGAGAAGGATCAAGATGCCGAATTATTTCACTGTCACGACATTGGTCCTATTTATCTCCTTGTCGTGTTCATCCATAAGGCCCCCCCAAGAGCCAAAATCAATTGAGTCCAGATTCTCCATCCTCCAGGGACTGACTTGGAATCAAGGCGCCATTCTCTCGGTGCTTCGGCAAAAATCACAAAAGCTGACTTACCATCAGACATCAGACATTCTTTCCCCCTCGCTCTCTGCTGCCCTTCAGGCCACTACCTATGAGCTCGAAAGTTCTCCTTGGGTTGTCGATCATATCGAGACAAAATTGGGAAAACAGCCGACCTATCTCGAAATTAAGGATTCAAAGGGCCAAATGTTGGATCGCAGGCAAATTGCTCAAGTTAATCTCAACAAAAGCACTTTTAAATTGGCTATCACATCTTGCATGAACGATAGGTTCGAGAAGGACCAAGAGCAAATCTGGAAGGATCTCGCTAAGGACAGACCAGAATACCTTTTCATGATTGGAGATAACGTTTATGCCACGACAATTCTGGGACCGCTTGAAAAATCAGTCGATAAATCCCGCCTATGGGATCGATACGTTCAAACGAGGAGAACACTTGCCATTTTCTATCTTGATGAACTCATCCCAACTCTCGCACAGTGGGATGATCACGATTACGGAATGAATGACGGAGACAAAACAAATCCTTATCGTCGAGAGGCAATGGAAGTCTTCCAAGCCTTTTATCCACAAAAACCAACTAAAGGAGTGTTCACCAGAGGACCTGCTAATTCCTTTGTATTTGATGCTTTCCAAGCGCGTTTTTATTTTTTGGATAACCGATCGGAAAGGGAACCCAATGGCAGTGACTCCGGAAAATTTGCCCATTTTGGAGAGAAACAAGAAACTTGGCTATTTCAAAGTCTTAAATCTCACGCAATACCCTCTTGGCTCTTGATGGGTGATCAATTTTTTGGCGGCTACCATCGGTTTGAATCCTTCGAGGGCAATCATGCAAAAAGTTTCAAACATTTCTTGAAGCTCCTCCAAGGGATTCAACAGCCCCTGGTCTTTGCGTCGGGAGATCGGCATTTGACAGAAATCAGCAAGATAGGGCCACCAGACCTCAGTTATGGAACCTATGAACTGACATCGAGCCCTGTTCATGCAAAAACTCATCCTTCGGGATGGCAAGTCACACCTAACGCCAGACAATTGGTGGGCGCTGATTTAAAAATAAACTATATGATTTTAGAAGGGTCCCATTCCAACCGCAGTTTGGCTGTGAAAGCGACTGCAAAATCAAAATTTCAAGAAATTCTCTTCAACAAAGATCTCCTCATCAAAAGGAGCAATTAAAACTTAAACTGGCCTACTTGAAACGATCAAGCTTTTCGCGACTTACGCGACGAACGCTTTTTGTCACCAATGAGCGCCTGGCGAAGAATCTGCTCCTCGTGAAGAAGAATAACGTCGATCAACTCCTCTGCGTCAATCTTGTACAGCTGAACAATAACCGCCAATGCATTCAGTGGGGGAGAGCACAAGCCCCGCTCAAAATTTGAGACGAATTGAGGCGTTGTATATCCGAGCTGATGCGATACATCGTGTTGAGTCAAACCACAACCAATGCGTTTGGCTTTCAAATAACTTCCCAATGGGCCATGCAGGGCGGATTTTAGTTCCATTATTCACCTCAGTAGTGAAGGGGATCTTAACAAATAGCCCACACTGCGCCTAGGAGAAATCCAAATTTACGGGAAATTTCAAGGCCGTAGAAAATATTCGTCATAACAAATGTGACAAAAAACTCTTCTTTCAAAGGGAAGGAACAATTTCACTTATTACCTCGTCAGTACGAGGAAAAAATGCATTGCATTACGAATTCTTGAATTAAGACCCACTTCAGACAATAACATTCAAAACTTCATCCTTGGGGGAATCGTGCAATACATTATATCGGGAACGAACAGACCTCACTCCAATTCATTTCAAGTCTCTAAAATTATACAAAGCATTCAATCTGAACTAAAAGAAAACTTTGAGATACTTGATTTGAGTGCACTCGACACTTCTTCACTCAATGGCACCCAGTATGCCGCCAATATTCCTCCTCCGATCTCTGAATGGATAAATAAAATTTCGACTGCCCGCTCCTTAATATTCGTCGTTCCTGAGTACAATGGCTCCATGCCAGGAATCTTGAAGTATTTCATTGATCATTGGAAATTTCCTGATTCCTTCGAATATCGACCTGTTGCCTTTGTTGGCTTAGGGGGAAGATTCGGAGGCTTGAGAGCCGTTGAGCACTTACAGCAGGTTTTTGGTTACCGAAATTCTTATCTGTTTCCTGAACGGGTTTTTCTCATTAACTGCCATCACATCATCAAGGAGGGAAACATTACTGATCCGAGCGTCATGGATCTTCTCAAGCGCCAATCCCTCCTATTTAATAGATTTGTGAAGGCCCTTGAATCTCAAGAACTTGATGCACGATCAATGCATAGACAAAAAATGAAGACTTGAGTATTCAATACACCGAGGAGACCTTCATGCTCATCTTAGGATTAGACCTAGAAACGACAGGACTTAACCCCGACACAGACGAGATCATTGAACTCGGAGCGGTTATTTGGGATACTCATCGTCAGATACCCATCAAAATGTATAGCGAGATGGTGATAGCGGAAGAACCGCTATCACCAGAGATCACAAGCCTCACTGGCATCACAGATCAGGACCTGGCAGAATGGGGAGTCAGCCCCCAAGAGGCTTTGATAAATCTGGAATCTATGGCAAGAAAATGTTCCTCGATCGTCGCGCATAACGGAAAGGAGTTCGACCAATTATTTATAGGTCGCTATCTAAAAATGTACCCGGAAGTCCAAATCGATCTTCCTTGGATCGACACCCTGACCGATTTGCCCTATTCTAAAGCCTTGAAAACGAGAAAGCTCTCTTACCTTGCCGCCGAACATGGATTTCTGAACCCTTTTGCCCACCGTTCTCTCTTTGATGTGCTCACGATGATGAAAATATTCTCGCAATATCCCATCGAAGAAATTTTCAACATTTCCCGTTCTCCCATGGTTCGAATTGTCGCTCATGTTTCATTCGAAGAACGTGATAAAGCAAAGGCCTTGGGATTTCGCTGGGACCCCGCACGAAAGGAATGGTTCGCGGGCCTTCGCGAAGTTCAAGTAAAGAATACCGAATATCCCTTCCCAACCTCTTGTGAGCCAATATGAGTTTGGAAATGGATTTGGGACTTTTGAGAACTTATAGAGCCGATCACAAAATGTTTGGGGCCAACGTTGGCTCCCGAATGACAGTGATAAAACTCAAAAACGGAGAACTCTTTGTTCACAACCCTATTCGGTTCACTCCTGAAATCCGACAGGAACTTGATGACTTTGGCCTCGTAAGCACTGTCGTAGCGCCGAACGATCTCCACCATCTGTTCATAAAGGATTTTATGGTGAGCTATTCCGGTGCCGAGTACGTAGGATCTCCAGGGCTCAGGATCAAACGCAATGATTTAAAATTTTCCCGTTATTTCAATGATGAGTATTGTCCAGAGTGGAAATCAGAAATTGATTTTGTCGTGTTTCAGGGTTCAAAATCATTTCATGAAATTGTATTTTACCATTTAGATTCAAAAAGCCTTATTCTGACTGACCTTGCTATGAATCTAAATGAAAAATATGGTCCACTTCATAGCATCATCTTTTGGTTTTTAGGACTTTATCATTGTTTTGCTACGTCCAGTAAGGTGAAGAGTCTTGTAAAGAACCGAGTCTTAGCTCGCGAAGCCTTGAATAAGGTGCTTCATTGGCCATTTGAACGTATTATTATGTCCCATGGAGAGATCATACTTCAAGACTGTCCCGAGAAACTTCGCAAAGCACTCGCCTGGCTATAGCTGAGGCTCAGGAAAATAGTTTTGTAAAGCTTCGACCGCACTGAGCAAACTCTTTCTCTGCGCTTCAAACTCTGGGAGAGCCTCCGTTAGGATTTTTGATCCGTGAACAAACTTTGTAGAGGGAGTCGGTTCCTCCTTAACGATCTCTTTTAGAGGCTCCCAAGTTTCCGAGATAAGGTATGCCGCGCGACCACGATATTCCGAACTCCTGAAAAGAATCCTATCTTCTCTCTTAATAAAAAATTGAAAACGAATCTCTTCCTGATGCCGCAGGTAAATACTCCCAGAAAACACCGTCGGCTGGTTTTCATGCAGAGGAACGATTTGCGGATGTCCATCCACATTGATGACCTTCGCAAAGGCCTTTTCTCCGTCATATAGAATTAGTTTTCCTAGTTCAAATTGAGTCCTAATTCCGTCACCGGCAAATTTCGTCGAATCGACGAAGAGTGGATTATTTCCCTTCACTGCCAAATCTCCTCCGCTAATGACCCATAAGCCAATGAGGCCTTTGACTTGGGCGCATATTTGGTTACCGGCAAGTGAAGATGATGAGCTTCTTCGACAGCAATGTTGTCTGGCACAAAATTCATAAAAATCCTTAAGCCATAGTGTCGACGGATTTCTTCAATCACTTCCCGAACAATTTTTCGATCACGAAAACGGGTAATGACAACCCCTCGTACATCGACTCGATATCCTAAACCTGATCGTAGATTTCGAATCGTGTCCAGGATCAACTCAATTCCCTTTAGACTGAAGTATTCAGGACAAATAGGGATAATGATATCGCGAGATGCCATCAAAGCATTTACAGTTAACAAACCCAAGGAGGGCGAGCAATCTATCAGAATCGCATCATAACGACTCCGCAGCGGCTCCAATCTCCGTTTCAAAATGGATTCCCGCCCAAAATGAGCAGCCATTTGAATATCAACACCGCTAAGTAAAATATCTGACGGAATCACGTCCACACCAAAATGAACGGAGTGAACGATAGCTTTATCTGGGGACACGCTACTGAGGAGCACGTCGTAAATCGTGTGATCAAACTCCCGATCACCAAAAATGGCCTTCGTGGCTGAGGACTGTGGATCCAAGTCTATTAATAGAACCTTCCTTCCTTTCGCCCCCCATGCTGCGGCCACATTTAAAGAGGTGGTCGTTTTCGCCACCCCGCCCTTCTGGTTGATAACCGAGGTAATATTCATTCTGATCTCCCATATTGGACTCAATCAAATGCGACTTCTTCTGGCAACGAGTCTAACAAAGCACTAGGCCAAAGGCGAAGATGAAAAAATCGAATCCTCAAAGTTGCATTTTATTATGTTACACCTTCTGGATCCTGAACTTCGACCTGAAAGATCTCCTATTGGGATGCCCCGCGAGATGATTTAGGATAAGGCAGACTATACAAGATGTCTTCTCTTAAAAACGAGGTTTTTGTCCATGAAGAATTTTATCAAAAATGTTTTTGCGGGCGCCCTTGGGACTCTCATCGGTTTGTTCTTGTTCGTATTTTTAGGATTAATTGTTCTTCTTGCTCTATCAAGTGCCGTATCGACCCATTTCAGTGAGACCAGAGTCGAAAAAAACAGCGTCCTCTTTATCCCCCTAAACGGTGAACTGGTCGAAAGAAAGGGAACCATGTTCTTAGACTGGGAAGAGGATTCCCCATTTTTTAGAGGACCTCGCCACATCGGACTTTGGGAAGTGCAATTGGCCCTTGAAAAGGCAAAAGAGGATAAGAACATCAAAGGAATTTATTTAAAACTAGGTTCACTCTCAGCCGGCTGGGCCTCATTGGGATCACTCGTTCATTCTTTGGCTGAATTTAAAAAGAGCGGGAAATTCATACATGCTTATGGTGAAATTTTTGATGAGAAGACCTATTACATAGCCGCCGTTGCCGACAAGATTCATGGGTATCCCGAAGGTGCTTTTGAATTCAATGGTATCGCCACGGTGCCTCTGTATATTAAAGGTACTCTCGATAAGCTCGGTATCAGACCTCAGATCTTCAAGGTGGGGAAATTCAAATCAGCTGTAGAGATATTCAATGAAGACAAGATGAGTGAGGCAAGCCGCAAGCAAAATCAGGAGCTCCTCGATGATATTTGGTCCCACACTATCGGCGAAATTAGTACCTTTCGCGGACTTGCCCCCGAAGCCCTCAACCAAATTGCCTCAGATTTGTCTGTGACGAGGGCGAGCGAAGCTCTCGATAAAAAGCTACTTGATGATGCCTCTAGCGAAGAACAGGTCTTGGACTTGATGAAGGGTCTAACCGAAAGGGCAAGAGATAAAAAATTGAACCTGATTAGTTTTAGCCACTACCAAAGACTGCCAGAAGTTGGCGATCTGATTGGCGAAAAAAATCGAATTGCGGTCATCTTCGCCAGTGGGGAGATCATTTCTGGTTCTAGCTCCGAAGGATACATAGGCTCCGAAGATATGATATCAATGCTTAGACAAATTGCTCGAGAAAAGGAGATCAAGGCTGTCGTTTTGCGAATCAATAGCCCAGGGGGAAGTGCTCTCGCTGCGGATGTCATTTGGCGACAAATTGCTGAATTAAAAAAGACGAAACCCGTCGTAGCAAGCTTTGGCGACGTGGCCGCGTCTGGTGGATATTATATTGCAGCAGGTGCCGACCATATTTTCTCAGATCCAAATTCAATAACTGGCTCTATTGGAGTTTTCGGAGTTATGTTCAATTCTCAGAATTTTTTTAATCAAAAATTGGGAATCACCTTTGACCGAGTGGTCACCCACCCACACGCTGACATTGGAGACAGTACGCGAGAAATGTCTGATGGAGAGCGGTTGAAGATTCAATCTGAGGTGGAGCAGACCTATCAACAGTTTCTCCGAGTGGTACAACAGGGACGAAATATCAAGTCAGCAGAAAAAGTGGAAGAGCTCGCTCAAGGCAGGGTGTGGTCTGGGCAAAAAGCTCTTGCACTGGGCCTCGTGGATGAACATGGTGATCTCAACAAGGCGATAGAAAAAGCCGCAGCGCTCGCAAAACTGAGCGAGCCCTGGAGCGTTGACGTCTTTCCAAGAGAGAAGTCTCCGATTGAGCAGCTATTTCAGGTCATGGGACAGATGTCTTTCTTTCAATCCTGGCAGGAACGAGTAGTCTCACCAAATGAAGAAACCTGGTTCCATCAGGTTCAGCAATTAAGAAGCTTAGAAAAAATGGGGCGAATATGGGCACTGGACCCACAGTATCTTAGGTTCCCAAAATGACCGCAACTCAGGCTCCAGCTATTAATAAACTCGCCTACTTGATTGCTGTTCCAAACTCCAAGGGAGCCAGTTTAAGTCAGACTGATGCCCTAGCCCGCGAATGCCTCAGCTCCTGGAGTACAGTTTCCCTATCAAGAAGAAGATTCAAGCGAGTTTCGAGATCGTCCATGAGTTCATCAAAAGATCTCCCCTGGGTAGAATTCTCAGCATTCCCCTTCTTGCCCTTTTCTTGACCTAAATCACTCCCGCTGACCAAGTTCTTCAAATCTTCTGCCACCTCAGTCGGCAGATGGGGTTCAGCAACAAGACGAAAGTTCCTATAGACTTCTCTTAGTTGAGCGGTGAGCTCCCTCACCTCTACCCGAGAGCGGGCCACCTCATGTTCGATAAGCAGCTGATCGATTGCCCCCATTAAAACATCAGTCCGAATTGGTTTTTCAAATACCTTAAACACTCCCAAATTTACGGCTTGAATAACCGTTTCCTTGTCCAAATTTCCAGAAAGAAGAATCGAAGGAAAGGCCATATTCTTTTCTATTGCCTTTGATATCATCTCGGTGCCCGTAAGCCCAGGCATCATCAGGTCAGAAATCAAAAGGTCTGGTTGAACGGCCGCTGGATTATCAATATAAGAGAGAAATGCATGCGGGCTATTGAATGATCGAGTATCGTAGTCATCCCCCAAAACAGTGGCAAATGTGTCAAGAAGCATTGGCTCATCATCGACTAGAAAAATTAGGGGTCTATTTTTAACATTTATTTGTTCCATCATCTTCTGCTCCACTTACGTCCCACTATATGAATTTGTGATCCGAAAAAAGATTAAACATCCGTTGTGTACCTCCATAGATTACCAACAAAGGAGATCTAGGAAGTCGTCTAAAAGGATACACTTTATTCCCAATCTGATAAATATATCTAAAATCAAGTAGTTAGAAAATAAGATCCAAATCAATATGAAGATTTTTTAATTGATTGATCTCAAATTTGACCAAAGTCAGTCTATTAAGCTGCATTCTGAAAGACTTCATGAGGCCCAAGTACCTCAAGAAGTTCAGTGAAAGGACTTGAGCATTCCAACAGGGCATGAAGCAAACTGTGATTTATTTTGTTCTCTCTGATACCCAATTCACTAAATAAAATTTTCTTTGCCACCAAAAAGAACTCCTCATCCACTTCCACTTCCAAGGATGGGTTCTTGTTCTTCTCCTGATGCATTCGAATCAGACTCTGATAAAGATCTTCTATGTCTTCTGTTTTCACAAACTCATTATACCCTGAAACTCTAAAAAGTGTGAGAACAAAGTCTGAGTTGAAATGTTCTGATTCACATGAAAAACAAGACGTATTGGCTTTGAGAAAAGTTCAAATTATCGACGAAAATCTGGTCAACTCCTCAACAAAGTTACCAGCTCGCCTTGGTTACTCCAGGAATTTTTCCAAGATGGGCCATGGCCCTAAAACTCAGACGAGACAAGCCAAACTTTCGCAGATTGCCCCTGGGTCGGCCCGTCATAACACAACGATTACGAACTCTGATTGGTGAACCATTGCGTGGCAACTTCTGAAGCAGAACAAAAGCCTCTGTGCGCTCTTCTTCTGTAAGAGTGGTGTCCAAAGACTTCTTGCGAAGCGCTTTACGGATCGGACCGTATTTGACCGCCAATTTCTTCCGACGATTGTTCTTAACAACAGCACCTAAAGTAGCCATACAAAAATACCCTCATAAAATCAGAGAAATCAAAACTCACCTTTTATTAGAATTGACAAGAAATGCAAGTGATTTGCGAAAATACCGTTCATAGCCGACCGCCTAATCTTGACCTAGTCCGAATCGCTTCCTCAATTCTCCTGTATTTTCAATATGTTCGATCACTTGTGTTTCGTTCATCTCAATTTCTTCAACGCTCTGGCGCTGAGACCGACAGACTTCAAAAAGCTCTCGCACCAGAGCTTCCCAAGGCCCAGGGAGAAATTTGATTAGGTTCTGAGGAGCTAATTCACCTATTTCCACTCTCACGTTCAGAAGGCAAACCTCCTCCCCGTCAAAGTATATGCTGAGCGGAGAATCAGCGTTTGGACTCTCCTGGCGCGTGAGTCGAAAAGCAAATTTATGACCCCGGAAATCAAAGCGGGACTCGTCTTCGAAAGCGCTCCTATTCTCAGATTCAGTGTTGATGATATCCGATGGCAACCGCATGGGACTCGATTGGGCCCAGGTCGAAAAGTAACAAATTTCATCCAAGTATAAATCACAGAGGAGACGATCCATTTTTGACTCCCTAAAATCCTTCTTGATCGCCTCCACTTTGACCAAAATATTCCTCTTCTCTTCGTCCTGCTGCTCTGCATGCGTTTCCTTTTCCGTTTTTCGCAAATCAGCATGAGATTGGGCCGCCTCTTCTGACTGTCCTGCCCTGAAGATAGCTTCAAATCGCTTGAACAGGGTGTGGGAGGACAGAGGAACCAAAGATGGCGGTGGCGGTGGCGGCGCGTGCGAAAAATCATTGGCAGGGCTCTCGGCCGTGGAATCTCCACTGGAAATCGGACTTTCAATGGAGCGACTCTTCAATTCGCTGATCAATAATGCGTCAGACGCCGAAGCATGCCCAATACTTGTCTCCCGACGGAGAGCTCGGTTGAAAATACCGACATTCTTTATCAAGTCGCCCTCCTCAATCAGGAGGAAATCAATCGGGATCCAAAGGCAATTAGAAAACAAACCGAAATATTTTCGAACGAAAACGGAGTTCCTCCTGGCCTTCTGCCAAACCTCTGATTGTGGGCGAATTTGAAATACAATCAAATCCTGGAATGAATTCAAACTGAGCCGAACTCCAACAATGTCACCAAGAGGCAACCTCCCAATTTTAAGAACGGAAACCAATTCGAAGGCACCACTGCTATCAAAGATCAGAACAGGACCTCTCACAAGAATGACAGCGATGGCGTATATCAGAAGACAACTAAGAAAAAGAGAGCTCCCACCAAATAGAAGTCCACAAAGAAGTTTCACCGAAATGCCAAGCCGCGAACCCATGGAGATATAACCCAAACTGATCGTGGTAATATTGCATAGCAGCAAAGAGTAGGTCAGCCGAAGAAGATACTTTTTATCTGCGTAGATCACAATTCTAGGCTGGTCCGGCGTTTCAAATGTGGATTTCTTTGTCGTATTCAAGCTACTGAAAAATCCTCCGCTTTTTTTCAAACCTGACCTGCCAACTGTACTTCTCTCCGTTTGCTGGCCAACTTGGATTTAGCTGGTCTTTGCTCTCTACCAAGTAGAATATCCCTCCCTGTTCAACCTGGGAAGATCGGTTTGCAAGCCATATCTCAAACTGCTGAGTGACACATTTCATCAGTTCGCTGGCCGCCTCTCCAGCTGATCTATCTTTGTCAATGATCCATCCCCCCTGATAGTTCCTCCAGCGCAACACAATCGCAATCGATTGGTCATTGGGGACAATGAAGCAAGACTTAAAAAAGTCCTGCGAAAGAAACATCTCTTTCATCCAAGGGTGGAACTTGCTCTCAGCAGTGATAAGCCCAACGTAAATCGTTTTTTCTTTTGCCACCTCGGCACCCAATTTTCTTGGACCTTCAATATCAAGGGTCTTATCCATTTCTGCACAAGATTGAAGCGACACCATCAGAATAAGTCCCAGGCAAATGGTACGATTGATCCGCAACGTCCAACCCCTTTGACAAGCATTCAATTTCTCAATACTTTTTCGGATTTTGCGGAGCACTCCTTGAGTCACTTCAAAGCACGAAAAATTACCATTTTTTATGAATAAAATTTAAAGAGCCTCGACGGCGGTCGAGGAGTCCTTGCAAAGAACACCCAAAGTCACAGGAAGTCCTCCGTTAAGAGTAGCGACTGACTTAATCCATCGCCCTGGAAGTCGTGGGAGAACTCGACCTGGCCAAACAACTCCACAGATGTCCGGTCTAACTTTGCGAAGCATCTTGCTGAAATCAGCAA
The DNA here is from genome assembly GCA_016716765.1 of Bdellovibrionales bacterium. Lineage (NCBI taxonomy): Bacteria > Pseudomonadati > Bdellovibrionota > Bdellovibrionia > Bdellovibrionales > Bdellovibrionales bacterium. The sequence goes on along the minus strand of JADJVA010000025.1, from coordinate 502,818 downwards.
TTAATTTGTCCTGATTTTGCTTCAATCTCTCATTGTACGGAGGGTTTACAACCATAAGAAGGGGACGAAGGAATTCAACAAAATCCCAACACTCAAGCCAATCACCTAGGATAGCATTTGACAGTGGCAATTCCCTTCCAAACAGAGCATTGAAATTAGCCCGAGTTGCTAAGATTGCGCTAGAATCAATATCACCAAAGAATGTCTCCATTGCGCCTCTGCCACTTTTTAATCCGCCAGACACACTTGAGGGGATCAAAGATGGTGCGGAAGGAAAATTCTGATAAGAAAACGATCGTTTTACCAAGGACTGCCAAAATACCAATGGCTCAAGTCCTAGAGTTCCTGATCCACACATAGGATCTAAAATGCAAACTGGACAGTCTTTCACAGACGAACACACGAGCCAGAAAAGCGCACTGGCGAGAGTTTCCCGTATGGGTGCCTTCGTTACACAAGTTTTGTATCCACGCCGATAGAGCAATTCACCACTGGTGTCGATACTGAGAGTGGCCCTGTCCCCCTCAATTCTCAAAAAAATGTTCTGCGGGGTTTCTAAGTGAATTTTGCGAAACCTCTGCTTTGTTCGCGCCATATCAAGACCAGAATTCACGGCTTCGACGAGGCGCTTCTTCATGTTGAGCCTCGTTCGATGATAGGACACATGAACTTTGACTTCACCTTCTCGCAAATACTGGTGCCAAGCAAAGCGACCCACTTTTTCCTGCAACCGCAAATATTCCCGACATCGAAAAGTCTCCAGCCTCTGCAATATTCGTGTTGGAATGCGCAGGTAGTGATTAAGCACCCAACCCTCGGCCAAACCCACCTCTATTTCGACTCCGCCTGAGACAATTTGCCCAGACTCGCCGTTCGTCCCTATCGCCTGTGAGGGATAAATCTCGGCCAGCAACCTCCTCTTGGTCTGCCACTCAGTAAGAGCAAGCTCCTCCAGGCCAGGTGTCGTCATTAAAAAAAAATTCCCTCTCTGATCTATTTCATCCAATTTGTCTAAATTCCTCTTCATTTGATGAGCATGAAAGGCATTTCCAACACCTCCCCATTTACTTGCCAACCTCAATCAATTCTATGATATATATGCAAGGGGTATGCTTGTATATAACAGGTTCAAAATGAAGATCTTCTCCTTCTTGGCTTCTCATTTTTCTTTCGGTATCCGCTTCGGCCGCTAATTTGAAGACTCTCGAAAAGGAAAGTCACCAAAGAATTGTCATTTTGGGTGACTCGATTGCGGCTGGAGACGGAGTTGACAAAGAAAGCTCTTATCCCGCCCAACTTGAATTGCAACTGAGAGCGCGCGGCCACCAAGTGAGCGTTGTCAACGCCGGGATTTCAGGGTCAACTTCGGCAAGCGCAGTCAGTCGATTAAAATGGCAGATGAGAAAAAAAATTGATGTTCTCTTGATTGAATTAGGGGGAAACGACGGCCTCCGAGGAGTTTCCGTTGAAGCAACAAAAAAAAATCTCAGCGAAACCATCCTGTTGGCAAAAAAGGAAGGGATCAACGTCCTGCTTGCTGGGATGGAACTTCCTGTTAATTATGGAAACGACTATCGAAAAAAATTTACGGCCTTATTTGCCGAACTCGCGAACCAATACAAAGTTGCATTCATGCCCTTTCTTTTGGTCGACGTTGGAGGAAAAAGGGATTTAAATCTGAGTGATGGCATTCACCCTAACGAAAAGGGACACCGTAAAATTGCCGAAAACCTCATTCCTTTTATAGAGAGGCTACTATGATTTTATCTGTCCATCGACTTTGCAAGAGATACAATCAAGGCCAGGACATTATCGTGGCCCTCGACGAAATTTCCTTCAATATGAATAAGGGAGAGACCTTGGCCATCCTTGGTCCCTCAGGAAGCGGCAAGACGACCCTACTCTCTCTGCTGGCTGGACTTGAGGAAATCAGTTCAGGTACAGTTCATATTTCTGATCACGACATTCATCAACTTTCCGAGGAAGATCTCACTCAATTTCGCTCTAAGAATGTGGGGATTATTTTTCAACAATTCCATTTGATGCCTCATCTGACGGCACTTGAGAACGTCCGTTTGCCTCTTGATATCCAGAATGAAGCTGACTCTGATAAAGCCGCAGCGAGAGCCCTTGCCGCAGTTGGATTGGAAGCCAGAAGAAATCACTTTCCGAGGGAACTGAGTGGCGGTGAGTGCCAAAGAGTGGCTATTGCAAGAGCCATTGTCACTCAACCTACCATCCTTCTCGCTGATGAACCCAGTGGAAATCTCGATGCTGACACGGGAGAAATGGTCATGAATCTGATATTTGATCTCGTTAGCACGAATCGGATGACCCTTATCCTAGTGACTCACAATCTCGATCTTGCAAAGCGCTGCCAGCGCCAGATTTGTCTCAAGAGCGGTAGAATCGAATGAGAAAGCTTCTTTGGTTATCTTTGAGAGAGCTGTTCAACCATCGGCAATTCACAATCCTATTTTCTCTCAATCTCAGCCTCGGTCTCAGCGGCTTTATTGCTTTGAACTCCTTTCGTTACTCAATTGAAAAATCTCTATCAACACGATCCAAAATCGTGCTTGGAGCCGACCTTGGACTTTCTTCCCGCAATCCTCTTTCTAAGGATGTTCTTGATTTGGCCACGAGAAGTTTTCCGAGCAATGTTTCATGTAGTGACATAATTGAACTCTATTCAATGGTGGCGAATACCTCTGGACTATCAAAACTTGTTCAACTTCGTGCAATCGATCCCAATTTTCCGTTCTATGGCACTATAAAAATGTCTTCGACACAAGCATCTCAAGAAACGACCCCATTGATCGTTGATTCCTCAGCAACCAACAGCAATGCTTGGGTCTATCCAGAGGTGCTAACTCAATTAAACCTGAAAGTGGGGGAGCCACTTCGTATCGGCGACGTGATATTTCGGATTGGCGGAGTTATTCTCGATGATTCAGCTGCGGGAATCACTACGGGGATGGCACCTCGCGTTTACATTCCTCTGTCTCAAGTTCCCAATACCAAACTGGTGACCTCCGAGAGCCTGGCCTGGTACACTTCTCTTTTTGCGATCCCCTCTGCTACTGATGCTCAACTAAAGAAAATAGAACAATTACTTCACTCCAGTCCCGTGATTCCTTCGGAGGTAGATGTCTATTCTCATCAAACGGCCGGCGAACAAATGGGAAGGCTGGCCAATTATTTGGGTGACTACCTCGGTTTAGTCTCCTTGGCGGCACTCTTTCTTTCCTCGGTGGGAGCCATATTTCTATTCAAAGCCTATTTTTCCCGAAAAATTCTTTCTTTCGCGATATTTCTGAGCCTTGGCCTCAGTCCAAATCGCATTTTATTTCTCGTTCTCTTTCAAGTCGCGGCACTCGGGTTAATTGGATCACTTCCGGCCATTTGTCTTTCGCTGGCACTCGTACCTATAATTTCACTTATCACGCAGCAATTACTTCCAGTCCAACTGGACTCTGCAATGGATCCGATGTCTATCTTAATTGCAGTAGCTACAGCCGTCGTTGGAAGTCTGTTAGTTTGTTTGCCAACAGCCCTCCGAGTGAAGCAAATAAAACCCTCTCTTCTATTTCGAAATGAAACAATTCGAATTCTGCCCACCACCCTTCCTCTGGTTTTATTTTCCTATCTGCCTGCTGTGGTTGCATTTTGGATGATGTCTGTTTGGCAGGCCCATTCCTGGCTGGTCGGCTCACTATTTTCTGCTATTTTTGGATGTTCCGGATTGTTTTTTTGGTTTCTTGTATTCCTCGTTTTAAAGCCACTTGAGAGAGTCCCTAAACGACTTCCCTCATTTATTCAGATTGCGACAAGAGAAATGGTCCGTCACCAGTCTTCGACCATAACAAGCTTTTTGGCATTGAGTCTCGGCGTGCTCCTCATAAATATTGCACCGCAAATTGAAGCTAATCTTCGGGGAGAAATTGAACACCCCGAAAAATCGAACCTGCCGAGCTTTTTTTTGTTTGATATTCAGGAAGAGCAACTCCCCGAATTAAAAAAATTGACAGCGGAGTTCAAGATCCCTTTAAAGCAAGTTTCCCCTCTCGTAAGAGCCCGTCTCATTGCAGTCAACAATCAAAAATTTGAAAAAGGTGAAAAGCAAGTCTTCTCGAGAGAAGAAGAACGCGAAGCTCGCTTTCGCAATCGTGGATTTAATTTAACCTACCGAAGCGAGCTTTCCGACTCCGAAGAACTATCAGAAGGCCATAATTTTAGCGGTATTTTTGAAGAAGCAAAGGGCACAGTGCCAGAAATATCGGTCGAAAAGCGCTTCGCGCAACGCTTGGGCCTGAAAAGAAACGACATTCTTACCTTCGATATTCAGGATGTTCCGGTCGAGGGCAAGATTGTCAATTTCAGAACTGTGAGATGGGCCAGCTTCCAACCAAATTTCTTTATTCAGTTTCAGCCTGGTGTTTTGGAATCAGCTCCCAAAACTTACCTCGCCTCCCTTCCCGACCATGAGGCCGCAATAAAGTCTTCACTACAAAACGCAATCGTCAGCAAATTTCCAAATATCAGTCTCATCGATGTTTCTAGATTGGCCAGCCGAATCCTTGAAATAAGTCAGCAGATGATCTGGGCCATGCATTTGATGGCGGGTCTTAATATAGTCGTCGGGCTCTTTGTCATGTTCTCCATCTGCAACCACCAAATGTGGCAGCGCAAATGGGAGATGAGTTTGCTAAAGGTTTTGGGCTATCGATCAGCACAAGTTCGCAACATATTTTTATTTCAACATTTGGCGATTGGCCTGTCAGCTGGAATTGTTGGCGCAATAACCAGCCTAGTGGTTAGTTTTGGAATTTCCTTTGTCCTCTTTGATGGGCTTTGGATCTGGCAATGGCAAGTGCCCACTTTCTCGGTTCTATCGCTCATTGCGCTCAGTTTTTGTGTCAGTTATATTTCCTCAAGACAGATTTTTTTGACAAAACCAAATATACTCTTGCGACAAGAAACAGCATGAGAGACAGGATCACGCATGAGCAATAGGTCATCCGAATCAATTCCTAACTTGGAGGGCAATAATGTTTAAAAAAATTCACTATATTGCTTTGGGTGCTTCTCTTTTATCTGTTGCAATGATAAGCATTTTTTTCTTTTATCGATACAACCGCAAATACGACCTTATCAAGCCAAAACGAGGGTCTATCACTGAAGCCATTTACGGCTTAGGAAAAGTAAAATCGTATAGCAAATACGATGTTAAACTAGGAATCATGAGTACAGTTCAGGATGTCTACGTTCATGAGGGAGATGTCGTAAAAAAAGGTGACCCACTTATTCGATTTACTGAAAATCTAAAGTTTTCATCACCCATAAACGGTACTGTTACCTTTGTAGGAGTCGGAAAGGCAGAAGGTGTCGCTCCTCAAGTCGTGCTCTTGTCTGTCCAGGACCTTAACGACAAGTACATAGAGGTGTCTCTTGAACAACAAGCTGCTCTAAGGGTAAGCGCAGGCCAAACGACTGATGTTATTTTTGAAAGCCTCCGATCCGTGAAATTGGAGGGAAAAGTCAAAGCGCTTTTTCCAAAAAATGATGAGTTTCTTGCCCATATACAGGTGGATGGATTGATGGAAGCTGTTCTTCCTGGGATGACCGCTGACGTTTCGATTCAAGTGGGCCAACATGAAAATGTCATGTTGGTTCCTCTCTCCGCAGTTTCTAATGGGCATTTGATTATTGAGAGGAATCAAAATCGAATGAAAATACCAATAAAAATAGGAGGAATTGATGGTCAGTGGGCGGAGGTCAAAGAAAGCGCTTTAATTGACAGCGATCTCATTGTCGTCAAAACATCGATCTGATTTTTTCAAAGGCAAGAAAAGGAGGGATCAATTTATGTGGTTTTTGGCCCTACGCCAAATGCTCGCCCGAAAAAAGCAAACGCTCTTAATTTTTCTTGGAATCTCGCTCGGCACAACCATCTACGTGGTCATTGCGGGAATGCAGCTAGGAATGAGAAACTACATTTCAGAACAATTGCTCAATAACACGGCTCATGTCATCATTAAGGGAAATGAACAGCAGATACAGCAAAAAGATTTGCGCGATCGCTTTTTTGAAGAAACCCAATTTGTTCATTGGGTCGTCCCACCAGCTGGAAAGCGAGGCGAATCAAGACTTGAAAATCCGCAAGGTTGGTTTTCTCGTCTGGACAAAGACCCAAGGGTTTTGGCCTATTCTCCCCGATTATCAATAAATGCTATTGGAGCCCGCGGTCCCCTGAGATCCAGCATTGGTCTCACTGGTATAATTCCTGAAAAACACACCCAGGTAACCAGTCTTTCTGACTACACCGTAGCCGGAAATCTCTCCATGCTGACGGGTGGAGGACGAAAAATTATTCTCGGCAAGGGAGTCATGGATAAATTGGGTGCGTCGGTTGGAGATACGATTAGAATATCGAGCGGATTCAATGAAGCATGGCCCTATCGCATCGTTGGAGTCGTTCAATTGGGAAATCACAATATTGACGACACAATGGCACTGGCTCATCTCTCCGATGTTCAATCTCTTAACCACTCTCCTGGGCGGGTCAGCGAAATTTCTGTGGCCCTCGACGACATTAACTTCTCTTCTTCGATTGCGTCTCTTTGGTCGCTCTATTCAAACGACAAGGTTGAAGGATGGGAAGAGGCAAATGCTTCATTTATGCAGATCATTAATATTCAGGATATCACCAGATACGTTATCACATTTGCTATACTCCTGGTGGCCGCCTTTGGAGTGTACAATGTATTAAGCATCATGATCAGTCAAAAGCAGAAGGAAATCGCTATTCTCCGCTCCATCGGCTATGGTCCCGAAAAAATTCTTCAGCTGTTTATGATTCAGGGATTCCTACTGGGGTTGATTGGAGGACTCAGTGGCCTTGTCTTTGGCCTTGGTGCTAATCTTCTTATTGGAAATATTGACCTGGGATTTAAGATTGGAAAAGGGACACACCTACCAATATCCTACGATGTAACTATTTTTGTTGCTGCGTTTGTGGCCGCACAGGCTGCTGCGGCCGTGGCAAGTATTATTCCCGCCAGACATGCCGCTCAACTGACTCCATTAGATATCATACGTGCAAACATTTAATTTGAGGAGAGCCAAAAATTGGGAATTCAAGGGCACCAACTCATCAAGGAATTCGGAGCTCCGCCAACTCGAGTCCTACACAGTATTGAGGTGAATATCGAAGATGGCGAATTCGTTTCTATTTCTGGAAAATCAGGATCCGGAAAGAGTTCACTACTCTATATTCTGAGTACTCTCGACAATCCAACCCAAGGTGAAGTCCTCGTTGACGGGACCAATATTGCCAAGCTTTCAAGCCGAGATCTTCATGATTTTAGAAACCGTCAAGTTGGTTTTATTTTTCAATTTCACTACCTTCTTCCTGAATTGACCGCTCTAGAAAACGTGCTATTGGGACCTCGAAATCTTAAGCGTCACGAAGAACTAAAAAATCGAGCCATGAGTCTTCTTGAAGAGCTCGAAATACCCGAGCAAGCAAATAAATTTCCAGCCCAAATGAGTGGAGGTCAACAACAGAGAGTCGCAATTGCCCGAGCCCTTATTTTGCAACCAAGATACCTTTTTGCAGATGAGCCAACAGGTAACTTGGATACCACAAACGCCGAACGAGTGATGAATATTCTCACGCAGTTCAATCAAAAAATGAAAACAACTATTGTATTGGTCACCCATGATCCCGACTATTCTCAGCTGGCAGACCGAGAAATCCTACTTATTGACGGCCACCTGGCGGGGGGAACCTCGTCTTAATTTTGGGCAGTTTTCGAAATATCGAAAGCCCCGAGCGGAAATTGTATCAGAGCAAGACACAGATTTCTCCTGCCGAGTCAGTCCCTTGAGAATATTCGGCCATTCGACCGATAATATATATGTCTGTTGGTCATTTTGGAGAACCTTAAACTTGGATGAGCCGGTCTATAAACTTGAGAAAAAGCGGAGTCGGCGTCTAGATATTCACGCGACAACTTCAGATGTGCCCGGTTTGCGGGGGCAACTTGAGACCTTTTTGCGCACTTTTCGCAATATGGCGTTTCTGGCCCTTCTATCTCCAGTTTGTCTTATAGTTGTATTGTGTGCAGGCGTTTCCGCAGCTCCCGGACTCTACATATTTGATCTTTTCTCATCGACAACATCAACCTGGAATCCCATACTCCATTACATAGCTGCAGGATCAGGAATAGTATTGGGCTATCTGACCTACGGGTTTACCCTCATATTTGTCGTACCGGCGGTTAATTTTATTCTCCCTCTTCGATTAAAGGCCTGGCGGGGGATTTGGTTTTCTCTGGAAGCAATACCCTGGTTTGTTCACAATGCTCTTACTTATCTTGTAAGGTATAGTTTTTTAGAACTCATAACTCCAACTCCAATCAACGTACTATTTTATCGTATGATGGGAATGAAAATCGGCAGAGGCGTTGTCATCAACACAACAAATATTTCTGACCCTTGTATGATTAGCCTCGGAGATTACGTGACAATCGGAGGCTCTGCCCACTTATTTGCTCATTATGGCCAAAAAGGAATTCTCGTCATCGCTCCTGTCAAAATAGGGGACGGGACCACGATCGGATTAAAAGCCAGTATCATGGGTGATGTTACCGTTGGTAAAAATGCATTGATTAAGCCTCATGCCGTTCTTATTCCAAAAACTCGAATTGAGGATGGGGAGACTTTTTAAATCCCACCTCATTCCTATTTATTTCATTAAAAATAATTTTCGATGCTCTTTTAGAATGCATTTGTCGGATATGACCCGAATTCCAGCTTGGCGTGCCTTTTCCTCGGCCTCGCGGTGAGTAACCCCCTCTTGTAGCCAAAGAACCTGAGGTCGAAGCGGAATTAACTCATTCACCAGATCCAAAACGTGTTCTGGCGCGCGAAACACGTCCACTATTTCAAGCTTATGTGGCACCAGATTCAGCGACGAATAAACGGAGCAACCGAGAATAGATTTCTCAATTGGGTTAACGCCATCAACCTCAAACCCTTGGTTGAGGAGGTACTCTGCGACTCCGTAACTTGCCCGGGTCGGCTTCGAGCTAATTCCCACAACAGTCACCTTTTTGTATTTCTCTAAAACCTCTTTAATCAAATTCTGATCTAATGAACTTCTATCCATGTCATCTCGTCTCCTTAAAGAATGATGAACTCCTGATATTAGTCAGATGACAGCTGCCCGTCCAAAGAAATTATAAGCAAATTTATCAAATCTCATTTGATAAACTTACTCCTTGGTTCGGATTTTTTCTTGAAACTAACGCGTAGGGATTTTGACAAACATGTATGCTTGCGACTTCGTGTCGGGATTGCGAATCCTTACTGCATACCCCGCATCAGATGGATAGTCAGTCAAAGCTGCCGTTCGGAAGTAGTCCGTCCCATTCGTGGACCATTTGGATGGCACCAAAAAGGCTGTCCAATCAAAACTATTATCAACCATGGTCTCTCCTCTGGGCCCAGCCCCGTACGCAGCCATACGAAACTGACCATTGGCTACAGAATAAATGAAGGCCACCGACTCCCCGCCAGATTTATTCAAGTCAACATCAAACCAAACTTCATTGTCACGTTCCGGATTTCGGTACCCCAAGGTGTAAACAGGGCCCTCACCAGGAACAATCGCCCTGTCCATAGAATAGTTATTTCCATCAGTTGTCCATTTTCCCGGCACTATAAACCTCGTCCAATCCAAAGTGCCGGCGCCCTTTGTCTCGCCTAGCGGACCCGCATTGAATACGTCAATTTTAATCCGTCCGGCAACCACTTGGTATTTCACATGAATGGTACCCTCTCGATCAAGTCGATCGGGAATTTGTATCTGAGCTGAGGCAGTTTTATTTTTATCCGGATTTCTGACTTCCATTAAATAATCAGATCCCGGAGTGTAATTTGTGATGGGCCTTGATAGAAAGTAATTGTTTCCGTCCGTCGTCCACTTTTCGGGAACAATAAACTTAAGCCAAGCTCCAGTTCCACGCGTCCGAACCTCACCGTTTGGGCCTACATTTTTTGCCGCAATATTTAGCTTTCCGTTAGCGACTTGAACGTCCAATGTGATCGCATCCACAGGAGGAGGAGTTGTTGAGTTTGGTATACTCAATGACATGTTGCCCGTTTCTGTTGTCGTGGGGTTAAGAACGTAAAGGCGGTATTGAGATCCTGGAGTAAAATTCGTTAGGGGTTGATCAAGAAAATAGTCATCGTTATTGGAAGTAGTCCAAACCCCAGGATTGGAGGCCAATGAAGTCCAGGCGGTCTGATCATTCTCTCTTATCCTCCCTTCAGGACCCGCATTATGAATTTCTATTTTTAACCGGGCCGTCGAATTGGACAGTTCATAGTTGATAATAATTTTTTCATGAACTCCTTGTTGGCTGGTGCTCTGAATTTGCCCATGATTCCCCTTCGTACAAGCAAATTGCACAAGAATAAGAAACACGATTGGCAGAAATTTGAATGCTGACATGTCACACCTTACCTGCTCTTAGGCCCTCACAGATTAAAAGCAAAGATGCTTTCAATCATTTCTTTTCTCTATTCACATATATGGTGGAGTGCACTGATCATGCCGACCAGAGCTTGGCTATAATGTTCATTTACCCAATCAAGCCGTACAATTACCTAGTTTTTTGACAGATCGCATTTGATTGGAACCGCCTCAATTTGATACATTTGAGCCCGTCGCTCCTTTTGTGAGACTCAATAACTATTCCAACCGTCTGGCTTTTCATTTTTGCATACGATTTCGACAAGCATAATCAGGTCAAACAACTCTTTGCCACTTGAAAAATAGCGTTCCACCGAATAGCGCCTCATGGTCACTTTTTCCAATCCCTGGATGGACTTTGAATCTCTACATAGATCTTTTCTTAACTTTCTCAAAGTCTCGTAGCGACCACTCATGATTGATTCTTCAATGCGACGCCCCTCCTCAATTGCTTGAGTTTCCCTTTCATAGCCGGAAATGCGTATGGAATCTGTGCGAACAGAGTTGCTACCACCTCCCAGGCCTCCTTGATTAGCTACTGCGAGAGACCAAGAACAGATGAATGTTGCAACCGTAACTAAAGATAGCACCAAATTATTTCTTAGTACACACGAGAGCGCTTGAACAAAAACTCGTTTCACCTTTTTTCCTTTTTCGAGATGCCGAGATTTTTTAATCAACTCAGCTACCCCGCGCATATATTCCTGATGTAAATTAAATAATTCTTTGATGACGTCCTCACTCACGTCATCCACCTGAAATTCAAATCGGCCTTCATATGTTTGGGTGTTATGTTTTTCCCTCTGCTCACGCAAAATACTCTCTACAAATGAAAAGGATGATTTCTTAGATAATATCAATCTGACATCCTCGGCATAATATCGGCCGTAACGGTTCGACACGATCCCCTCGGAAATGAGCAACTGGACCAACTGAAGACCTCGTTTCCCATAGCGATCTTGAAACTCTGCGGCAGAAAGTCCTAATTCCTTTTCCTCAATGATATCAAGAGCAATGTGCATCAGTTCGACATTGTTTCCTATTTGGTTTCCAACATTCTCAGGCAAATGGGTCTCATTGCTCCCATTGGCCTCACATTGCTGAAGTTCCTCATACTCAGGAATTTCCTCGCGCATCGAGACATCCAACCACTCCCGGCGAGTCTCAAGCGTGGCCCCACAACTCTTTAGAATCTTGAGACCCAAATCAATCCCCGCTCTTGCTTTGGCGTTTTTAATATCGCTCAGATGTGATTTTGAAATATTCAAACTCGTCGCAAGAGAGGATAAGCTCATCTCAGAGCGGTTCAAATAATTACCTAAAATTTGGCAAAGCAACCCCTCGCGAACATGCATAGCCCACCCTTGGTTCCCACCTATTTTATTAGTATCCCAAGGTCGAGCTTTGTAAAAGTATTCCTGAATCAAGATCCCGAAAATGAAAAATATCTTTTGTTTGAAATGAAATCGAGCTTCAAATCCTGTAAAAGCTTCTTGGAAACCGACCGGTAAAATTGCTTAAAACAAGGCCAGCAAGTCATTTCAGATCCGCAACATCTCTGCGGTCACTGACTTCCGTTTAAATATCTGCGTTCGACGGTGCGACCGCCGTTGCTTGTTGAGATTCTAAATCCACTGAGGAAGCCTCTTCTTCTTCTTTTACGTCTGTGTCTATGTCTACGTCCTCTGCCTCTTCATCGACATGAGTCAAACTTGAAGGAAGTGACTTATGACTTTTTGCACCTAGCTTTTCAAGCCGCCTGGCTTGACCCAGCACCCGCCTTTCCAAACGCATGAGTCCCGTTTCGTATTCGTGGCGTGCCTTTTCTAAAAATTTTCCAATATTTGAATAGGCCTCTATGAAATCGCAAAGACGTTTGTGAAGCTCTTTACCGACCTCAGAAATCATTTGTGCATTGGCTGCCAACTTCTCTTCACTCCAGCCAAATCGAATCACCTTAAGCAGTCCAACCAAAGTTGGAGGGGTTGCAATGAGTACTTTTCTCTGGAGGGCAAATTCGACGAGATCAGGTTCGGATTCAAGAGCCGCGTAGAGAAAGCTCTCGTTAGGTAAAAACATAATGGTAAAATCAGCAGATTCTGCAATCGTCTCCCCATAGGCCCTCGTTGATAGCTTTTTTACGTGGTCTTTCACATGACGACCATGACGTACAAGTTCGGCTTTTTGAATTTCAGGATCAACTGCCTCCAAAGAGCCAAGAAACGCATCAATTGGCGTCTTAGCATCTACTACAATAACCCTCCCTCCTGGCATCCTCACTGTCATATCAGGAATCAAACGCTGACCATCGTCTGAAGTTCTAACGTCTTGCAAATTAACATCGGAGTATTCCGACATTCCCGCCAATTCAATGCAATTCTTTAGCTGAAGTTCTCCCCAACGGCCGCGCACACTGGGCCTTTTTAGAGCGTTTTTGAGAGCGGCGGTTGTCCGCGAAAGCACCGAGTTCGTGTCCGTCACTCTCCGTAGCTCATTCTCAATCGACACAAATGATTTTTTGCGCTCAATCTCGATCTCCTGAGTAAAATCCTGATATTTTGTCAAAGTTTGGCGAATCGGATCGAGAAGAAGTTGCAAATTCTGATCTCGCTTCTCTTGGTCAGATCTCTGAAACTGTGTTTCCTTGCCAAGAACTTGCTGAGCCAGATCAATGAATACGCGATTATTACTTTCAAGAGCTTGAGAAGCGAGACCTCGAAACGCCTGTTGCAATTGCTCGCCCGATTGACTCAAAAATGACCTCTGTTCGCTAAGACTCTGAGCTAAACCTGATTTCTCTGATTCGAGTCGACCGACATTCTGAAGTAAATCTTGATTTCTGTTTACGAGTGTTCGCAAATCCTGCTGAAAATTTTCAATCTGAGATGTCTTTTGCCGGACTTCCTCTTGAATTCGGGATTGCTCTATTTGAAGATCACTCTTAACCAGTTCTAATTGAGTGAGAGCCGCTTGCGCCATAGCTGCGAGCAGGGACTTTCTTCGAAAAAGTAGTCCAAGAATCAAATTACAAGCCAAGGAAATTCCCAATAAAATGAGACAAACGGTTAATTCCATGATGGATTTCTTCCTCTTTCTTTTGATTTTAGGCGACCTGACCTCAGTTGAAGTCGTCGGGCAAGAGTCATTTTGCTTACTGCATTGAGTCGTGATGCGCTGATCTGTGAGCTCTGCAATGTGACAAAAACCTGATAGCAGAACGAGTACAAAGGATCGTCGAAACTCATGCTTTGCTGGCACGCCTGTTGAACAGATTAGGACCGAGGAACGAATAGATCGAATAAAAAGTTGTTATATGCAATGAACCTTACAGAAAGTGACAAAATTTGAAAAGTTTGGAAAAAATTTTACTCATCACGCTGCTGCTTGAAGTCAGCATTTTGTTCACGATATGTGGACATGCAGCAAACTCGGCAAGCCGTCCGAACTCTCAGAAACCTCAACAGGGAGCCATTTCGGCAGGCCTTTTACCTCCTGCTGCGACCACCATCACTCGCTCCGAACGGCCCATGGCCTTTCGTGATTGGAAACAGCAGCAAATTGAAGAGGCACGGGCAACTCTTGAAAAGGCAGCAAATCCTGGCAAATTGAGCGGTGACCCGACGACTGAGAACCTTTCTCCTAGTGAAATCCCCGCCTCAAATCGGGTTAAATTTGCCAATGCAAATTTGCCAGGCAGTGAAAAGCAAGCTCCCCGCAAAGGCACCCTTCTGAGGGCCGCCTATGAGGGGCTGCAGTACGCTCACGATTTGGGGCTAGATGACTATGTTTCGGTCTATTTGCCTCATTTCAGAAATGATCTGTCCTCCTTAAAGGATCTGATGGGCCGTCTCTCTGACCAAGAATCTGCTGAACTCACCCAGGCTCTCATGAGAGAAAGAGAGAAACAGTCGGCAATCGGCTCTCACGGCAGTCCTCTTACCTCCATGGCAGATAGCCTCCACGGATTTCCCAAAGAAAGAAAATGATGCTATATGTTATTTTATCTTTCTGTGTTTAGCTCGGAATGGCTGCTAGCCCCTTCGATTCCTGGAACCTGAGGCTATGCGCCTCACGAAAATCCCATTAAATTTCTCCAGATCACCTTGACACTCCAGTGGGTCATTCCATATTGGCCAGTGTCGTTAACAAACGTAATAGCGGTGGTATTTTTTTATCATTAAACATGAAACATTGATTTCATAGGAGGGTCCTAGAATGGCTAATGCAAATTTTAACGTGCGTCCTTTGCACGATCGAGTTCTGGTTCGTCGTTTAGATGAGGCAGAGGTCACACCCGGAGGAATCATCATTCCGGATACAGCTAAAGAGAAACCCCAGCGCGGAGAGATCGTTGCCACCGGCAATGGACGAGTCACCGAGGACGGCAAGGTATTGCCCTTGGAAGTGAAAACTGGCGATAAGGTCCTTTTTAGCAAATACGCAGGAACTGAGCTTAAGCTGAATGGCAATGAGTTGCTGATGATGCGCGAAGAAGATGTATTAGGAATTTTTAACTAAAAAGAAAAAGAAGAGGTATGAAAATGAGTAAAGAATTGCGTTTCAGTGAAGATGCTCGTAACGCCATTTTGCGTGGAGTAAATGTTCTCGCAAATGCGGTGAAAGTAACCCTCGGACCAAAAGGCCGCAATGTGGTTATTGAAAAATCTTTTGGCGCTCCGCTGATCACTAAGGACGGCGTGACGGTTGCGAAAGAAATCGATCTTGAGAACAAATTTGAAAATATGGGCGCGCAGATGGTTAAGGAAGTTGCCAGCAAAACAAATGATGATGCTGGAGACGGAACCACTACTGCGACCGTACTTGCACAGGTCATTTTTCGCGAAGGAGCGAAGATTGTGAGTGCAGGCCACAACCCCATGGTTGTCAAAAAGGGCATTGATAAAGCCGTCGATTACATCAAGGCTGAGCTTGGAAAAATGGCAAAACCTGTAAAAGACAAAAAGGAAATTGCCCAAGTGGGAACTATTTCCGCCAATAACGATTCAGAGATTGGTAACATGATCTCTGAGGCCATGGATAAAGTTGGCAAAGAAGGTGTTATCACCGTTGAAGAAAGCAAAACCGCCTTAACTGAACTCAGCGTTGTTGAGGGGATGCAGTTTGACCGTGGTTATCTCTCTCCTTACTTCATTACCAATGCAGAAAGAATGGAAACCGTACTTGAGAATGCCTATGTGCTGATTTATGACAAAAAAATCGGCTCAATGAAGGACATGCTCAGTGTTCTTGAAGGAACAGCAAAGCAAGGTCGTCCTCTCGTTATTATTGCTGAAGACGTTGAAGGCGAAGCCCTAGCAACTCTTGTGGTGAATAAACTCCGTGGTACAATTCAGGTTGCGGCCGTTAAGGCACCTGGTTTTGGAGATCGTCGTAAAGCGATGTTGGAAGACATTGCCGTCGTGACAGGTGGAACTCTTGTCAGCGAAGACACTGGCCGAAAATTGGAACAGGCAACTTTGGCTGATCTCGGACAGGCGAAACGTGTCGTTATCGACAAAGATAACACCACTATCATTGATGGTGCCGGGGGCAAAAAGGAAATTCAGGGTCGCGTGGGCCAAATTCGCGCCCAGATTGAAGAAACAACCAGCGACTATGACAAGGAAAAACTCAAGGAACGCTTGGCTAAATTAGCTGGTGGTGTTGCCGTTATTCACGTTGGAGCTCCCTCAGAAGTTGAAATGAAGGAGAAGAAAGCTCGAGTCGAAGACGCTCTTAATGCGACTCGTGCGGCCGTTGAAGAAGGTATTGTCGCCGGCGGCGGAACTGCTCTTCTACGTGCCTCTCGTGGTGTTGAGGAGCTGGAGTTAAGCGAAGAGGAGCGTTTTGGTGCTCGTATCATTCGCCGTGCTTGTGAAGAACCATTGCGCCAGATCGCTGCAAATGCGGGTATTGACGGCGCCATCGTTCTCGATCGAGTTCTTGGCAATAAGACGGGAGCCTACGGTTTCAACGCCCTCACCGAGCAGTACGAAGATCTCCTGAAGGCGGGCGTGATAGATCCAATGAAAGTGGTTCGCTGTGCTCTTGAAAACGCGGCTTCGGTTTCTTCGCTTATGCTGACAACCGAAACCATGATTGCTGAGGCCCCTAAAAAGGATGATGGCAGAGGAGCCGCTCCAGACATGGGCGGAGGCGGAATGGGCGGAATGGGCGGAATGCCAATGATGTAGTTTGGTTTTGAGAACCTAAAATGTTCTCAGAGCTTCAACGAATCCATTCTGTGAGCTTTAAGCTTTAAGATGAGAGGCCCGGGAGTAAAGTCCCGGGCCTCTTTAATTTTAACGCTATTGAAAAAACCATTAAAAGAGGAAATGCACAGCTGCTGACAGGCCCGTGTGACGATGACTCATGCTCTTCGCTGCCTCATCTCCACGCCCCCCCGCTCCAAAGAACTTTGCCGAATATGCAGCAAAGTCGAGAGAGGCTTCAATTTTTAGGTGTTCACCAAGACGCCGGCTTCCTATAATACCAAACTGGTTGATAGAGGCATCATTATCATCTCCAGACGATACTGGGCTTTCTTTTAATGAGGGATTTAAAAAATAATTGATATAGCCGCCAACACTCCAATCTAAGTCATCAGTGACAGGAAAAGATCCCTTTGCACCAAATTTGAACCCTCCGAAATCCGATGTCGTAAATCCCCTCAAATCAGAGTCATCGACATAGAGACGATAATTTGAATACCCAAAACTACCCTCAACTCTAGTATCCCAAACACTGTAGCCAGAAATAAAAACATAGGCCAAGGAAAGGTCTGTTTCTGTCAGCGACTGAGACAAACTGGTAGGAGTGGAATTCGATCGAGGATTATCTATTGGAATGATTCCTTGATTGAGACGCGCCCTCACCGTCCATTCAGGAGTAATCCAAAGTTCTCCTTCGAGAGCAACCAGTGGATATAACGAATTGGTGGCACTTATCGGGCCAACTGTATTCAAGGACATGTTTTCGTAAAATTGTCCAAATCCAAAGCGTGCTCCCACTTGTCCGAACGTAGGTGGACGTTTTGGCACCCAAGAATTGGGGTTCTCACCAAAGGATGTCTGACCTTCAAGGCGGGCCCCCTTCGCAGCCTCTCCAGAATCAGGAGAACTCAAACCCGTGATAGGATAGGACACAGAATCAAGTCCTGCTAACTTTGTACCCTTTCCGAGAGCATTTTTGTCTTTCTCAAGAACAACTTGACCAAAACTGAGGGTATCATCGATTTTAAGTAATTTGATTTTACCAATGATTTCCTTTTCCGTGCCAATCATGAAATTAAACTTCGGATGCCTTTTCATCTGCAAAATTTGGATGGCGTTAATTACGGACTCCTCCGTAATTCCATCTCTTTTCCCGAGGTTGACAGTCACCCTTTGGCCCTGACGACTGAGAATCATACCCTGATAGGGCAGTTGGCTAATTAATCGCGACCACAGAACCGATGTCTGCTCTTGAAGTGAGGCAATATCAAACTGCTTCAAATCATTGGCTTCAACCTGGATAAACAGCTTCCCATCCCTCACCAAAAACAAGTCCAATCGAATAGAAACACCGTTAGGACCTTTGGTTATTTTTGCCGCAATTATTCCATCAGCACCTATTCCGATTCCCAACTCACGAACCTTACTTTCATCTTGTTCCAATTCAGGAGCCGTCATGAGGGGGCCAGCCACATTGGCTTCCACATAATTCCACCGATGACCTGCTTTTACTTTTTCAATAAGATCGCTCTCAATTGGACGGGAATAGATTCCCTCAAGGTTGTCAGACACCGGCAAAACTGAAATTCTTTGAATACTCACCAAGTCGTCGATGGCACTGCTCAAACTGCGTCCTTGGTCCTGCGCCATACCAAGGCCGTGCAGACCAATTACGAATCCAGCAGATAAGATAAAAAACGGACCCCTTAGAAAAACCAGTGCCTTCATCAGCTAAATCCCTCCACGAGATTGTCCCCTCGGGAATATTCGCGGTCAATTTCCATTAAGGTGTTCTCGAAAAATTCCGATTTTTACCCAACAGCGAGGCGTTCATGCGAAACCTAACAATGATGATAATTTTTATTCTTTCGCTAAAAGCTCTGCCCGCCTTCTCACAATTAGATCCTAGCAGTGCGGCTTTGCTAAAATCTACCGAAACCGAAACTGATGGCGAGTCACTGGACGAAAGCCGCTATAATTTAAAAGCAAACCAAAAGTCCTCTGGCAGATTACCAGAAGATGCTCTTTTAAAAGATTCTAGTTTAAGTCCTAAATCAGGAAACCTCAGGCTCAAAGTACCGAATGAGATGGCACCATCTCCTGCGAGCCAAGAGCAAAAGAGGGGACAAGTTCTTCCAAGCGAAACGCCTCTCCCCACGGAGACAGTTGACCTGCGAGCCTTGACCACTAACAACGGAGAGAGGTCAAAGACTGGAACTGAGAATGATTCCCCCCAAGAGAAGAGCTCTGAATTGGGCGATCACGTGCGCGAACTCATCTTGGGAGGATCTCAGGAGAGCATTCAGGAATACAAATCACTTCTTCATCCTTACGATTTGCGCCAAAATCTCGTCGAAATCGGAGCTTCCGCCGGCATGTTCTATCAGAACTCCGGCAGCAACTATTGGTATCGTCGCTATTACTCATTTAGCCCCCTGATTACAGCCGAAACGGCCTTTTGGCTCACTCCTTTTTTGGGATTTAAGGGCGAGTTCTCTACCAGTCTGGGCAGTGAAATCGACGGAGATCCAGCAGGAACAAGGAAAATTCCTGCCGATCATCAATGGTGGTCTGGTGGCATTCGCTTCCGCAAATCTTTTGGACTCGATCGAAAATCTCCTCACCTTCTGATTGGTTTGGATTTCAATGAAAGCCGCATGACAGTGCCAGCCAACGATCCCGACCGCATCCGTGTTCGAACCTCGGGTCTGGCCATATCTGCCGGCCTTCAAAGGCCGTCAAGCCAAACCCACATCTGGGATTTTGGGGTCCGCCTCCTTCCGCGAGCAGATCAGCAAGAAGGCAAAACGGCATCAATTGTTCGATCAGGACTTAAGCAGCAGACCTATTCCGTGGGAATTTGGATCGGTTCTCGCCTTCTATTGGACAGAAAAAATCAATATTTTTGGCAGATATCCCATTGCCTGGACAAATCGCTCTATGACGGACAGGCAAATCAGGTAGACCCGATTTCGGGAATTCAGCCATCCGGGGTACAAGTGACTTTGGGAACAACTCTGTTTCGCCTTGGGTACACCTGGGGAGAATAAGCCGCGAGAAGTTCAAAGCCCTTCCCTTCTGTGAAAGACTTATTTGCTCATGCTCCTCAATTCGGTTCTTAAAGCCCTGCGCCTTTTCCGTTTCCAATATTTCACACCCAGATAGCCTAGAATCGCGAGGCCGATCAAAGCAAAAAGGGACATTTGCATCTTTTTGGCGAAATTCATCGCTTCATCCAGATGGTTTGCAAACCACCAACCGCCAACCACCCAAACCGGAACGCTGATCAAAGCAGCAAAACCATCCAGAGAAAAGAACACGACAGGTCTCACCCCCATTATGCCGGCCGTCAGAAAAATAGCCGACCTAAGCCCCGGCAAAAATCGTGCGAAGAAGCAAATAAACTTCGAATTCTTAAGAACTCTTCGCTCGGCAAGAGCTACCCGCTCTGGCGTAAAAAGACGACTGAACACAGGCAACTGAAATATCCTGCGTCCGTATTTCCTGCCAGCAAAAAAAAGAATCGAATCACCGATCATAACTCCAACAAATCCGCAGAGGAGCGCCCCCGCCAACGAAATATTACCTAGACCTGCCAAAATCCCCGCAGCAATGAGCGTCACGTCCTCGGGAATTGGGACACCCAAACCGCAGATTGTAAGAATTCCCAAAATGACAAGGTAGGCCTTTAGTCCAGTAAAGGCGGTGATGAAAGCGATCACTTTTACGCCGAAAGATTCAGAGTCCATGAAAGAATATTCTATTTGGGATGAACAAGTTGCACCACTATAATAGATGATATGAAACTAAAACTAGTCATAGTTGATGACGCTCCGTTCATTAGGGAAATAATAAGAAACATCTTCTTGAAGACCGACATAAATGTCGTGGGAGAGGCTAGCGACGGCGCTGAAGCCTTTGATATCGTGTCTTCCACAAAACCCGATGTCGTCCTAATGGATATCGTAATGCCCATAATGAGTGGTATAGATGCCACGCGAAAAATTCTCAACCAATTTCCTCAAATCAAAGTAATTGCCTGTACAACCATCGATCAGGAAGAAATGATTCTAAAGGCACTGGATGCTGGATGTTGCAACTTTGTCTCAAAACCCTTTACAGCTCAAACTTTGATAAATTCCGTCTATGAAGTTAACGACAAAAAGGAGAAAGCATGAAACAGTTTTTTTTCTTTTTCAAAACGATCCTCTTTACTTTTTTTCTGGCTATTCTTCTTCAAGTCATCGTAGACAATCGGCCTCTCGAAGCCCACCTGATGCAATGGGTAGCCACGAGCCCCATTCTTGAGCCCATGAAATCCGTTTCCAATTCAGCCGTAACTACCTTTCGGGCAATTTGGCAGGAAGTGAATTCAAGAATCCAAGCGAGGCTCAATAACACAGGGGACAAGGAAAAAAACCGCCTGCAACTTGAATTAAAACGAAGCAAAGAATTTTTACAGGAACAGGGAAGTCACGCCAAAAATAAATTGGAAGAGTCATGGCAAAGTCTCTCCACAAATACAAATCTGAGCGAAAAATCAAAAAATTCCAGTTCCAAGTAAACTTTCCCCTGCTCTGCAGAGGTCAAGACCCAGATGACAGATTCCATTTTATTCTTACCGAACGGGCTTAGATTTATACCTAGCTGGAACACTATGGACTTCCATCTGTGTGCCCTCTGATCTCTGGCCTCCATTCAGCCACTTACCTACCACCACTTTTTCGTTCTGGGGCTCTCGACTGCCCGGTCCGTACACATCCGCATGCGAACACTTTACAGTCGACTCACCTATCTGAGGTTGATTGGCCTTTCCATGCGCCACTAAACTCATAAATAGGGACGAACTTAATACTATCAATTGCAGGTTCTTCATATAGCTACTCCTCTTGAGAGCTCACCGACTTGGTCTCTCTCTAGAAGTTAGGAAGAGCGAATATGATGCCATTCGAGGTCGCTCTCTGTTTTCATAATATATAATAATTTCAATATGTTAGGAGCCTACGGGAGCGCCGTCTTGGCATTGCCAATCAGACAGCGGCCACAGATCGGAAATTTGTCACTGGAGTGTCTCGTAATTAAACAGTTCGAGGCCGCATCCCATTACCGGGTTGAAGGAGAATTGCCTTTTCCAGGAGCTGGAGGGCCTTCTGCACCCGCCTTTTGCGCGTCGAGAATACTCGAGATCCTGCGCTTATCCTTTTCTGGGTTATCTGTCAGCAGGACTTGGCTGTGCATTTTGGCACACTCCCCACACTCAGATGAAGTGACGGCTCCTTCCTCCTCCAACCCACCAACTTTAGGCTCCTCTTGATACTCCACCGGCTCTCCGCCCTGGGCTATTACCATCAAATTGTGCGAATAGAGAATGACAGAAAAAACCAGAAGCCGAACCAACACAAATGTCGCCTTATCAAAACATGTTGCAAGCATAAAAAAGTAACCCCTCTTAGAACTAGAGATTCGTTTCTGCCGTAGCTGGAGCAATAAGATCCAAAAAAGTATTGAATATGTTCCCCACTTGGACGGCCACGGTCAAGCCATCTGCGCTTTGAACCTTATCCACCTCTCCGCTTGGCTTGTAGCTTACTTTGATTGTTCCAAGACCCGGTCTTTCCACAGATGATGGCAGGCCAAATCTCTCTTCATATCCAATTTTGACCAGCTTTTTTGATTGATCTTCGACAACCGCCATTCTGCCCCGGATATCGTATTGTATTTTAGCCAATTGACCTTCGGAATTCTTCGCAAAAATCAAATTACACTTCGGACTGTCATATTTAAATGAAGTCTTAGTCTCTTTAGCTAGCTTCCTTTTGACACTTGATACCTTGCGCTTCCCGGCGGCCAGAATCGAATCTTCTGAGATAAAGTATTTCACATCAACCTCAGATACCTTCTGACATTTGGATTCGTACTTAAATGCCAAACTCCTAAGTGCCTCTTCCTTGGTCTTGACCATACCGTTGTCGTAATAGGTATATAACACTTTAGCCATATTCTTTACTATTGAAATGGGTTTACCAAACACTTCATGGTAAACAACATCGGAAATAGCTCCGTTGTTATCAGTTCGAACTCGATACAGATACTTTCCGAGACCATCTTTTCTTTTTTCGTGAAAAAATTCATAGGAACTTTTATTTGCAATCTTTTCTCCGCATTTCTTTTCTACTGTTGACCAGTAATGATCTTTGGGGTTTTCCTTGTCGACATCATACTTATAGCTCTCCACGCAGCCTCGGCGATTTCTGAATTTAGTCACCCAGTCTTTGTCGTTATTGTAGGAAATTTCCTTAAACGTTCCATCCGGATAGTCAATTTTAGTGAGATTGTGAACTCCATCGTATTTATACTTGAATGTATTCTTCCAAGCATTGGTCACTTCACGCAAATCCTCACCATCAAACTTATATTTAACTGCCATCCCATTGGGACCCGAAATTTCGGCAAGTCGCTTTGTAGAACCATAATTAAATGAAAGCTTACGACCATTGTTATCAACGACGCTCATCAGAGAATTGCCCTTCCAGGAGAGCTTCAAATGATTGCCGTTTCGGTCATACATAGAATAAAGCAGCCCTTCCCCATCAAATACCTGAAAGGTTCCATCTTCGAGTGACCTTTTATACTTCCCATCCACAAACACCAGATTCTCAGCCTCACGGCCGTTTGCATAGTAAGTTCGACCAGAAACAATATCGCCTTTCAGCTTTAACTGTCTGGTGAATTCATCGCGAAGACTGGAGCTCTCTAGCAACTCCTTTTCTAAATCCTTAAAATATTGTGGTTTAAGATCTGCATTTCGCTTTTTGACTTCAGCCATGATCGAATCAATTGTGTTATTTACCTTTTCAGATTTGTAATCTTTTGGCATAAAAGATACTTCAAGCCCGCCTCCACATTCAGTGATTCGTATATTCCCTTCTGCGGTCACCTCAAGTTTAGTTTCAAAATCAGAGCACCAACCAAAACCGAACAGGCCATTAAAAAGTGAGCGACTGTTGTAAGTGCGCTGAACGCGAAGATCATAACCAGACCCCGGGACCGTCAAGTCTGTCCATGTATTGGCGTAATTCGCATTTTTCATGTCCACGACAGCAGATGCCTCGCGAACAATAAAAATGCATATTATAACAAGAATAAAGCTCCTCATTCTCGAGTCACCCGTTTCTCCTTTTTTCACACCCTGATTGTAACAATTTTTTTCATCATCACTCCACCGATTACTTGCAGACCGAGCATGATGGCTAGTGCAATCCAGCCCAAAGGCGTGGAAAAAAGAGGTTTGACGTAGTTGGGATCAATAACGAGAAAAATGATCAGCAAGACAAACGGGACCAAGGTAATAATTACCGCTTGCATAAGACCTTGAGCCGTCATCGCTTGTATCTTCTTCTCTACCTTTTGTCGCTCCCGAATAGTCATCACAATTGTAGAGAAGGTTTCGGAGAGATTTCCTCCAGTTTCTTTGAGAATATTTACTGCTGTCACAAACATCTGCACATCTTGTCGAGGAACTCGGTCACCCATTTCATTCAACGCCTCCTCGACAGACATACCAAGACGAATTTTATTTAAAACAAGAGTGTATTCCTGGGCGATGGGTCCTGTCATATTCATCACCACCCGTTCCATTGATTGCGTTATGCTCAAACCACTCTTTATCCCATTGGACATAATCGTCAAGCCATCAACCATTTGATCCGTAAAGCGAGTGCAGCGTTTCTCCCAGAGAGATCGCATCAGGTTTTTTGGAATCGACCATCCAATAAGAGTCACAATAAAGCCCATAACAATGCCAACAACCAAATTGGGCCAAAAAATCAAAAAGACCAGAGCGCCCAAACCAAAACTCAAAAGAAACATGAGCAAGGTCACTCTCGTACGATCCGTCTCTACGAACATCATATCAAGTAAGCGAAGAACCTCCTCCCTGTTCCCTAAACTGCGTTCATGGAGCTTGTAAAGAAGCTTATCTGACATAAGATAAGAAAAGGTAAATACCGAAATTCCAAACAGGAGAATAACAACAAAATCATTTCCAAAAATGACACTCATGTTTCTTCTCCTCCCACCTTTTTTGTCGGATTCGACCTCGTCATTCGCGAATTGATTTGCGGAGACACCCGCGGACGGGGACCTCCCTGAGAATTCGCAACCTGACCGGCATTTGTTGAAGCATCTGTGGTGTTTGTAGTAAATAAATTCCTTGGTATGGTAACTCCACGCGCTTCGAATTTCTCAATGAATGTGGGAATGAGTCCCATCGCCTGAAAGGTCCCTATAATTTTTCGATTTTTATCGAAGCCCTCCTCCTTGAAACGGAAAATTTCTTGAAGAGTTACCACTTCACCCTGCATTCCGACGACTTCCGTAATACTTGCCAGTTTTCTACTACCATCACTCATTCTTGATATCTGCACAATAAGATCAACAGCTCCAGCAATTTGCTCCCGAATGGCTCTTACGGGAAGATCCATCCCAGCCATAAGACAGAGTGTCTCCAACCGAGACACGGCCTCCCTCGGGTTATTAGCGTGAACAGTGGTCATGGACCCATCATGGCCTGTGTTCATAGCCGCCAGCATATCCAAAGCGGCTCCATCTCGACACTCTCCTACAATGATCCGATCTGGTCGCATTCTTAAGGAGTTCCGAACCAGATCTCGGATCGAAATCTCTCCTGAGCCCTCCATGTTTGCAGGCCGAGTCTCTAATCTTACAACATGCTCTTGTTTTAACTGTAGTTCCGCAGCATCTTCAACTGTGATAATCCTCTCATTGGCCGGAATAAATCCCGACATCACATTGAGTAAAGTCGTTTTACCGGACCCAGTGCCTCCAGAAATAATTATATTGAGACCCTCCTCCACGCAAATTCTGATGAAGTCTACCATAGACTGGGTCATCGATTTAAATCGATGAACATAGTCATCAGGAACAATGCGGTCTTGAGGAAACTTTCGAATAGTAACTGCTGGACCGTCGATTGACAGTGGCTCAATCACTGCATTAACTCGACTTCCATCTGCTAAGCGAGCGTCACAGTAGGGGGTTTTCTCGTCAATCCTTCGTCCCAATGGAGTCACTATTCTCTCAATCACATTTCGCAGCTGAAGGTTTGATGTAAAGGTCACTGTGCTCAAGGTGAGCTTTCCGTTCTTTTCGATATAGATTTTATTGGACCCATTAACCATGATCTCAGTGACAGTTGGATCGGCAAGCAAGTCCTCTAATGGTCCCAAACCGAGCGACTCATCGAGAACCTCTTTAATCACTCGGCTCCGTTGATCGCGGGGCAATCCCTGGCCAAGCTTATCGGCCAACTGGGTAATCACTCGTTGCGTTTTTGAATGAAGTTCCTTTTCCTTCGCTGTATCACCTTTTGAACTTGTCAAATCTTTCTTGAGATCCATCTCCTTGATCAGCTCACTGTGAATTTGTAACTTCATTTGCGTGAGAAAATCCAACTCTCGATGAGGCTTCTCCGTTGGAGAAGCCGAATGCCCGGCCCTCAGTTGGGGAGCGGCACCTGACGAGGAAGTCGTCGGTAGGGACTTCAAATTTTGCGGGCGAGACAAGCCTTTCAGTTTTTGAATGATTCCGCCAGTTAGCACTCTTACGATATCGTGATAAGCCGAGGTAATTGGAATATTTTGAGCAGTCAAAACAAAAGGAGTTGAGCGTTGAAGAGCCGTGTAAGCCGTTTGATCGTCCTGAGGTATAGATCCTATAACTGGTCGCCTTAGCCCCTGACTAATCACTCTTTGATCAATACTGGTACGCGAGACCATATTCAAAACTATCTGAAATAAATCCCCAGGCACAGTTGCTGCCATAAGATCATTCATGACTCTACGAGTTTGATTCACAGCTAAGACTTCTGCAGTTGTAACGACGATGACGGAACTCGAATCCTCAATCATACCCAATTGGAGGGGAGTTATATCTGATCCTAGATCCACCACGATAAATTTATAATTTTGGCTGAGAACAAATAGTTGCTTCCTAAACAACTCGGGCGAGGCATCTAAGACCTGATCAGGGGTTTGCACCGCGCCTAAGAAATGAAGTCCAGATGCGTGTTGGGCTACGATTGTTCCAAGGCTTTGGGCGTTGATAGAAACCTTCAAGTTGGCCAGATCGCCTGCCGTCTTTTGCGGACGTAGCCCGGTGATCACATTCTGATCACCACAACTCCTCGCATCTAGATCAATGAGAAGCGTTTTTGCTCTCATTTCAAGCATCAGAGTACAAGCGAGGTTGGCTGCAAAAACGCTTTTCCCGACGCCACCTTTACCGCCCATGACGCAAATCAAATGGCAATTTTCATGAATAGCCAATTTACGCTCCCCCTATCGTCCTATCGGAAAAAAGAGGGAAAGTCTGAGGCTTGATCACCCCGACTCGACCAAATGACCAGCTATCAATTATTCAATCGAAATTTACGCTTAATTTTTTCAGACCCGGCACTGGCTGAACTTTTGATAATCGGAGTCACAAACATCACAAATTGACTCTGATTGCGTCGAAAATCCTTCGATGCGTAGAGCGATATAATTGGATTCCGACTGGCATTGGCCGGAAGCTTATTGTAATTCGTTCCACTATCATTAGTGATCAGACCTCCCACGGCTGCACTTTGACCACTGCGCACCACAATGACCGTTTGAACCTCTCGAGCGGAAGTCAAAGGTCCTTGATCCGTGTAGGAAATCAAACTTTTAACAGAAAAGTTAAGTTGCAATTGCACACTATCAGATCGTGCCCCCAAAATAGCTGGAGTGATATTTGTTCGAATGCCAGTCTCCTCAAAGTTAGTAGATGGCTGGCCCTGAGCATTTACTATTTGATAGGGAATGCGCGAAATAGAATTGATAATTCCAGGATTTCCATCTTGAACAATCAAACTGGAACTCTGCAAGACGCGTGCGTGTCCATGTTCCTTTGCCCAATTGAGCTTTGGCAAAAGGTTTGAAATCGTACCTGTGATTGTCGACACCACTCCACCGGTAGAATCCCCGCCTGTTGTGAATTTCATCGACGATGAATCTCCAATGTCTGGAGTCCATTGAAAGCGAAATCCCTTCGTGTAATCTTTTTGCAATTCGACGTAGTGGACCACCAATTGAACAATCTTCTTTGGTTCTTCGGCTGGCGCTGGCTTAAGCTTAATTAAGTTGATCACTACATCAACCTTGCGAGGAAGGATCTTTTTGTCTGCTTCTGCTGTATCAACCACAACATCGGGCACATAGGTTTTCGAGATAATTTCTGCACGATCCTTCTCAAGCTTATCGTTGGCAAAACCCTCCAAAATAAATTTCCCGTTGACCGCACGAACAGAGATTTCTGGATTATTTATGTCTCTTTCTATTAGTTCAGCAATTTTGCGTTGGGCAACCGGACTTAAAACCACAAGCGTGTCAGCAGATCCACCGTATTGCTTGACTACCGCGTGAATTCTCGCCATGTCTCGAGGCAGTAAAATCTGCCCATCCACGATCACTTTTGAGTTCAAAATCTTGATCGTGATCCCCTCAATGTCACCTAAAAGGTCGCCTATTTCGCGGGCGACCTTGCGAAGATCAGTCTTTTTAATGTCGAGATGAAACTCATAAAGAACGACACCAGTGGCGGGATCCTGAACGATCAGAGTCGCAATTCCTATCTGCTTAGGGTAAAATCGGAGAGTCTTCGTCTCCGGATTGTACTGAACCTGAGTCTTTCCGCGAAAAGTTCCGGATTGACTGATGCTAGCTGGAGCATTGGGAATCACCTCATCGTGATAGACTCCAACTGAGAGTGCGAGATCTTTTACTGGATAGCCAGCCTTGTCATCGCCATAAACCTCTACCGAATAATTGAGCAGGCACACCAGTATCATCAGTCTCGAAAGGGCAAAAGAATTCCTCCTTTTCCTCAAGCCAGAGACCTTGAATACGTTGGATAGCTTACTCAAAATCATTCGTTATAAGTCCTTCCAAGGGCCCTTAGCCTTTTTCTTGGACGCGGCAGGGGGAAGTGGTGGCGGTGGTGGTGGTAAAGCCGCAGTTGGCGCCCTTAGCTGCTCCGCGAGCAATGGGCCGGTCACCCTGCCTAAAACTGATTCTACCGTGGAAGACGGAAGTCTCCGAGGAGTCCGATCGCTGGGGTGCCTCAATGTCAAAAACAAAGAGCCCGGAGAAGTTGACAAAATATAGATAAGATCCTGCGCCTCCTGGGGAGATACCTCAACAGTTATATTGGTAAAGGTCGTATCGCCTCGAATGTTCTTGATAAAGTCCTCTCGTCCCTGCTTTTCATACAAGCGTGGCAATTCATTAAATATTTTTAGACCAGTCGCCAAAATAATTACATCTTGCATAATTGTTTTCACTTCACGCCTTTGAGCAGGCCCCTTGCCGACATCGAGTGCGGCAATAATGTCGATGCGATCACCAGGCTTTACCAACTTTCCAACTCCCCGCATTTCATCAACGGGCAGGGTTACCGCTCGTTTACTGGGGGCGACCTGCAAAGATAGTCCCGTCACTGGACCTGGCTCCATGATTTTGCTTTCCAAAATTTGCTCGTCCTTTTTGATCGGAGCCAGGGCAACCTTTCCGACCGCGAGCTCAGGATTAGAAAGCGCCGTTGGCTCAATAAAATCAACTGGCTTTTCGACCACCTGAAGCATGGTTTCATCGATCGTATTCATTTCCATAATATCCTGGTTAGCCACTACAACTCTTTGTTTGGCTCCAAACTTTTTTGTTAGTTCAGCACTTTTCTCTTGAGTGTAGCTGTAAAGCAAAAAGACAGAAAAGAGGGCTGCCCCCACGCTTATCCAAAGTGTTCTTGTTTCATTTTGATTCATTTAAAAATGCTCCTTCCATCAGTTGTCCCCACATGCTGCAGATAAACAGATTCCATAGCCCACCATGATCCAAATAGGACTCACCTCAACTGTTTCGTTTCTCAATCCAATTCCATTAAAAACATTTTGATTGTGAATGTTAAACTCACGGCCCGTCTGCGCCACATTACGTCCCACAGCAAGAGGTCGCTCGGACGCAAAAAACTCTGATTGCGGACTTGGAATTTCAGTCAATACCGCGTGAAATCGAATGCCAAACAGTTGTGTTTGCAATGGATCCGACAATCCACTTAAATTTTCTCTAAATAAAGTAAGATTAGTTCGGTTTCTGAATGTTTCAAAAGCGTAGGTGCGCGCGGCAATGGATTGTAAAATACCTGTATGAACGGCACCAAATAGCCCCATTCCATAGCTCATCAAAACAGCAAAGATCACCAAAAGCGGCAGAGACTCAATGGTCGCCATGCCTCTCTGGTTCTTATCGCGAGTTCGCAACCTTGGCGACCAATCGAAAAACTTCCTCCAAAGACCACTTTTATTAATTCCCATATTCAACACCCATTATCAGTGAAGGTCATATAGCCTCCATCAGATGTGTTCGCCGAATATCCCACTGACCCAATCGCCGAAAGCTTGCGAATCGAAATCCACCGATTGCGCGAAAAATTTACGCATTCGTTCGTAGTCACTTCTCTGCCTAGATACGAAACAATAAATGTATTAAATCCGTCGCCTGATCCATCCCCCTCATTTGTGGTGGAGCCGTAAATAGGAATATTAAAATCAAGCATTCGCGCAACAAATGAAGTGCCAACACCCCAAAATAGGTTTGGGTCACCTGCATTCGTTGGCTGGTATTCAGGAAATTTTATGGAAATGTCTCCGACAATGGGAGGATGCTGAATTGAAAACCAACCATTTCTATAAAGTGGAGCAAAAACGGGATGGTTGGTCAGTTCTTCATATTTATTAGTTGCCATGGCTTCCTGGGCAGGCGGAGCAATGTGAGCCGCATAAAAATTTCGAGCTGAAGCAAATGTAATGTACTGAGTGACCTCGACTAAGGTGAGAGTCAAAGACAGAGCAAACATCAAAGATGCAAATCCCATAACCATAATAAAAGCAAAAATGAAATCGATCGTTAAAATACCTCTCTCTGAATTCAAAACTGAAAGTGGCTTTTGAACATTCATTTTGCTGCAGCTCCCTTCACCGATACATGCCGCTTGTGAACATTGGGATGAACCTGCATACTAGCTGACCGTTGCGCCCAAACTCCGTTTTGAATCATCCCGGCCAAATTTTGCCAAGGTCCGGAGATAATCTTTTTTATGAGTTCTTCCTTTTTAAAGAAATTTGTGACAAACATTGTAATACCCAACAACACGACGGCTAGCAGAATCGCCTCGATAACTGACTGTCCCTTTTCATTTGAATTGAGAGAGTTTGAAATTGAAGCCCATATTTTCATCATTTAGCTCCAGACCAGGCTCAATTGAGTCAACCAGCCAAAGGCGAGAGCTACCGTATAAGGAATCCTTTGTAGTTGAAGCTCCTCTCTCTTTGTTTTTGGCAGGGCCAGTTTGATTGTGTTTTTCAATAGCTGTATTGCATTTCCAGAAAGCGCAGCTCTGATCAGTCCCAGCAAGGCTCCCCAAAAAAACGAATACACTAAAACCCAAAGAACCGTATTCCAATCCGTAGACAATCCAAAGATCGTAAGCAGTTTGAGATCGCCACCACCCAGTATTCCGCCTTTAAAAAGAGGAATACACAGGACAATCGCCATTCCTGAGCCCAAAAGTCCCTGATGTATCCCAGAAAGCTGCATGAATATACCAACTGTGAGTATCGTCACTAATCCTAGACTGAGGATGAGCCAGTTATGAACTTTACCTGATCGAAGATCATCTATGAGACCAGCCAATAGGATAGTGGTGGGCAGCCCCACGGCCAATGCAGTCTGCACTTCAACTCCCACCTGGCTTTAACCAATTGATCTTGTCGCCATCTGTTGCTTTACGAAAGCCCCAACCAGTTGAAATATTTCTCTCAACTCGAGCTCCTAAACGTGGACCGGATTTCTTAAATGTTCCCAAAGGCCCAGAATCACCAAGGAACACTCCCATGATGATGAAAGCATAAAGTCCCAATAACAAAACCAGTTCAACGGTCATCAGACAACCCCCCATGTGAGCGTCAACCGCATTCAACAAACGCCATACGCAGAACCTCCAATACGTTCATTGAAGGTCCTTCATTGCCTAAGACCAGTAAAAATTCTTCAGAAACAATCACTCACCAGTAGGAACAATACTTCCCATTCCGCCAGCCAAATCGCTCAATTTCTCACCAACCATTCCTTTGATTCGCAGCCCAAATAGCATCACAAGTCCAACAACAACCACAAGGAGCAGAATATATTCTGTTGCTCCTTGACCTGATTCATCAGACCAAATGGCTTTAGCGAATTTCTTGAGGTCTTTCATAGCGTTCTCCCTTATTTCTGTATCGGTACAAGACGACCAATACATGAGCCTTAGGACAGTAACTTCCTAAAGAATTTATATGTTTTTAATTATTTGCCCTATGAATTCACGAACTACGTTTAGCGATTGATAAACGTGAAATGCGCTATGAATTGATTGTAGCATGGGTCTGAAAAGCCTCAAGAAATCTCTTTCTTTCGTGCAATAATTGACACTCTTATGCTTCAACATGAGACAGTGTCAAAAGCCTATACACCTACCTGTCATCAACTCGGCACAAAGTTGATTTTGCTTCAAAGTCCCCACTCCACTTATAATTGCGTTTGACCCGCAACTGAGCTGCTGCGTGCCGGAACTCACCTGTTACGGACTTATCACTCTTACAGGCCTTCATGAAGGAATCTAGCGAAACTTTGAATTCGCCAATCTCAAGACCGCTTTTTGCCAATCCAACTAGCGCTCGAACCGATTCTGGATCAGATTTTACGGCCTGGCTAAAATATTTAAATGCCGAATGGTTATCCTGAATCTCCAAGTGATATCGGCCAGCCGCACTCTGAACAAACTCAGAGCCCTGAAATTTCTTTGCTGCCTCTACATAGGCCTTCTGTGCCTTTACTTTTTCGCCGGCATCACGATAGTTATTTGCAAGGTAGACATAAGAGTCAGGATAGTCCGGATCTCTATAAATCGCATCGAGACAATTTTTCAATCCACTGTCAATGTATCCGTCAAGGGAATCCAAGCGACAAAGCTTGTGATAAAATTCTTTTTTTGCGCCGAATATGTTCGACATATCCTTAAGAATTACCTTTGCTTCATAGTAATTATTTGTCGATTCAAAGAGAAAAAGAAGATTTTCGTACGCAGGAAAATACTTTCGATTCGAGCTAATTGCCGAACGGTATGAACTAATCGCTTCATCAGTCTTCTTCAATTCTGCGTAGGCATCTCCTCTTCTTGTTAATACGAGATAGTCAGATTCATTTTCCTTGATAGTCAGTTCTAAGACGCGAATTTCATCTGTGTACTTTTTTTCGCTATGCAGGGAATCAGCCAACAAAAGACGAGAGGACTTCGAAATCTCAGTCAAGTGACCAATAAGAAGTTCTTCAACCTTCCGATGATCACCCGCCTGAAAGGCCTGATTTGCCTTTTCCTCTCTCTTCTTAATCGTTTGCTTTGGTTCCGAATGATCTCTAGAAGGTTCACCTTTTCGGGGCCTGCCTGCTATTGCGGACGTACCAATTAAAAGGGCTACTGAAAATCCCAAAATAAACCGATAAAGCATAGTGGATTATACCAACAATTGTTCATTTGTGGACGCTAAAAATGAATGAAACAAATCTGCCGACAGCTCGACTTATCCGTTCTCAATCCGGACAGGGCGTGATCGAGTATATCCTGGTCCTCATTGTTATCGTCTCCATTGCTATTGGCGTGCTCTATCAATTTAACGGATCATTCTCCCGATGGGCCACTTCCTACTTTGGCAGTTACTTCGCTTGCCTCCTCGAAACAGGTGAGCTTCCAGGCATAGGGGGGGCTGGTGGTGACACCGGAATCTGCAGCCAACTTTACGAGAAATTTACCTTTACGGCCGGTGTGCCACCAGGTGGTGGAGGCGGTGGTGGTGGCGGAGGCGGTGGTGGCGGTGGTGGCGGAACAAAAAAGCCGGCTCCCACACCAGGAAGTGAAGGAAGTGGTAGTTCGACAGGCCAGGCCTCTTATTCGAGAGCTGGCGGTCGAGGCAAGGCAAATGCTAACTCTGGTTTCGATCAAAGTGAGGGTGGCGCACAAGCTTCCGTAAAATCAAAAGGAAACAGAGCCAAGGCTGGGAGTAAGAATCTCTACACTGGAAGTACTGAAATTTCTTTGCCAGGTTCAGTCTCAGGACAAGGTGATAGGAGCAAAAAGATCAAGATATCGACATTGGATAGGGCCTTTGGCCTAGCTGCCGAGAAAGAAAAGGACGCAGAAGAGAAAATATCCGCAAAAACAAAAAGTGATAAACTCGCAGGCGGAACGAACAGAGAAGAAAAAATTAGAGTAAACCGTAAGATCGCTGCAAAAGAGCAAACTATCGATGAAAATGAAATGTCGTTTGGAAACTTCATCCGGATTCTAATTATAGCAGCAATCATTATCGCTCTTGTTGTTCTCCTTGGCGGTCAAGGCCTACAAATAAGCAAATCTTGGGATTAATGCGATAAGTTATTGGCAATTGCATTCCATCCCGCCCTTAGCAGCATCACATGAGAGAAAATTTTCAAGGAAATCTGGGATGTTGAATATTTGATACTAAGTAATGAATAGTATTCAGTAGGGGGATGTGGGGATGGATAGCTCGGGAATAGTCACGATTTATCGTGAAGGTCTTTTTACTTTAGAGGAGGCCGGTCAATTGCTGCCGGTAATCCTTCGATTAACTAAATATCACAGCAAAAAGGTGGACGCACTGATCAGTCGCCTGGAAACAGAATATCCGCAAGGACGGGGAGGCTCGGAACTTGAAGAAGAAATTAACTCATTGATCAATTCATGGCACGACAAAATTAAAAAGTTGGGCGCCGTTTCTAAGGGACTTTGGCTGGTTGACTTTGACTCTGGAGATGGGCATTTCTGCTGGAAATATCCGGAAGAAAAAATCAAATATTGGCATGGCTACAGCGATGGCTTTAGCAATAGACGGCCCGTCGAAGATTGGATAAAGGAAAAGCTGAGGACCTCTGAAGGGAATTATTCACTCCAAATAGACTAAAAGTGGTATTTTCTTGTTACTTGACCGTCTACTTTTCTGGTCTGTCTGTACGTGAGGAGCATGTTCATGAGGATTGCTTTGGCGCAAATCAACTCGGTTTTGGGAGATTTTTCTGAAAATCGAAAAAAGATTTTCAACTATTGCCAACGAGCGGCTGAAAACAATTGTGATCTCATTGTCTTTCCTGAGGCATCCTTGTTTGGATACCTTCCAATGGATCTTCTCGAGCGTCGCTCAGTCATTGAATCTCAGAAACAACAGCTACAAATTCTGAGTAAGGAAATACCAAAAGGATTGACCGTACTACTTGGAGCGTTCACAGATAATATAAATTCATCGGGAAAATCGTACCACAATTCAGCTGTACTCATTTCAAAAGACAAACACCTCAGGTTCTTTCCAAAAAAACTGCTCCCAGCCTACGACGTTTTTGACGAGGGGAGGCATATTGAACCAGGCTCACCGAAAAAGAATAATTTTTTTTCGCTTAAGGGTAAAAACATTCTTGTTACCATTTGTGAGGATCTGTGGGCATGGCCCGAGATATCTCCTTTGGGAAGGTCCCCCTACACCAA
This sequence comes from Bdellovibrionales bacterium, assembly GCA_016716765.1. NCBI lineage: Bacteria > Pseudomonadati > Bdellovibrionota > Bdellovibrionia > Bdellovibrionales > Bdellovibrionales bacterium. Next base: position 467,379 of record JADJVA010000025.1, on the reverse strand, counting down.
AAATCCACTGACGTCTGTGAAAAAGAAAGTGGACCTGGTGGTAAATCTCAGCGCCTCACCTTATACTTCACAAAAAGATTATTTTCGAAGAAAGGTGGTCGCAAAAACCGCTTCCTATTTTAAAGCTCCAGTGATTTACGTCAATATGGTGGGCGCGCAAGATGAGTTGATTTTTGACGGTGGCAGCTTCGCGGTAGACAGAAGTGGCAGTTTGCTGACACAAGCACCCTTTTTCGAAGAGAATTTGCAAGTCCTTGATCTTGATAGATCTAAGAATCACGCCTCCAAGAGAATTCCCCTCCTTCAAGAAGCGACTTTCCAAGATCGAACTCCTCCGCCAAGCTCTTGTTTTGGGAATCAGAGATTTCGCACAAAAAATTGGTATTGGTCGTCTGCATCTCGGCCTTAGCGGCGGCATCGATTCAGCTCTTGTCGCCTGCTTGGCAAAAGATGCTGTTGGACCTCAGAATGTATGTGGCATCTCGATGCCTGGGCCCTACAGCCGACCAGAGAGTCTTGTCTTGGCCGAACAACTTGCTCAGAATATTGGAATTGAATTCAAGATCATTCCATTGAATCCCATGTACTCTTCTGTTATTTCCGGGATTGAACAGTCCTTGGGAGCTCGAGAATTTGGTTTGATGAATGAAAATGTTCAAGCACGATTGCGCGGACTTCTATTGATGAGCTATTCAAATCGGGAAAATAGCCTTCTTCTAAATACAAGCAATAAGAGTGAACTCGCTGTTGGGTATAGCACTCTCTATGGAGATCTGTGCGGAGGCCTTTCTCCGATAGGCGACCTTCTCAAAAGCGAGGTCATATCTATGTGCAAACACTTTAATCTGGAATCTGAACTCATACCTCAAGAGATCATCACACGGCCTCCCTCTGCTGAACTGAGGCCAAATCAACTGGACCAGGATACTCTGCCTCCCTATGACTTACTCGATGGAATTGTTCATAAATTGGTGGTCAAACGAAAGCCGCCACGGGGCCCTTTGGAAAAAAGAATCCTAAACCTCCTGATGGCCTCAGAATTTAAACGATGGCAGGCTCCACCGATATTGAAGGTATCAGATCACGCCTTTGGTCGAGGACGCCGTTTCCCCATCGCCCAACATTCTCTCGATTGAAGGACTAAATAGCCGTCTATAACAAACCATCCAAAAAACCAAGTTGCTTTGGCTGAGGTACGATCTGTGGGAATCGGATTTCTGCGCGGCCAGTTAAATTGATCAGATTTTCAAGAGGAGGCATTTCTAGAATATTTCCAGTTATTTTCCTTATCAAGTGAATGAAAAGCTCTCCACAATAGGAAGCGTCTGCTTGGGCTCTGTGAAATTCCTGAGAATCAATGTTCAAATGCTGAACAAGGGTACCTAACCGATAATTAGCCAATCCTGGCAGGATCCTCTTCGCCATCCCATAGGTATCAAGAATTACACCTTTAGGAGCGCGAGCATCAAACTTCTTGATATCAGACGTTAAGAACTGGGCGTCAAAAATTGCATTGTGAGCGACGATCACATCGGCATCACAAAAATCAGCAAAGGAATCAAGCAGAACATCAATTGTCGGCTTTCCTTTAACCATGTCGTCAGTTATTTGGTTAACTCTAGATGCTGCAAGAGGAATTGGAACGAGCGGGTCCACAAGCGTTGAGTAAACCGACTCCACAACCCCATCAACAAAGCGAACAGCCCCAATTTCAACGATCCTATCTACCCCGGGCAAAGTTCCCGTTGTTTCAAGGTCAAAAGCTACAAACTGCATAGATTTTTATTAACGAAGAAGTCATACTGTTTCAACAATGTTCATCAAAAAGAATAAAAATCATGACACTTCATCCATTCTCTTCAATCCACCAGGAGAAAAAGTCACAATTGGAACCAGCAAGACTGTCTTAGATGTTGCACTCAGACATAATATTGAGATCCCACACTCCTGCGAAGGCATGGGGACCTGTACGACCTGCCGAGTGATTCTTACCAAAAATCCCGTTTCGGGTTTTTTACCGCGAACGTCCATTGAAAATGAAGTCGCCATTGAAAGAGGATTTCTTGACGATGAACGACTTGCCTGCCAACTGGCCCCCTGTCCTGGTATGGAAATCTGCATTCCAAATTACCAAAAATAAGGCCCCTCACAATCAGTGGCTATTTGACCCAGCCTAATTCCGAACAAAAAAAGGATTCGTAAAAATCCATGGAATCCACTTCTTGCCATCGGGAAGAGGCAAGGTTGGAATAACCCTCACCATGACGCGATAAACGCCAGGGCCGGGCAACCTCAAAGTTGTCTCCACAGAATTAGACACCATGATCTTCTCCCCATTCCGGTAATAGATCACATCGAATGGCACGTCTGGCTTTTGCGGCAACACTGTTTTCAAGATCATTCCCGGCTCAAATTTGAGATCTCCTCCGATGAGCACAGGAGGCTGATGCAATCGTTCGATAAGAGAAATAAAACCCCTCGGATTCGCAAGGGAATCCAAGCTCATATAAAATTGCCCCTTTCGAATGGCTGAGGTGATTTTCTCTCGATCTGATTTGCCATCACCGGTCAACTCTGAAGGCAGTAAAATGTGATTCCGAACAAGTCCAAACAGAGTTGAATAGGAAGGAAATTCAATTGAATATTTTTGTGAAATCCTCAGTTTTGCTTCGGCATCCGAACCCGCAAAGCCCAAAACTCTTCTATCGAGATTCAAACGATCCCAAAGAGCAATTTCCTCCCAAGGCATTTCAAATATTCTAATAAGCGCCATTCTGCTGTTAAAAGGATACAGAAATAAAGTCCAAAAAAATGATGCCCTTCGCTCAATCCAAGACTTTTGCCAGATGGATTTTAGATTGATAATTTCAATCCCATCCAACCCAACCGGAAAATTCCCTTTCCATTTAAAGCCGGGCTTAAAAGGGTGAGCCAAAACAAAAATACCCAAATCTCTCGCTGTATTAATGTTCGTTAGTTGGTCTGCAAAAAAAATCTGCGATCGACCAGGTCCTCTTAATTCAAGGGGATCCGATGAATCAAAATTCAAAATTCTTGAATCTAAATAACTGTATTGTCCATCGACAAAAACATATAGATTCCCGTGATATCCCTCAAGATTCTTAGGCTTTAGCTCTTGATTTAAATCAGTAAAAAAAATAAAATCCAACTCTGATTCCTGGGCAATGGAGATCACATCCTGAATGCTGCGACTGCCCCTGCCAGAGGTAGTATGAACATTCATAATTCCCTGATAATCATAAAATCCGCTCGGATTTTTGGTAACGAGCTCTGTTGGCATCACAGAAAGATTCCATTGACTGATAACAAGTCCGTATCCAATAAAGAAAATCAAAACACCAGATAACAACAGCAATTTTTTCATTGAGGAATCACTTTTAGTAAATCAAAATCATCCCCTATCTCCGTTCGATCAGAAATCATGAAATCTTTAACGTACTCGACAGGCAATGATTCTCCACGCAATGTAAGAAAATAAAATGGCTCCTTAGGAGGCATTGATCCTTCCAGTCCATCAAAAAAATCAAATCGCCCACTTCCGCGAAGCTTGTAGATGGCTTCTCTATTCAAAAAACTCATCTTGGCAGCAATCTGATAGGAATGCACAAACAATGGCCGGTACTCTCTCGTTTCCCCGAAAGCTGATTCTATCCGTTTGATCTCTTTCAATTTGGATGGCGTCCACTTTTCTGGAATGATTCCGAAACCTAAATCCACAATAAAAAATGAAGTCAGGGCAACCCAAGTAACCAAAGTTATCTTAAAAAGTCGCGAAGGAAAATAGAGGCCTGCAACCGCCAGAAAGAAGGGGTAAGCTACAATTGGCCAGTTTGCTTCGACCTTACCCCTGAAAGAGCTTGCCAGAAAAAAAATGAGAGGGCCCAAGGCAAAAAAGTTCACCCATTTCGGCAATCTCTTGCTTCGAAAATTTAATAAAAATGCCCAAACCACGAAGGGAAAAAGCAAGCCGACCTGTCCAATAAAATAGGACCACGTCCAAAAAGGATTCCATTTCGAATGGCCCAAACCATGATGGATTTGAAAGCGAAATGATGCAAATTCGTTATTCAAATTCCATAACCATACAGGCAAAGAGGTCAACGAAAAGGAAAAAGTCGCCATCAACAAACATAGCAAATGACCACGAGTCAGCTTCCTTTCCCACAGAGCCCAAATCAGGGCAATCAGTCCAAAAAGACCCATGTGATATTTTGAACAAAACCCCAACCCCAAACAAACTCCAAAAGAGGCGGCCCATTTCAATGATTTTGTTTCAATTGTACGAAGGAGCGCTAAAGTCGCTAAGGGCAAAAAGAACATCAGAGGCAAATCTGGAGTGACTACAATCGAGCCAGGCCCGGTGAGCGGATTTAAAAGCCACAAAATTGCCCATTTCCACACTTCGTCATCACCAAGGAATCTCTTCAAAATAGGGATCCATATCCAAAATGAAAAATGAAGAAAAATCACGGAAGGGATGCGCACAAAAGAATGATAATTTTCAAAAATGCGACCGAATTGGAAGAGCCAGGCCACAAATGGAGGATGATCGAAGTAGCTCATTTGAGGGTACTTTGACCATACCCAATAATAGGCTTCGTCGGGGGACAGGGGCAAATAACCCGCAACTATTATTTTGATTAGCAAGGCTAAAATCCATAGCCAGCTCAGACGTGTCAAAATTAATTCCTGGTTATGGATATTTTAGTTTCTTAGATTTCCCAAGATCCCCTGGAACTCCCTTGTCAATGCCATTGTGAATGATATTCACTGCGCCCCCATCCATAAGATCAATGCTAACTGAAGATTTACCCTTAATCGTATGGACCTGCTCTGGCTGCAACGCAAGCTTTTTCAGATCCCCGCCATCAATGCGAAAAGTCACTTCAACTTTGTCCAAGGCTTCTATAATAATCTCCTGAGTTCCACCTTTTATTCCGACTGGTGCTGCACCTTCCTCAGTCGGGTTTTTAACTGTATTCAATACTTCTTTCGGCGATACTCCCTCCAATGTTTTGTTCACTGGCTGATCTGAGAGTTTCGCTGGGGTTGCAGATGGTGAAACCGACGGCGTTACCTTGATATCGGCAATTGGCTTATTCACCACCGGTTCAACAGGCAGTTTTGGTCCTCCTGTCCCATTGATTTGTTTACTCGGTTCTGGATTTTGATTGGACGGCAAAGCTAGGACTGGGGACTTCTTCGTCTCGTTTGCTGTCGACCGCGACAAATCAGATTTTGATGTTTCAGACTGAACCGCAGATCCCACTGATTTCGCCGTTCTCAGCTGATCGCCTTCGTCAATATTAGTTTCACCCTCATGTTTCAATCCCACAATATCTTCGGGGGCATTGGAAACGTGGCCCTCCTTTTCATATTTTTCAACAATCCCCTTCACTCCGACAATCAATCCTATGAGAAGTATAATACTACCTGCCACCAAAGATTTTGAGGTCAATGAAGTATCCTTAAGAATCGGCAAATTGTGATACCAGGGTATTGATGAGCTTTCTTTCTTCTCTGGCTCCTTGTTTGCCACTCCAAGCTCTTCTATCGCTTGAGGCTGTACGTTTAACTCTTCATTAAAGAGAGCCAGTAATTGGTCACCATCCATCTTAAGGTGACCAGCGTAGGACCGAACAAAACCGCGCAAAAAAGAAATGGCTGGAAGCTTATCCATGTTGCCAGCTTCCATGGCCTGCAAAACACGTGGATTGATTTTAGTTGCTAATGCAACCTCACTGATTGTCATACCCTGTTTTTCGCGATTCTCTTGTAGTACCTTGCCCGTATTTTTCATTTCCACCTACCTGATCATTTTCAGCATATTCTTAGACTGACCACTGTACTTCCCCTCGGGAAAAAGAGCGATCAACTCCTCAAGTCGAGCAACAGCACGAGACTTGTCCCCAGTTTTATAATAACTAAGTGCGCTAAAATAATGAGGCTCATCGAATTTTGAAGACTTGCATAAAGCAATCGCTTGGTCAAACGACTCCGCAGCTAACTGAAAGTCGCTCAACTCGAAAAGAGCACGTCCGTAATAGTTGAAGGTGAGGCAATTCTCCCTTTTTATCCCAAGCGATTTCTTTAGATAATCCCTGGCGACAGCGAACTCACCCTTATTAAAGTGAGCAATTCCCAAATTCGTCAGCGTTTTATCTGGAAATGGATACGTAAGGTCCTCATTTGCTCGTTTTAAAACGACTATGGCCTGATTATAGTTCCCCATTTCGATATAAAGTCTCCCCAGATTATTTCTTGCATCCGTGTAATGAGGAGCCTTAACCAAGGCCATTTGAATGTGTTGTTCAGCTTCGGGGTACTTCTGCCGAACAAAAAAGGCAAGGCCGAGATTGTTTTGAATTGCTGGATTTTCAGGGTCTAATTGCTCAGCTATCAGTAATTCCTGAAGAGCTCCCGGGTAATTGCCCTTTCCAAGTAAGGCCGTTCCGATCTGCAAATGCAGTTGAGCTCGACGCTCGACCGTTGCCTGTCCCGGAGCACACGAGAAAAGAAAAACAGGAGCAAGGTGTATAGAAACAGCTGCTAGAATCGATAATTTCGATTTACGAAACCTCATCTTGAGAACCTAACAAAGAAAAGACATCGGCGCAAAAAATACGCCCTGAATGTTTCATGGAGTTTGCGCACAGCTTCAGGGAAAAAACCCAAAGACCCACAAAGGTAGTACGAGCTTCCTATCCCGTCCGCAGGACGGGATAGAGGTGCTTATAGCTCCCGAGACCTAAACGTTAACGATCTCAGACTTCTCAAAAAATAAGCTCAGCTCACGTTCAGCACTTGCGTGACTGTCGCTGCCATGGACCGCATTCTCACCCACATTGTCGCCAAAGAGCCGACGAAGCGTTCCCACATCTGCTTTTGCAGGGTCAGTGGCACCCATAAGTGTTCTATTCTTTTCCACAGCATTCTCACCAGCCAAACAAATGATCACTACGGGTCCGGAAGTCATAAAGCTCACCAACTCACCAAAAAAAGGTCGAGCCTTATGCTCAGCATAAAATTCCTCACATTTGGAACGATCAAGCCTTGTCATTCTTAAAGCGGCAATCCGGAGGCCATTCTCTTCAAATTTTTGGACAATCGCGCCCACGACATTCTTCTTGACCGCATTCGGCTTAATTATACTAAATGTTCTTTCAGTTGCCATTTTTGTCTCCTCGCAAAATTCCTGGGCTCCTTATAGGCGGGGCCCAAGATGTGCGTCAAATAGATTTATTTCAAGCTGTTCTTAAGAGTCAGTCCCAGTTCGGCTGGGCTCCGGGCAATAGAACAGTTGGCCGCTTGAAGAGCTTCAAATTTGGCTTCGGCCGTCCCTTTGCCACCACTGATAATGGCTCCCGCATGCCCCATTCGTTTTCCCTTTGGGGCGGTGGCTCCGGCAATAAAACAGGTCACGGGCTTCTTGAATTCACGCTTGATGTACTCAGCCGCCTCTTCCTCTGCTGAGCCACCAATCTCCCCAATCATGATGACGGCATCTGTATTCTTATCCGCATTGAACATCTCCAAAATATCAATAAAATTTGTTCCGTTCACGGGATCGCCGCCAATGCCAATGCAACTGCTCTGGCCAAGTCCTTGATTGGTCAACTGCCAAACGGCCTCATAAGTCAAAGTTCCCGAGCGGGAAAGTACACCAATGCGACCGGGCTTATGGATATGCCCAGGCATAATTCCAATCTTGCACTCACCCGGCGTGATAACCCCGGGACAATTAGGACCAATGAGACGTGTCTTGCGACCCTGCATATATCTCTTCACTCTGACCATATCCAGGACTGGAATTCCTTCTGTGATGCACACCACCAAATCAAGCTCGGCATCAACGGCTTCCATGATCGCATCTGCAGCAAGAGGCGGAGGCACATAAATGACGGATGCATTGGCCCGGGTCATTCGAACTGCCTGTTCCACGGTGTCAAACACGGGCAATCCTAAGTGTTGACTGCCACCCTTGCTAGGAGTGACCCCTCCTACCATCTTGGTACCATAGGCAAGCGCTTGTTCAGAGTGAAAGCTCCCCTGTGCTCCAGTTATACCCTGGCAAATAACTCTTGTATTTTTATCCACCAAAATAGCCACTAGCGACCTCCATTTATTTGGCCAACAATTTTCTTTGCGGCATCCGTTAAATCATCGGCGGGAATGATGTTAAGGCCGCTTTCAGTCAGAAGCTTTTTTCCCAGTTCAACATTAGTCCCCTGCAATCGAACTACCAGCGGAACTTTTAAGCCTACCTCTTTGCTAGCCGCAATCACTCCTTCAGCAATGATGTCACATTTCATGATCCCACCAAAAATATTCACTAAAATGCCCTTCACGTTGGGATCCTTGAGGATCAATTTAAAGGCATTGGTCACTTTCGCTTTGTCAGCTCCTCCTCCTACATCGAGAAAATTCGCAGGACTCCCGCCTTGAAGCTTAATAATGTCCATTGTGGCCATTGCTAGACCAGCACCATTGACCAAACAACCTATATTTCCATCCAACTTAATAAAAGCAAGTTCATACTTACTCGCCTCTATCTCTGAAGGATCCTCTTCGCTCAAATCACGATACTCAACAATGTGAGGCTGTCGGTAAAGGGCATTGGAATCAAAGTTCATTTTAGCGTCAAGGGCGATGACCTCCCCCTCTTTTGTTTCAACGAGTGGGTTGATTTCTGCCATTGAGCAATCGCTCTTAACAAAGGCCTCATAAAGGCTCAAAAAAACCTTGGATGCTTTGGCTGCAACCTTTGCCTTCATTCCAACATTAAAGGCCAGTTGTCGAGCTTGAAAAGGCATCAATCCAACTGCAGGATCAACAACCACCCGAAAAATCTTTTCAGGGGATTTTTCTGCCACTTCCTCAATGTCCATTCCACCCTCAGAACTTGCCATCAGAGTGACTCGTCCACAGGCGCGGTCTAACAGAGCCGCAACGTAATACTCCTTCGAGATATTACAACCTTGTTCGACATAGAGTCTCTGAACCACTTTGCCTTCGGGACCCGTCTGGTGAGTCACCAAATTCATTCCCAAAATATTTTTTGCCACACTCCGAACTTCATCGAGAGATCTGGCCAATTTTACTCCGCCACCTTTCCCTCTTCCTCCGGCATGAATTTGGGCTTTTACGACCCACAATGAACCTCCAACATCCGTGGCCGCCTTTACGGCCGCCTCTACTGACACAGCCATAACGCCCTTCAAGGTCGTTACGCCAAAATGACGAAGAATCTCTTTGGCTTGGTATTCATGTATATTCATTGCTATCCTCTCCTTTGGCCTTATGCCCTACTTGTAATTAAGTTTTTTGAGAGCTTCGACAAGTTCTTGCACGGCCTTCACCGAATTATCAAGGCCAGCTCTCTCTTCATCGTTGAGCTTCACCTCGATCACCTTTTCAAGGCCCTTGCCTCCCAATTTGCAAAGAACTCCAATAAAAAGATCTCTCACTCCATACTCACCCCTCAAGAAAGCGGCACAAGGCAGTATTCTTCCTTGGTCTTTCAAAATTGATTCTGCCATCTGTACGGCGCTTGCGGATGGCGCATAGTAGGCGGAGCCTGTTTGTAAAAGCTGGACAATTTCTGCTCCACCTTTTCTTGTTCTGTCGACAAGAGCGTCAATGCGGTCTTTCTTCATGATTTCCATAAGCGGAACTCCACCGACAGAACAGTGTCTGGGCATGGGCACCATTGTGTCCCCATGACCCCCAAGTACAAAGGCCTGAACGTCTTTAACACTGACATTCAACTCCTCTGCAATGAATGATCGAAAGCGAGCCCCATCGAGAACTCCTGCCATGCCGATCACTCGCTCCGGAGGATATCCCAAAGTTTCCTTTGCCACGAAAGCCATGGCATCAAGAGGGTTACTCACAATAATCGCAACGGCGTTTGGAGAATACTCCCGAATCCCTTCACAGACTGCTTTCATGATTTTCGCATTCGTCGCTAGCAAGTCATCGCGACTCATTCCGGGTTTCCGCGGAATTCCGGCAGTGATAATCACCACATCTGAATGAGCAGTATCCTTGTAATCCTTGGTCCCATAAACGCGAGAATCAAAACCATCAACTGGAGACGCTTCATAAAGATCTAGAGCTTTTCCTTTGGCCGCTCCCTCATTGATATCGACGAGAACAACATCGCCGAGCTCCTTTATTGCTGCCCAGTGTGCGCACGTGGACCCAACAAAACCTGCACCAACAACAGTTATCTTTTTTCTCTTATGCATCATGATTTCACTCCTTCAATCCCTCTCATAAAATGTTGTCAATTCGCAACAAAATCAAATGTTTAGATTCGATGTATAGCAAACCCAGGCTTTTGTACAACCAATCTATCTATATATATGGCAATAAGCGGTTTGAAAAAAAATTGCGACGAAGATCTCAGTCCAGATTAATGCTTGGCACAAGCTATGAAGATAATCAAATTTGCCAGTCTCCATTGGTTTTGCAAGAATGTAAGTGGTTCACCAACCGTTTTCATCGGAAATTGAAGCATAGTGTCAACCTTGATCGAGCTTAGAAATATCGGTGTGAGTTTCGATGGGCGTGAGCTTCTATCGAATATCAACCTCACGATAAAAAAAGGGGAAATCTTTGTTCTGATTGGTCCAAGTGGTCAAGGGAAGTCAGTGCTTCTCAAGATCATCGCTGGCATTCTGGAACCAAGCCTCGGTCAAATTTTTATTGATGGGGTCGATCTTTATGATTGTCCCACATCCAAAAAAACAGATCTCATGCGTCACATGGGAATGTTATTTCAAAAAAATGCTCTATTTGATTCTCTCACTTGTTCCGAAAACATTGCGTTTCCCCTGCGAGAGACCACCGCTTGTGACGAGATGGAGATCCATCGTCGAATCGATTTTTTTCTAAACGAAGTCGGCATCCTTCATGCTCGAGACCTCCTGCCAGAGGAAATCAGCGGAGGAATGCAAAAGCGCCTTGGAATTGCCAGGGCCCTGGCATTAGATCCAGAAATTATTTTCTATGATGATCCAACAGCTGGACTGGACCCAATTACGAGCCGCAAAATTGTTGATTTAATTATCAAACTGCAAGATGAGAAAAATTCGACTGTGATTGCAATTACCAACGATATGAATCGGGCCTATCAAATGGCCGACCGGATAGGTATGCTTATTGACGGGGGTTTGATCATTACTGGAACTGAATCAGAGACGAAAGCGCACCAAAACCCAACAGTTTATCAATTTATCCGCGGTAACTCTAGTGGTCCGCTGACGGTGTCTTGATGATTCGATTTGAAAATGTGATCAAAACATTTGGAGACCGAAGGGTTTTGGATTCCATCAGTTTTGAAGTTAAAGCAGGAGAAATTCTTTTTATTCTGGGAACCTCGGGCACAGGCAAGTCAGTTTTACTAAAGAATATCGTTGGCCTGCTCAGGCCTACCTCTGGCAAAATATTTGTGGATAACACAGAAGTCAGCCATCTCAGCGAAGAAGAGTATTTTGATATCCGAAGAAAATGCGGAATGGTATTTCAACACCCGGCATTGTTTGACTCCTTAAGCGTTCATGACAATATTTGCTTTGGACTCCGACGACATTTTAACCTTTCAGAAGATCAAATTGACAAACGTGTGCAGGAAGTTCTTCGACTCGTCAATCTCCCAAAAATTTCGGAAAAAATGCCCGCCAGCTTGAGTTATGGAATGCAAAAGCGAGTCAGCCTGGCCCGGACAATCGCAATTGGACCGAAAATTCTTCTTTTTGACGAGCCCACAACAGGACTTGATCCCGTCACCACCACAACTATCAATGAATTGATTCGATCCCTCAGTCGAACTCTGAACACGACGTCCTTGGTCGTCAGCCACGATATGCGTTGTGCCCTCGCTATTGCCGATAAAATTATTGTTCTGGATAAGGGCAAAATCATTGCCTGGGGAAGCCCCGCAGATTTGAAAAATTCAGACCACCCACTCGTTGTTGAATTCCTACAGGAGGCCTTGGCAATTGCATCTACTGATTCTAGTAATTAATGATATAGGAGGATGCCTCATTTTTTTGAAGGACGTCTCCCTCATCGCCCTGAAAGGCAAATGGCATTTTTCACTCATTTGTGAGCAGATCTGGAAGGTCACCAAACAGAGCTTCTCAACCACAGGCTTAGCGGGTTTTTTTGTTGGCGCTATTATGACAGTTCAATTCACGATGCAGGTAAAAGAGTTTGGGGCCCTGGGATACCTGGGCGGCCTCTCAACCAGTGCGACAATCCGAGAGGTCGGCCCTCTTCTTATTGCCTTCATGTTGAGCGGAAAGATTGGTGCCTTTACCTCAGCGGAACTTGGAACGATGAGGGTGACTGAACAGATTGATGCCATACGATGTCTTGGAGCCAACCCCATACGTGAGATTATCTTTCCACGTTTTGTAGGAATCGTTGTTTCTAGTTTTTTTCTTCTGGCACTTGGCCTGATCATGTCTATTGCAGGAGGCCTCCTCATGGGCATGTTTTTTTCTGGAATTAACCCAGAAGAATATTTACGCCATATACCAACGATAATTACGAGTATCTCAATTGGAAATGGCTTGATCAAATGCTTTACCTTCGCCCTCATTTTGGCCTCCATTTGCACTTATAAAGGATATACGACCACAGGCGGGACAAAAGGAGTTGGACGCTCGGTCGTCAGCACTGCTGTTGCTTCAATGGTTGGAATCGTCGTCGCAGATTGGATGACAAGCTTTGTGGGTGAAATTATCCTAAAGATGGTGATTAATTGATAAAAGAGAAAGGTATCTCACCCATTCATGACGCAATTTCAGGAGTCATTGGCTTCTCGGCTTTGACAGCTCAAACCCTGGGTCGGACTATTTCGCCCCCATTTCGCCCCAAGGATATTCTTCACCAAATCGTGTTTGTGGCTTACGAAAGCACACCCATTGTTGTCTTTTGTGTCAGCTTCGCAGCTGTCGTCACGATCATTGAGGCCAGTTTTCACATGAAGCTCGTCATAAAAAACGATGCTTTGGTTCCAGGATTTGCACCTCTTCTCATACTTCGCGAACTGGGGGCCGTCGTATCTGCCCTATTGGTCACCTCTCGCGTTGGCGCAGGACTCGCTGCAGAAGTCGCCAGCATGCGAGTCACCGAACAAATAGATGCCCTCCGAATGCTCGGAATTGACCCCGTCCGATTTCTGGTCGTCCCCAGATTTGTCGCATGCATTATCGGAGGCATCCTACTGAGCGTGATTGCCAATCTCGTCTGCCTCCTTTGCGCCATGATCGTAAGCCAAGTGAGTCTCGGATATTCTCTCGGCAGCTTTTTGATGTCCATGCGGACTTTTGTGAGTTTTCAAGATCTCCTATTTTCCACAGTCAAGGGGGCCTGTTTCGGCGCCACCATACCATTGTTTAGTTGTTTCTACGGGTTCCGCTGTAAACCGGGCGCAGAAGGTGTTGGCCTGGCGACCACAAGTAGCGTAGTGTCGACATCTGTAGCCATAATTATTATTGATTTTGTACTTTCTTGGTTGTTCACTCATTTTTACTAGGGACGGTGATATGAAAGCGGAAACTAAGGTCGGGGTTTTATTTTTAGTGGCTGTCGCATTAGTGATAGCTTTCGCCTATTTTCTTGGTGTTCTCAATCCATTCTCAAACACCTCGGATTTGACAGTGGCATATAATTTTGCCGGAGGAATCGAGGTGGGTTCGCCCGTACGCGTGATGGGAATCAAAGTGGGAAAAGTTAAGTCGATTGATTTTTCCCCTGATTTAAAAATGCAAAATGGCGAAGAAGTGAAGCTTAAGATTAGGATTCAGGTTGATAAAACTGCTTGGAAGACTCTGCGCCAGGATTCACGCTTTTACATCAATCTTGCGGGGGTCATTGGTGAGAAATTCTTAGAAATCACCCCTGGATCTTCCAATCAATCCACTCTCGAGCCTGGAGCTATTGTTCGAGGGGAAGATCCCCCTCGCATCGATCAACTCATTTCTCAAAGTTACGGGCTAGCCGGAAAAATAATCGAGTTTGTCGATAAAAACCAAGGATCCGTCGTCGACACCATTGAAATGATGAATCGTTTAGTTACAAACTTGAATAAGACTCTCCAGCTTCTCGACAGAGCCACTTCAAACAAGGAAGCCGAAAAATTGGTCAAAAATCTCATCATTATTTCAGATAACGTGGCACACTTGACCCAGGATCTACGAGGCCCAGAGGCTGAAAAAACGCTAGCGCTGCTCAATAAGCTCATCTGGCGCCTCGAAAGTCTAGATAAGGCTGCAATCAAGAAATTTCTCCAAGAGGAAGGCATCAAAGCTAAGTTGTTTTGATAAGGAGCCCAGATGTTCAAATTTTCTCTCTGTCTCTTCGTGCACTTGCTTGTAGGTTTTATCTCCACTCACGCACACTCGGCTATTCTTCTGGAAGAGGGTTCCCGAAGCGTCATCAATCAAGTCCATATTCCTCGCGAACCTGATGGTTTTTCTCTCAGAAACCACCGAAAGGTGGGAGTTGGGCTCATTGGCTCCGGAGTTTGGGGAATTCTTGGAGCCCACCTTGAGTTGAACTTCTCTAGCGAGTTTAGCCTACAGGGTGGCGTTGGATTCGGAGAGGGGTATCAAACCTTTGTAACTCAGATCCGGAGATATATATCAGGCGTTTCCTTCCTACCTTATCTTGCTGGAGGCATCGGACGTTGGTACACGGTAGGGACTGGAAAAGGCGAAATACAGCGAACAAACCCGGGGTTTCTCGCTGATCGCTTTTTGAGCCAAAATGAGAGGAAAACGGGACAGTTTTCTGAAATATTTCTATTTCCAAGTTTGGGAATTCAGTATCTCCAACTTGGTGGAGAGTGGTCGGGATCTTCAGTTTTTGCTGAAATCAGTCTGTTGGTTGATATTGAGGATCTTGTTCTCACCCCTACGGGCGCTCTCGGATACACCTACTTTTTCTAAATTTCTCCCAAAAAACTTCTGCAATGAACTGAAAAAACAAAAGCCCCTGGGATAACCCAAGGGCTCTCGTATGAGAAGCAAAAAACGAAGCTTACTTCTTTTTACGAGAAGTTTTCTTTGCTGCTTTCTTTTTAGTAGCTTTCTTAGCGACTTTTTTTGCTGCTTTTTTTCTCTTCTTAGCCATGTCTCCTCCTAGGATGAACTTACTTTGTTGTTTACCTTTGTTGGTAACAATCAAAAGTTTACCTGCGTGACATCTATCGTCAATAGAAAAAATAATCTTGAGCTTTTTTTTTGCATTTTTATTTCCGCATGGACGCTTTGATTATCATATTTCGCCTTTTTCAAATGATGTCCGCATATCTTTTCGTCATCCGAATCTTCGGACAAATACAACATCAACATTTTATCAGCGAGGATGCACTGACAAAAATTGGCACCTCATCCTTTATTTTAATTTTGATCATTGGAGCCCTTCCGCTGCCCAACGAAATGTGGAGATGGTTGCTTTTATTTTCCACATTGTTGTTCTTTTATTTTTCAGTTCAATTTGTCATTTTTCAGAGGGAAAAATCTTTTCAGGATAAGTTTATTTTTTGTCTGGATCGCTTGCTCATTTTGCTACGAACGGGTTCAGGATTCCGATCTGCTTTTGATAAAATAGTTGAGGAGGAAATTGGCTTCAACAAAGCCAAACTCATGCAAATTCGTTCGTCTGTTGTTTTTTCACAACACAAAAATAGGCTGTCTTTTGGGAACAATTGGACTGAAACAATGAGAGAACTTCAGCGTGCTCACACGAATTCACACGAATCGCTGCGACGAATTGAAAATTTACGAAGAAAGATGAAGATGGAGCGCGAATTTCGACATAAGTCCGGACAAATTCTTTTTCAGATGCGTATTCAGGCGTGGATTCTTGCCGGTTTATATCTTGCATTGCTTGTTCACGTTCTCTTTCGTGATGGCTCCCAGCTGCACTTGAGATGGATCGTTCTATCATTTGTGATGTTTATCATAGGACTTCTATGGACGCTAAATATGGGCCGGAGGATTAAGTGGAAGATCTAGCTCCTCCGTTGCGGTTTGTATTGACCTTGCGAATGAGTATCGAAAATGGAAACTCAGTTCAGACTTCGATTCGCCAATTCATCGAAGAATATCCAGAGAATCCCATTTCTTATCTCCTCGAACTTTGGCTGGCCGATTCAAAGAACAATCAAGCGCGTCAGCTCAAAGAATCCCCTTACTGGACATCTTGGAGACAAATCGTCTTGGATCTTGTTAGCCTCGGATTAAAGGGCGTCCCCATATTGGAAGATGTAAAGCAAATCGAAAAAGATCTCGCCGCTGCCTGTGACGAACAAATATCAAAAGCTCTCAATACACTTCCCTTCATTGCGTTAATTCCCATTTTGTTTTTACAATTTCCGGCCTATCTTGTTCTTCTCCTAGGACCCTGGCTCACAGAGTTATTGAGCCAGCTCAAATGAAGGCTTCCATCCACTTTTTTCTTTTTTGGGGATTCATTTGGATTGCAAAAGCTGATGGAGTCGCCTTAGCCAGAATAACCGATCAGGAAGTGGCGAATTACCTATGCAAGAAACAAATGGAGGAAGGACGCACACCTGTGGCCTGTTGGCGACAAAACAAGCTTGTTCCTGGAGAATCGGAACTCCGCTTCCTGTGCGACTTTGATCGTATTAAGCAACTTTCTATTCCCGAGTTAAAACAGATTCTAGAAGTGAAGACCCTGGGTACTCATTGCCTGCAACAGGCACAACGAGCTCTTGACCGTAGAACTTACCTGACGGAGGGCCTCATGAAGGATTCAACGCGTACGACGAAAAAGGGAGGGTCCTCACTACCAGGCTTTTGGCAAGATAATTGAGAGTCCTCGAACGACGAGTCAGAGCTTGATGAAACGCCCTCCTGTTAGGTAACGATAAGGGTTGATGGGAGAGGAGGAAATGTGAAACCAGATCAAATGAAGGTGGAAAATCTTGAGGCTCTCGTAGAAGAGCTCTTAAAGCCAGCCCCCGAAGAGAAATTGGTAGAGGAGCGAATGAGGTTAACTGGAATCCCCTATTCCACGGACCCCATCGAAAGAATCAACCTGGTCCTGCGGGCTCTCCATTTTGACGAGAGCGACGGACAGAGCAAAGGCGAAAAATGAAGCGAGCAGTCGAATTGGGATTTGAAACAAGAGCCATCCACAGCGGACAATTTCCGGATCCAACGACAGGGGCTATCATGACCCCTCTCTATTTGTCTTCCACTTATGTGCAGGAATCTCCCGGCAAGCACAGAGGTTACGAATACAGTCGAACCTCGAATCCAACTCGCAAGGCCTTTGAAAATTGTATAGCTTCTCTTGAGGGAGGAAGGCACGGCTTCGCCTTTGCTTCAGGCTGCGCAGCTGCTACCGTTGTTATGCATTTACTCAAAACCGGCGATCATGTCATTGCTGGAGATGATATGTATGGGGGGAGTTTTCGCCTCTTTGATAAAGTGATTAGGCACTTTGGTATAGAATTCAGCTACATTGATCTCACCAATCCAATCCGTTTTGAAGAATCCATTCAGCCAAATACAAAATTGGTCTGGCTGGAGACCCCAACTAATCCAATGCTCAAATTGGCTGACATTGGAGGCCTCACCGCTATTTGCAAAAAGCACAATATATTGTCAGCCGTTGATAATACCTTTATGAGTCCCTATTTTCAAAATCCACTGGCTTTGGGCGCAGACATGGTGGTTCACTCGACGACTAAATATATTAGCGGACACAGCGATATTGTGGGTGGCGTGATTGTTACTTCGCGGGATGATCTTGCAGAAAAGCTTGCCTTCCTGAGCAACTCCATGGGCCCTGTGGGTTCGGCATTTGATGCCTTTCTTTCCTTGCGAAGCCTCAAGACACTCGCCATAAGAATGAGAGCCCATGAAGAAAATGCTCGAGTTCTTGCTAACTTGCTAGAAAGCCATCCAAAAGTTGAGAAAGTTCTCTATCCTGGCTTGGCCTCTCATCCCCAACATGATCTCGCAAAAAAGCAAATGCGGGGTTTTGGAGGCATGATCACTCTCTATATAAAGGGAGGAATTGAGCCCGCTCGCAGATTTCTTGAGTCTGTTAGAATTTTCTCGTTGGCAGAGAGTTTAGGGGGAGTCGAATCGCTGATAGAGCATCCAGCGATCATGACTCATGCAAGCGTGCCTCCCGAAATCCGAAAGTCCTTGGGTATCGATGATGGCTTGGTTCGCTTGAGCGTGGGGATAGAAACCCTGAGTGATTTGGTCCAAGACCTAGAACAGGCCCTTGATAAAATTTAAGCCGCGCCGCTTCAGTCATTTTAATGGGGCTTACATTTGACAGTTCCCAATGTAACGGCATAAGTATAACTCTCATTTTTTTCTGCTGTTTAAGCGCCGTGGCTTGGTAGCTCAGTCGGTAGAGCAGAGGACTGAAAATCCTTGTGTCGGCGGTTCAATTCCGTCCCAAGCCACCATTTTTTAAGGTTCAAGCAACTTTTTTTCATGACTGAAACAAGCCTGCTCAAATATCTACAGGATAATCCCTTCCTTCTCGCTCCAATGGCCGGGATTACTGACTGTGCCTTTCGTTCCTTTATGAGAGAAATGGGTTGCGGAGCCGTTATCACCGAATTGGTCTCCGCCAACGGGCTTCATTATGAAAGCGCCAGAACCAGACAAATTATGAAATTTGAAGAGCCTCAAAGACCCGTAGGGATCCAACTATTTGGGGAACATATTGGACATTTGGCCGAAGCCGCCAAGTTAACAGAGGATTTGGGAGCGGATTTTGTCGACCTTAACTTTGGTTGTCCCGTTCCAAAGGTTGTCAACAAAGGAGCTGGATCTGGTGTCCTTCGGGACCTTCCTCATCTCTCAAAAATTTTGGCTGCAGTAAAAGGAGCGGTAGGTATTCCCGTCACCATAAAAATTCGCACGGGATGGGATGAAAAGAGTCGAAACTCGGCCGAAGTTGTGCGCCTCGCAAGCGAAGAAGGAATCACCTGGGTCACGATACACGGACGAACGCGAGCTGCTGGCTATTCGGGCAAGGCCGACTGGGAATATATCTCTGATGTCAAAAAAACGAGCTCTCTTCCTGTTATTGGCAACGGAGACCTCACTTCCGCAAGTGCTGCCATCGAAAGACTTCGATCCTCTCGCTGCGATGCTGTGATGATCGGAAGGGGATGCCTGAAGAATCCCTGGATTTTCCGTGAGGCAATTGCTCTCTTTCGAGGCGAATCCCAACCTATCGACCGAGATTTTGATTTGGTTTTTCAAAATTTATGCATTCACTTGGAGACACATTTTCCTGAAAGAATCGTCCTTCTCCAATTGAAGAAACTAGCTGCATGGTTTTCTGCAGGCTATCCAGACGCCAGTCGGTTTCGACGAGATTTATTCTCAAGCAAAGAGAAAGTCGAATTGAAAGATCGCATCAGGCTCTATTTTGATTCTGTAAAACAATTGGTGCAGGCGGACACAGGAGAGGAAGCTTTTCTGATGGGCGGTCATGGCTAGACCATTCTTTCTTAAATGTATTCACCTTAAAATTTAGCAGGCGAACTGGACCCTAGACCCCATCCCATTCTAATCAAGAAATGAGATGAACCAATACTCTTGCATGGAATCCATTGCCGTTTTCTCTGGATGTGAGAAAATGATTCTATCCATTTAAAGCCGAAGGAAGAGAGCAGGTTTAATCGATGGCGGTGGTCATAGAGGCACGCAACCTAGTCAAAAGGTTTTCTCAGAACACTAATACGGCAGTCAACGGCTTGAATCTTCAGATCCGAGAAGGCGAGTGTTTCGGTATTCTTGGTCCAAAAGGAGCAGGAAAGACCTCGGCGATGAAGATGATGTATTGCAATTCTCCTATCACTTCGGGAGAGCTCTTTGTTTTCGGATTAGATGTAAAAACCAATGCTCGCAAAATAAAAGGCCAGATCGGCGTGCTTCCAGAGGCCAATTCTCTAGATAACGAGTTCAGTGTATTGGATAATTTGCTCGTCCACTCTCGCTACTTTGGTATACCTCAAAGGCATGCTCGCACAAAGGCACGCGAACTGTTGCGATTCGTGCACTTGGAAGAGTTCGACGGCCGCCTGGTTGGATCTCTTACGATAGGAATGCAACGTCGCCTGGCTCTGGCGCGCTCTCTTGTCAATAATCCAAAAATTGTCTTTTTGGACGAACCCACTCAGGGGCTAGACATCCAAGAACAGAAATGGATCTCAGAAAGTATTGGCCAATTGAAACGCCAAGGGAAAGTGATTCTTTTATCTACAGACCGCTTGGAAGAAGCCGAAGATTTGTGCGATCGGGTTGTGATCATTGATAAGGGAAAAATCCTCTGTGAAGGACCTCCTCTCTCTCTGATTCACAAACACGTTGGGGTTGAAGTGATTGAGTTTCATATTCCGATGGACGAAATGGAGTATTTTTTAAAAAAAGTGAGGGACAAATTTGAATATCAGGTGGTGAGTCAAAGACTCCGTTTATTCATTAAGCCCGGACAAAATGGCAGATCCGTTATTGCTGATATTGAAAGTAGCAATATCGTCGTTAGAAAGGCCTCTCTTGAAGACGTTTTTCTGAGGATTGCGGGCTATGAACTACGGAAAGACAGGTGAGAATGAAGCTAAACGGAAGGCACACCAATAATCTACTTACTATTCCGAACTGGAGCAAGGGGGCCTTTGCTGTTTGGTACCGAAATGCCATTTGCTTCAGATATAGCATTCTTGTTTCAGTTTTTTGGATTGTTTTTGAACCGCTTATCTACCTTTTAGCAATTGGCTACGGATTGGGGTTTTTCATTGGAGAGGTCGATGGCACCCCCTACGTGAAGTTCTTCTTCCCGGCGCTCCTCATATCGTCTGGAATGTTTGTTTCTTTTCTGGAGGGTTCCTATGGTGGTTTTTCTAAACTGACAACACAAAAGACCTATCAGGTCATCTTATTGGCTCCCATTGAACCCGCCGAAATTGTCTTGGGAGAGATTTTATGGGCGACCACAAAGGGATTTTTAAGTTCCTCAGTTGTAGCCGCAGTGGGCGCTACGCAGGGACTGGTCGAGACTTGGCTAGTTCTGCCCGCCTTATTTGTGGCTGCTCTCTTGTGCTGGGTGTCTTCATCTTTTGGACTGCTTCTAACATCTTATGCGAAAACCTATGATTGGTTTATTTATGCACAGTCAGGATTCATGATTCCGATGTCATTATTTTGCGGAACCTATTTCCCCCTTGAACATCTGCCCCCCTTCATTCAAAATCTCACCTATCTGCTCCCTCTCACTCACGCCGTCATTGCCACTCGAGCGCTCCTCACGGGAGAAATGCCTTCCATTATTTTTCTCAATATTGGAATTCTTTTTGCGGTCGGATTCTTATTATCCAACTGGGCAACACATCGACTCACAAGGCAAATATTCCATTAAATATGGGTTTCAGAATCATTTTCTGGCATTTCCTCTTCAATGACTGGGATTTCAAAGTCCGAATTTCCCGTCTCATCTTTTAATATCTCGTCAACAGTATCCATCATTTCTGTCTTTTCCCATATCAAGCCCTTCCAAGGAAAATCGATCAATCTAAAGCTCGCGATTTCCCAATCGGCGCTCGAAATTTTCTTAAATCGGTAAAGTCGCGTACAAATACTAAGAATTCGCTTGCGTGCGTAATCTGTAAGGTTTCCCTTCTTAAAGTAGGCATGATGGCCCTTTGGGTTAGGAAGCAAAAATGCCAAAAACGAAGCCTCAAGAAGATTTACCTGTGAGGGCAATTTCTGGAAATAATACTGCGTTGCCGCCTTAATTCCAAAAACGTTCGGACCAAATTCTACAACATTGAGATATTTCTCCAAAATATCTTGCTTAGAAAATTTTTTTTCAACTTCCTTCGTTAAAAAAGCTTCTCGAATTTTTCGAATAAAACTTTTCTCTTTATCAAGAAAGACGTTCTTTACTAACTGTTGGGTAATGGTGGATCCTCCGCGAGCCAATCGCCCCCTTTTTACATTCGTCTCAAAACTTTCCCTAATTTCAAACCAGTCAAATCCATCGTGACTAAAAAATGAGGCGTCCTCCGAGGCAAGAACGGCATCGACAACTAAAGGGGAAATGTTTGCCAGACGAACATAAGACTGACTTTTAGAGCAGAGCTCTACTCGATTCATCGAAGTGGTCAAACAATTTCGCAACTCCCCCACATCTGGCAAAGTTGTCAGAAGAAAACCCAATAAAATTGCCATTCCTAAAAGAAAAAGAAATGGAATTGATATGATGGCAAGCGTACGACTTACTTTAATATATAACATGTTGTTCCTTCATCCACCTGATACTTTGAGCAATGGCCTCTCTCGCAGGTCTCGTCTTCAGCCCTAGCTCATTTCTAGCTTTACTCGAATCAAACCAGTGAAATAGAGTCGATGTCCAGGCTGTTTCAGAATTTAATGGTCCTTTCATTCCAAATCTCTCTAAAATGTCTCCCACCTTTCCTAACCCGTGCACGAGCACATTTGGCAGGAATATGTGTGGAGGTCGAACTCCCGCTTCATCGGCGATGATGCCAAAGAGATCTTTAATCAGCAGATTCTCGCCACTCAGAATATATCGTTCTCCCGTTCGTCCCTTGGTAACAGCGGCCCACAAAGACGGTATCAGATCCTCAACGGCAATGACATTAACCCCCCCGCCAGTATAATAGGGGAATATCCCTTTCGCTACCTTGATTTGCGTCCCGCGACTGCCCTTAAGAGCATCACCTGCACCATAGATCGTCGAAGGGTTCACAATAACTGCGTCGACTCTCCCTTCCTCAACTGATATTTTTACCAGTGATTCTGCTTCTCTCTTCGTTTCAAAATAGCCCAAATTAAGATGTGACAAATTGAATTGCGAATTCTCATTTAAGGGAATTCCATCAAAACTCGCCCCAATTGCCGTCACTGAACTCATGTGCAGCAATTTTATGCCCCCCTCTGCCTCCACTGCCCGTAAGATATTTGCTGTTCCCTGGACGTTGACTCGCTCCATTTCGCTCCGCATTGATCGCGAATAACCAACAAGCCCGGCCAAATGAAAACCCAATTTTACTCCCTTAACGGCCTTTTCGAGGCTTTCGATTGAAGTGATATCTCCATGAGCCACTTCAATTGGCAAACCCTTGAGTTCAAGTGGAAGTTCAGGCCCCCTACATAGAATACGAACCTCAAGACCCTTCTGACAAAGATCTCGGGTCAACCAAGTTCCCACAAATCCAGTGGCTCCAGTTATCAAAACTTTCATTTTTTTGTTTCTCCCTAAGTCCAGTCTTATCCATCTAAAGTCCATGATTTTATAGTTGATATCACCTTGTTTGGACCGATTTGCAGATTATTGATAATCTGAAATCACATAATTAGTAAGAGAAGGAATTCAAGATGGCAGAAAAGAATGTTTTACAAAATGCCTACCTTTTTAAAGAACTCAATCCTGAACAACTGGAACTGATAGGCTCAATTTCACAGATCCATGTTTATCCTCCACAAGACAAAATCTTTACGGAAGGGGAAGTGGCACGGGCGGCCTATTTTATCAAATACGGATCTGTTCGCATCCTCCAGAATACGCAATCAGGAGAAGGCATGGAGGTCGCAACTTTGGGTACAGGAAGCCACTTTGGCGAAATGGCTTTTCTTGATGGTGAGAAGAGATCAGCGACTGCCGTCGCGATAGAGAAAACAACAATCGTAGAAGTCCCTTATAACAGTCTCAAGGTTTTGATGGATGCCAATCCAATTATTGCAGTGAAGTTTTATCGTGAATTGGCACATTTTTTAGCTGGACGATTGCGGATTACGACAAATGATCTCGGTTTTGCGCGCGAGAAGAATCTCAGTCACTTTTAAAAGGCAATGAGGCATTCCAAATGATCGTTGTACATCGACTTAACGGAGCTCCCCTCCATATTAATTCCGATCTCATTTTGCACATTGAGGCCACTCCCGACACTGTCATTACATTTAACGATAATAAGAAATTACCTGTCTCGGAATCGATTGAGACCATTAAAACTCACATTATAAACTTCAAAAGAGCTTGTTTTCAGAGAGAAATGGGTGATTTTTCATTGCTGCCATCCACCTTTTTAAATGACCAAATCGAAAAGCAGGAATAGATATTCATGGATTTACTCACACTACTTGGTCTCATTGTCGGCGTTGGTGGAATTGTTCTCGGCAATGCCCTGGAGGGAGGCCAAACATCATCCCTCCTTCAGCTGGCAGCCGCTCTGATTGTCTTTGGAGGAACTCTCGGAGCCACTCTGGTTGCCAATACTCTTGACGATGTCTCCTCTGGCCTGATGCTTTTTCTGGAGGCTTTTAAAACCGACAATACGGAAGAGCTTCAGAGTGTCGCAAAGGAAATTGTGTTTTCGGCACAGCTTGCACGTCGGGAGTCCATTTTGGCAGTTGAGAATCGATTACCAAAATTCAATAACAATTACATGAAGAACGTCTTTCGGTTCATGATTGACGGGACAGATCCAGCTGTCTTGAAAGACGTTTTTGAACGAGATCTTGAGATCGAAGAGGCGAGAAAGTTTGCTGGAGCAAAAGTGTGGTCTGACGCTGGAGGATTCGCCCCTACCATTGGCATTATTGGAGCTGTTCTGGGCTTGATTCAGGTCATGGCAAATCTCACTGACACCAGCGCTTTAGGGCAAGGTATAGCCGTGGCATTTGTCGCTACGATTTATGGGGTGGGTTCTGCGAATTTGATATTCATACCTATTGCCAACAAAATTCGGCGCAAGGTCCTCAGGCAAATCGAACTCAAACAAATGATTATTGACGGAGCCGTCGCCATCCTAACGGGCTTAAATCCCTTTATTATCGAGGAAAAAATTAGATCCTATACCCTCAAAAATACAGATAAAATGAATCGTCTATGAGAAAAAGAAAATCGGCAAGTGACGAATCTGAAAGCCATGACCGTTGGCTTGTCTCCTACGCTGATTTCATCACACTCATGTTTGCCTTTTTTGCTGTTCTTTATGCGACCAGTGATATCAACAAAGAAAAGAGCCAGGAGTTTCAAGAATCTATCAAGAAATATCTTATTCAGTTTGGTGCCGCAGGGGGCTCAGGGGCTGAGGTGAATCAAGGTATCAAGGAAAACTCTCCCATCGACCAGCCGATAAAAACCTACCAAACTGACAGCAGCAACAAAACACGCGAAACCCTTGAGCAAACTGAACTCTTCGTTGAAGAAATCTTGATGAAGGGAAAAGGCAAAGGACTCATTCTAGATATCGCAGCCATAGAATCAGGAGTCCGCATTACTCTCAAAGCCAGCGCTCTCTTTGCTCAGGATTCATTAAAATTTCGCGGCGAAGCTTTAGAGCCACTTGATGCCCTCTGCTCCTACCTAAAAGGTACCGGAAGAAAATTAGTCATTGAATCCCACACCAATAAGGGTCCTGTGCCCAACTCTTCCTTCCCGAGTCAGTGGGAATTTGCTTCGGGCCGCGCCACAAGTTTTATTCGTTACCTCGTCCGCCGCTACAATTACCCATCCGAGCGCCTTGTGGCTGTGAGTTACGGATCAGAACGACCACTTTTTTCTGAATCCGACAAAGCAAATTACCCCAACAATCAAAGACTCGAAATTGTGATCCTCACCAACGACAACTTGTTTTAATTCTCAAACATTTGAACCCCAAAATTATTTAGCGCCAAACTTAGCACCATAATCCTCCCTCCATATCGATTTTTTTGATTGGCTATAACTCGCAGTTATGAAAGACCTAAAAAATACACTCATATATTCCCATTGGGCCTCAATCTGACAAAGTTATGGTCACTGCAGTGCCGTCCTGGTACTTTGCCGACAATTGTCACCGCCGAAAGCTGAAGAACTCTGAAGCTGTTCTCTTTTATGGATTTTATGTGGCCTCTTTTAGGGTTTTGACTAGAAAAATAACTGAAGGGACAGGCACCGTTGTTGCAGAAGATCGCCAACATGAGACATATCATGCACTTTTTAAGTATTATTTTCTTAGTCTTTGAATTCTCAGGCAATTTAAACACCAAAGCTCTTGCTGATGGGTCCGGTCGGGGGTTAGGAAACACCGAGCATATTGATGTTCTCATAGACGTCGGGCTCGGTCATTTTCTCAAAGGTTTAAAATTTCAACCAGCCAATTTGGATGGAGTCTCAGTCTATAGCGTTGAATTGATCGTCCGCTCGCTCGAACGATTGGCTCTGGCTGGGCTCCCCACTTCGAGAGCCCAATTTGAATCCGGAAATTTAAAAAATAAGTATTTGAAGTTAGCACTAGCATACGCGATTGATGCACTCAATCTCGACCCGAAATTAAGACGGGATGGCACATTAGATCCCGCTTCGATTGAGCTGTTGAAAGACCTCAAAAAAGTTGTTCGCTACGCTCGTAATCCCGCTTGGCGTGGCTATTACGGTGAAATCTACAAAAACTCACTAAAACCCATGATCTATGAAGTTTTGTATCGAAATGCCGATCCACTTAAACTGGCCAGAGCAAAGCCTGAAAAAACCCAAGTCCTAAATGAAAAAACCGGAAAAATTGACGACTACCTTCTTTATGAATTCGAAGGAAAAGATGGCGAGAAGATCCCTGCCCAATTGCTTTTGCCAAATAGCGAACATCTCCTGCAATTCCGACCGAGTGAAGTTGTGAAAGCCGTAAAAGACACAGCTCGGGTTTTCCCTGTTGAAACAGCCCTTTTTTATGTGGCAGCAAACGTCGTTTCGGCTGGCACTCAGCTTTTTTCACCTCATGAAAACCCTCACGGCCTGCAAGATTCCACGGGCATGTATTTTAGTAAGGATACATTGCTCGATTTCGGCGAACTGTTTCATTTATTTACGTTCATGGCGGGGGCCAGAGTAACAGGACGGGCGATGGATGTTGCATTGAAGAGATCTGGAGTTTCAATGAAAACTCAAGTTCTCGCAAGGCCCCTCATCAATTACTTTTCACTCGCGGGTGGATCTTTGATCTCAGAACTGATCGCAGATAGTTACACGTCAATGAAGAATTGTTATTTGGGATACATGTCGAATCCAAAAAACTTTGCCTCGCCGATGGAACAGGCCCAACACGTTCAAAATTGCGATCTCGCCTACAATCAGTGGATACGCAACAAGATGGCCTACAAATATCTCGGCTCTACGATGAGGGTGATCGCTGCTGCTGCTGCTGCCTCAGCAACCTCCTACGCTTTTAACTCTGCCATCAAGGGTATCAAGGCACTCAAAAATGCCAGTTCAACAGCTGGAAAAGCAAAACAGACCTATTCAACTCTTAAACTCATCGCTCCTCCTGTCGCTCGCGCGGCTAATCAGATCATTGTAACAGGCATTGAAATGGGAGGAGCTGCGGCAGCCGGCGTCTCAACGGCAGCGCCACATCCCGGATTGAGGATTTTGGGCTGGGCAGGACGCGGAATGCATTTGGTCGTTTTCATGGCTTGGGACCGAGTGGTTGAGTCATTTATCATGAAGCCCTATTATAGCTGGGACCTGTCGACCGAGGCCGACAATTCTGAAAAGCAACTTCTCAGTGAATTTCAGAATTTTTCTAAGGGGGGAGGGGTCATCACCAGAAAGTACGATGTGGAATCATGCGGAAACCTCTTCCAGCAATGGAAACCAGATCGTTCTCATCCAAGTCGGCTCCTCGATACTCCCACCGGTCCAAAGTGTTACGATGGAACTATTTTTCAGTCCTTAGATAATTATGCTGACGATCAGAAAAGCTGGCGTGAGCTTATTCTTCAGAAGGTGAACGCCTCCTATGTCGCTTGGGTTGAACAATCAGTCCACCTCGTCAACAGATATCAGGATACGCGCCTCTTTTATCAGGATTTCGTTGATAAGACGAATTATCAGTCCAGTATTCTCTTTGGTGATGCCAACCCTTATGCCGGCATGAATGGAATTGTAGACAATCCTGAGTCAAGTACAGAGGACGACAAAGCAGTTTTTGTGGCCGACGATGGGAGTCTGTCGATCGCTGCGATGAAAGTGGCTCAAGAACGAAACATTTCCACCCAAGCAGAATTCCTCGGCAATTGGATTGCCAGCCTTGAGACTCCAGAAGGTCAAGCAAGCATTTTGAAATTTTATAGTTCCAATTTTGAAAGTCCGGATAAGACTTCCGATCCAGCGGCCAAAAAAACCGAAAATGACCCCCGAATAACAAACTTAGTCTCTAACTTAAAGTTTATTGAAAAGGGACTGCGATCTGCAAATGCCAAGGAAACTAAGGCGGCCTTGCAACAAATCTGGGATCTTTCCAAGCATTATGATGAATATTGCATTGCCCAGTTCAATGCACTTCTTGGTGACTCTGCCACTGAGGTGATGCAAGAGCTGAATTTTGATGTAGAGCGAGTTAAGCGCGACCTTAAAAAGACGGGCACTCCCGAAAAGGAACAGGCAAAGAAAGACTCCCAAGCTTTCCGTGAAGCACTGACCGACAAACTTGACGGGGCTGACATTCCTCCTCTCTGTTATTTTTCTGAGCTCAGACGGCGCTTCGGCAATACGCTCCCTGGTTCAATCTCCAACTCTGAGACCTATCTCCAGGGCACCACACAAGCGTTGATCAAGCTGGGCGCAAAGGACGATTATCCAAAAGAATTCAGGGGCATTCCCGCGCCCAATATTGCCAGCTACCTTTTAATCAATATGGCCTGCGGTATGGATCTGACTGAGCGCCAGAGTTGGCTGTCCCGAATTATGCCCGGAATCAAAAGCAACACCTCTGATCGGGGCTGGGAAATCACTTTTGGAGAGAGTCCAAAATCGAGTGTGAGCGATCCCTTTGGCTTTAAAATGGACTTCTATCCACCTCGCCTGACAAACGACTTTGCCACTAGATGTAAACCTCAGTACAAAAGTGCACCTAACCGCCATCTTCCAGTCCTGCGCACATTTGACGAATACAGGTGGTACGACGATGAAGGAAAGAAGTTTTCTTCCCTCTCTGAGTTGGTAGCAAATACCCTTTACGACGATGTGCTCGACAAAGCAGATGGACCTCCAAAGCCACCCAATGAGGGCGAAGAGGCTCCCCAGACATCCTTTGATAAGTGGTGGGGAAATCATGTTGAGCGGCACTATAACAATGCCCTTGATATCGCCAGCGCCAACTATAAAAAAATGATCCGCGACCGGTTCTTGCCTGCGATTTACGGGTACAGAGAATATCTGGACCAGCCTGGAACCCTTAAGGATTGTCAGTTTGACGAAACAGATAGCACAGATGGTAGTGGTGGCCCCCACGGAGGAATGGCTGATTTGATGTATTCAGCTGAACTGCAGCCAAACAATCCTTCTCCCCAGCAGAACGTTCAAAACTTCAAATCAAAGAACGGCTTCCTCCACATGGATCCGCCGCGATATGTGAAACGCCAAGAGCTAGAAAACTGTCATGGAGGGCGCCACAAGTATCTTCCTATCGTATCTGCCGTACGACTTGAATTTGAACTTTATTTGGATCACCTGATAAGGCCGCTTTTTAGAGAAATGTTTTCTCGCGATAAACGCTATAACAATGAAGAAATGTTAAAAAAGGCTGAAAATATTTTTATTAAGAATCGAGAGTGGATACTAACGAGCCTAGAAATGTTAATGAAATACAAGCCTGATCAGAACGGAACAGTGGGAACCGACCACCTGGATAGGGCTAAAGAGTGGCTGATGCTGAATATTTTATCTTTAGAGCTAAAAATAGGTGTGCCGGTAGACGCTAATGTACAAGCTCTCTTGAGGGCTGTAGAGGGTAGCGTGAATTTTATAGACCCAGATCAGGATGCTTTTCCCTACGGTGAGTGGCAATACCGACAACTCAGGCTGAAGGAGCTGGCAGAGAAGTATTTAGACCGCAAAAAGGGAGCTCCGCAATTTGCGGCCTATGAGGGTGAAATGAGTCAGCTGTCGACACCACCATGGGAAAATTTGACTGAAGATGAGAGGCTTTTTATCCACGCGGTTTTGTAAAATGATAGCAGTGACCACTGAA
Organism: Bdellovibrionales bacterium; assembly: GCA_016716765.1. NCBI lineage: Bacteria > Pseudomonadati > Bdellovibrionota > Bdellovibrionia > Bdellovibrionales > Bdellovibrionales bacterium. Next base: position 437,306 of record JADJVA010000025.1, on the reverse strand, counting down.
TTGGCCACCTACAAAAAAATAGTTGATGATGTTAAGTTTCAATGAGAATGGCATTATCATTGCAGACCAGATGTCGGAGAATGCATATTTAGGCTGCAGGGGGCCTGCGGGGCTTGTGAGGCTAAGGGTCGTGATTGAATTTACGTTATGAAAGATAATAATTATAAATACTATGAAGTGAGGGATAGAAATGACAAATAAATCAGTTAAAATGACAGTGCTGGGCTTGGCTATAGCAGTAGCCAGCAGTTCTTATGCTCAGAGGGCACTTGAATCAGCTCGCAAGGGTGGTGAGCCAGCAGCAGGTAAGGGTCTAGAGCGTCCCGAAGCTGCAAAACTTCTTCAAGCTAAACCTGGAGAGGCTCCTGCTTCCAGAAATGGACAAAGAGGACTCACTCTTAAAACTGCTGCTACAAACCCACAAGGAGCGCAGTCACCTAGCAATCCCTTTAGTCAGTTTCAACAAGTGGCCTATACCCTTGGGGTGAGCGGCACGATTCCTACGAACTTCGCTGGCAATTTCAACCAACTTCCTGCATTGGCTTTTTCATCAAAAGGCACTCCTGTATCCGTCTCAAAAATGAATGCACAAATAGTAAGTGCGCAAGAATATTTGGTTAGCTTGAAAGGCCAAGTACAAAAAGGAGAGAGCAAACATATTACACCCGAATTTCTGGCTCAAGCTGAGGTGATGGTAAAGGAGGCTGCTCAAGCCTACGTTACTGCTTTGATCGAATTCAATACTGTTGCAAGTACGGCGAAAACTGCCAATCCCTTGGATGACTCTAGTGTGGCTGAGCGGCTACATGAAGTTTCTGTGGCGATTGTCTTTGCGGGCAACCAATTGTCTGCGGTCTTAAAGGAATCAGCTGATCTGGCCAAAACCAATCCTGCCGAGGCACTTGCTTCTATCAACGGTTACCTTGCAAAAACGCAATCTTTAGCTGATGTCGTTCGTGGAACAGCTCTGGTAGCTGCTCTCGGAGGAAATCTTGATGCTGCTGCTGCAAAACAAGCGGTTAAGGATTTTGAGGAAGCTTGCGGACTTTAATTTAATTCTCCCTCTCTTTATTTTTGTTGCGGAAAGGCACAAAAAAATAATCAGAGGAGATATGGAAAATTTAAAAGGCCACTTTGGAAACAAGGTGGCTTTTTTATTTTTCTGTACGTTCGATTCTCTTCATGAGTGATTGAACGGAATCAGTGCTGGCGGTGAATGATCACTCTTTTTAAAACAACCGCTTCCAAGGGCTTATCGAAGTTGTCACGAGGGACTTCAGAAATTTTTCTCACGACCTCCATGCCTTCGGTGACCTCCCCAAAAACGGTATTCCCACGTTTCTTGAAAGCATTCTGAGCACTGTCAAAGTCAAGTTCTGGCATTGGTTTTAAGGTGATAAAAAACTGGCTACCGTTTGTGTTTGGTCCGAAGTTGGCCATTGATACAATCCCAGCCTTCTTGTGCCTAAGAGCCGGATGAGGCTCATCTTCAAATTTATATCCCGGCCCCCCTCGACCGGTCCCGAGTGGATCTCCCGTTTGGACAACATATTTTGGAATAACCCTGTGAAAAAGCAATCCATTATAGAAGGGAGCTGTTTTCATTTCCTTTGTTGAATTCTCACGAAACGCTTGCGTTCCTTCTGCAAGGCTCACGAAATTATAAACAGTTTTAGGAACACGACGATTAAAGAGTCGAATCTTAATATTTCCAAGGCTCGTTTCAAGAACCGCGCTGACCCCCTTCAAGGCCTTGATCGCCCTGACCTTGTTACGTGTCTCCTTTTCTAGGGCGGCCGCCTCACTATTTCTCTGACTTAATAGGCTCCTTCTTGGGCTTGAAGAAGAGCCAGCTCCTGGCTGTGCTGGTTGCCCTGGCTGTGCTGGTTGCCCTGGTTGCTGCTGTTGCTGTAGTTGCTGCTGTTGCTGTAGTTGCTGCTGTTGCTGTAGTTGTTGCTGTTGCTGTAGTTGTAGCTGCTGCTGTAGTTGTTGCTGTTGCTGTTGCTGTTGCTGTTGCTGTAGTTGTTGCTGCTGTTGATAATCCGCCTGCGATTGCGGGGGACTGTTTGAATCCTGAGCCAAGACAAAATGAGAGACATTGGTTGATACCAAAATGAAAAAAAATAAATTCGGGAGAGCCACCCTTTGCATGATGCACTTCCTCTCTTAGATACTAAAATGCTATTGAAACGCCCCTGCTGGGTCAATATCTTTAATAATTTCAGTACTTTGTTTCATTATTTGAGCCAGACGTTGGTGCATTTCCTCTTCATCTTTCTTCAACAGACAGGCGAGCCGTTTAGATTCCTGGCTTTTCCGCGTTATCTGGCTGCCGCTATGGTTGAAGGACAATTGTGCCATTTGCTCCATGGCCCTAAGGTCTAAGTAGTTTCGATGAAGAAGAGTCAAATCTCCCACCTCGCAGTTCTGCCCACTTTTGATTGCCTCCATCATCTCATTCATACTTGGTCCCGACGGCACGATTCTCTCAAAGAGAATCCTTGCCTGAATAGCTAGCTCAATATCAATAAGACCTCCTGCGGAAAGCTTAAGATCTGTGATGCCTGAAGCAGGAACTGCAATCAATTTCGTTCTGATCCTCTTGAGTTCTCGAAGATCAGATTCAGAAAGTCCTCTTGAACAGCAAATTTCTGCAAAAGGTAGGTCCAGACGTGAAAGGGGACGCGCTCTCAAATAGGCCTGTCTCTCCCAATGCAAGGCTTCGTTTTTAAGAAAGGCCTCCAATCTACTCTGACTCACTATCAGAGGGCCCGCTTGACCTGAGGGTCTCAGCCTTAAGTCGATGGAATAGATTTTCCCACCTTTATGAAAATCATTGAGTCGATGGATAAAGCGCTTGGCCACCTTGTGGTCATTGGCATCAGGGCTCGATTTAGATACAAAGAGCAGATCCAAATCAGAGCGAAAACCAAGCTCCATTCCACCCCATTTTCCCATAGCAACCAAATTAATTCTCTCGGTGTCCGGCCGACTATCAAGGTGCTGAAGCAATTCAGAGCAAATGTAGTCTGCACAAGCACTCAGATTCTGACAAAGAACAGTGCTATCTCTATCAACCAAAAACTGGTTAGCTGCAATAATTTCAGTTAGCAATCGGTGTTCAGCCATTTCTTCCAGCTTCATCTCAAGATCACCAGAAAACCGCTCCTGAGTCCGAAACAAAAAACTATCGATCAATTCAGGACGAGAAGCCAAAATTCTTCCGAGATAAGGAGAAGAGGAAAACAGGCGGGCCAGATCTCGTACCAACCGAGGTTCACGTACAAATAGACTAAAAAAAGTTGCTTTAGCCCTTATAGATTGTGTGAAATCCAAAAGCAAAGAGAGGGCCAATTCCTTGTCGACCCCATTGCGTCCAATTTCTTCAACGTAATCGTAAAGAAACTTGCGACGTGCTGATTCGTCTCGCTCAAGCTTCATCGATCGAGCCGTTTGATTAACTAAATCCGCCCACAGCGAGTTCACACAATCATCTGAAAATCCCAGATCAGATAGCCACTTTCTTTGCAAGGCTTCTGTTGGAGGCAAAGTTTCTCTGGAACCCTCTGCTGATCCCAATAAAGTCGTCACAGTTTGATTCACCAATCCAACCTTGATTTGCACAAATTCTTGATTCGCAAATCTGCGACCAATAGGAGGAGAACTGAAGTTAAGCAAATGTGATTGTCGGTCACTCCCAAGTTGGACCATGTGTTCAAGATGTCGAAATAACCAATAACTTGAATCCAACAACTCGACTTCATTGTCCGGCAGTATTTTCTTATCTCTCAGTGCCGATAAAGCCTTTGCTGTGGATGAAGTTCGGATGGTACGATCACGCCCCCCATGAATAACTTGCAGAGCATGGACAAACAGTTCGATGTCACGAATTCCACCCACTCCAAGTTTGATGTTAAATTCGTTCTTGTTCATCGAATGGTAATGTTGATGTATTCTTGATCGCAGCTGCTTAAGGTCGTCTAAGAGAGTGTAATCCAAAAACTTACGATAACAAAATCTCACAAAAATATCCATTATGGCATCACAGAATTCAGGAGGACCTTGCAGAATTCTGGCCCTCACCAATGCAAGGCGTTCCCATGTTTCTCCTTGAGACCAATAATAATCCTCAACCTGAGGAAGAGATGAAACTATTGGCCCAAATCGACCGCCAGGCCTAAGATCAAAATCCAATCTCAGTACAAAACCAAAATCCGTGTTCTCAGCCAAAAGGATCCGAAACTTCCGAAGTGCTCGATCTATTTCAATGGTTGGGCCAATCTCAGAAATAACCATCAAGTCAACGTCTGAACTTAAGTTCAATTCCTCAGCGCCCAGCTTACCCAGCGCAATCAAAGCAACCGGGAGATCTCCAAGACCGCAAGCACGCCATGCCTCCAAGATCAATTTGTCAGCTGAATAACTCCAAAACTCAACGACATGTGATGTTGCTGCATTGTCAAAAAAAGTTGCGAGAGCTGCACGCAACCAAGCACGATGGCGATCAAGTCTCAAACTTGCCATTTCGGAATTGGCATCGGATCGATCAAGCCAAGACCTATAGAGGGCAACGGCAGAACTTCCTTGCGAAACCTCTGCCCAGTCCAACTCAGAGTAAAAGGAAAGCTCTGGAACCTGTATCTCCTTCACTTCGTTAGACCGGACCATTTGGGCTTATAGTAGGAATTGTTGTCGACCGTGATCCGACGTTCATTGGCTCCATCAGGACTCGCGATGTATATTTGATTTTTACCCGTTCGGTTGGAGACAAACATTATGTGGCGTCCATCTGGAGAAAATGAAGGATCTTCGTTGTCGGCAGGTTTGCCGTTGGGCTTTAATGCGGATGTAATTCGGGTCAATTGCCTTGTTTCTACGTTCACAACAAAAATATCAAAGTAGGAGAATTTTGGGTCATCCCTTGAGCGGTCCGTTCCAGCGAAGGCCAAAAGCTTCCCGTCTGGAGACCAGCTCGGACTGGCATTGTATCTGCCAGCGAAGGTCATTCTTTGAACATTCTTGCCATTGGTGTCCATGATATAGATCATGGGGCTGCCGCTGCGATCAGAAGAAAAGGCTATTCTTTTGCCATCGGGCGAAGGAGCCGGTTCAACATTCATAGCGCGATTTGGCCCATGAGTGATTTCGCGCAGATTTTTTCCGTCAATGGTCATTTCAAAAATATCTGGATTACCAGATTGCGATAGCGTCAATAACAGAGACTGTCCAGATGGCATAAAAGCGGCTCCAGAATTTATCCCCTTGCGAAAGGACAACAGCCACCTCTTTCCGGTCTCTACTTCATAGAGAAACATATCTGCATTGCGGGTCTTAGCTTTTGCATGATAAGCAAAGGCCGTGTAGGCAATTTGTTTTCCATCCGGCGACCAAGCTGGAGAAATCGCCACAGATTTGTGATTTGATATTTTTTTTAAATTGGCTCCGTCCCAATCCATGGTATAAATTTCTTTGATTGAACTTTTCCCCTCATTTGCAGCAAGGACGACTTGTGTTGAAAAAATGCCATCCTTTCCCGTGAGCACTTGAATCAAATCATTACAAAATTTATGACCAATTTTTCTTGCGGAGTCTTTTGTGCCTTCGTAAATTTTACCAAGGATCAACTTGGCTTGAGGGACGTGGTACACATAAGTCTCAACAGTAAGTTTAGTTCCAGTTATCTTGTATCCCGAGCGAATCAAAAACTCTGTTCCAATCGAGCGCCAGTTCTGAAAATTGAAGCCATTTGGCTCTCCCGGAGCCGGCTTCATCCCTACCTTAGCTGTGTCTTCCAAAAAAGCTTCCTGACGAATAAAAGTGAAGTAATTCGATATCAGCAAGTCATTATAAACCACATTAAAAATTTCCCGACCTATTTCAAGACTCTTGCTATTGGTCTTATCTGAACTAAAAAATTGAAAAGGTGGTAAGGCAATCAAACTGCGCTTCACCGTTGCTTGCCCTACGTCAATGTAAATGCCATTTGCTTCCTCTGCCCATGAAGAACTCCGTATGGGAAGCAAAAAAAGAGAAAGAAGAAAGGCGACTCTCAAAAAGATATCTGATGACATAGCGAACCTCGGTTCAATCTGGAAAATTAAATATCATTCCGTTCAAAGCAATCACATTAACAAGTCTTGGAGGAGGCGGAGGGAACGGTGAAGCGGCATCTATGGCCTCAAAAACTTTTGCGTCAAAAGCGGCATCACCACTGGACTTTAGTAACTCTCGACTCACCACATATCCGCGTTCATCAATTTTTACCAAGGCCTGCGCCCTCAATGCAGATTCCGCCAACCACTGAGGGAGGACAAAGAATTTTTGAACCTGCCTCTTGAGGCTCGCAAAATAACTATTGTGATCAAGCGCATCGAGACCCACCAAATCCTCTCCCGCACTGAGAACATTTCCTTTGAATTCCTTTCGTGGTGACGAATCTCCCGTCACCGCTACCTCTTTCATTTCCTTCGCTAGCTTTTCGATCGAGCTCAATGCATTTAACTTCGCAATGGCTTTGGATTGATCCACCTTTGCCTTCTTGAGATCCACCTTAGGGGCCTCCTTTGCAGCCATTGGCAAATCACCTTTTTCTGGCACATTTTTTTGTTTGTTTGGGTCCTTATCCGAGGATGGCATTGACTGAATTTCGTTTCTGGGTTCAATCTTGTCCGGCAATCCGACAATATCCACCCGAATCGCTTCTCTGACGACAACCATTTCTGTGGGAAAGACGAGCGACTTAACAGAAAAGAAAAGTAAAAGTCCAATGTGAAACAGGAATGAGGTTCCTATTAATTTCGCAAATGAATCATTTTCCGGAGACACGTCTTGCACAACCACAAATTACTTGGCCTTTGGTAAGGTGATCAGACCTATGCTGTAGATTCCAGCGGCCCGAATTTCTCCCATGGCTTCGGCAACATAACCGTAATCGACTTGCCGATCCGCTTGGATATATATTTGCTTATTTTTTCGAGTTTCCATGATAGCTGCCAATTTCTTTCCAAGTCCCTCCATTTGGATCTGGGACTCACCCAAAAAAAGTTTCTGACTTTTTTTGATAACCAGGGTCAGTGGCTCTTCTGTTGTTTCGACACCGCTCGCCTTTGTTTCTGGCAGTTCAACATCGAGGCCCTGATTCATCATGGGTGCAGTGACCATAAAAATAATTAACAAGACCAACATGACATCAACAAGGGGTGTCACGTTGATCTCGCTGAGGACGGCGCGTCCGCCCCCGGACGTGGACGACATTCCCAATATACTTACCCCTGAAAAAAATTACGCTTGGCAATATTCAATAGGTCCGAAGAAAAACTGCTCATTTCCAAATCCATCTTGCGCACTTCTGTTAAAAAATGATTGTAAGCTATGGTCGCGGGAATGGCGGCCGCCAATCCCACAGCTGTCGCAATCAAGGCCTCTGATATTCCAGGAGCTACAACAGCAAGACTTGCAACTTTTGTTGCTCCTATTTTTTGAAATGCTCCCATGATTCCCCATACGGTGCCAAACAATCCAATAAAGGGGGCCGTACTTCCAGTCGTCGCCAAAAGAGTCAAACGAAATTCCATTGCAGCGATTTCTTCATCTGAGGCCTTACGCAGAGCCCTCTCCAGATTATCGCTCCCAGTCAACAACGGAGCCTTATCATTCTCAGATTTCCTGCTAACCAGATTTGAATCAGCAATTTTACGCAACTCCAAGTATCCACTTTTAAAAATGCGGGCGAGACTGCTTTCTTGATGGTCTTTCATTGCATCAAAAATATCGTCAAGGGAGTTTGCCTTCCAAAAAAATTCCAAAAAGGGAGCGTTAGCCCGACGCAATCGGCTGATCTGTCTTCGCTTTGAAAGAACAACGGCCCAACAAACAATCGACAGAAGGACAAGTGATAACAGCGTCAATTGTACAACTAGGCTTGCCGACCAAATCGCGTCCCAGACGCCAACATTTACGGACACAGATACTGCCTGATTCGTTGCTGCCCACGCTTGATTCATAGAGAGATAAGCTAGCGGGAGATTGAGCTGTCTGCAACCAGAATGGAATGATTAAGTACAATTCAGATATCTTTTTCTTTCTGTTTATCGATCTATGGTGCGGCGGGACGAAATTTCTTCAGGGCCCAAATTGGGCGAGAAGTTAAAACCCCCTTCAAAGCTCCCTCTATCCATTCGGGAAAAAAATTGTTGGAAAAAGGGTCCTCTTCCAACTCCAAAATCAGAGATTTCTGCTGGCGTTGAATTTCTAGAGTCAGCGTCGGCGTAAACACGAGCGAATTATTCATAGATATCGGAGAAACGATGATATCCTCCTGAAAAGAAATGAGCGTTTCAATTTTTAAATTATCGAATATCATGGCTCGACCGACTCCAGGTGAGTCAGAACCATAAAGCCACAAAGGTTCCACCTTCTTCATCTCCCGAACAAATTTGGTGAATGGGCTGCGAATGATCACCCTTTCTCCAAGATCAAGAGAGTTGATGAGTGCCACGACTTCCTGAACATATGTGGCATTTGGATCAAAAAACGTGAGTAAAAGAAGGCGTCCCTTTGATATTTCTGCAGCTCGCTTAAGAGTTAAAAGCCTAATTCCTTTACCGCGAAATTCATCGAGTCTCCTATCGGGCCAATGAGTATTAAACCCCGCATCCAAAAATGACAATTGGTTCCAGCTCACCATTTCTGGAATTCCCTCTCCATTTGTCATCTCTTCAAGGCGAAGGCCAGGAAATACAAACCACACTCCATCACTTGAGCGACGCAAAGGAAGTTCTACTCCAACATGAGGTCCCAATTTGAAGCTTTCTGTCATTGCTTGCTCAGTGTATGACTGATCAATCTCTCCTCCACCCCCTTTTGCAATAATCCAGAACTGGTTTTTGTCCTTCAGAAGCGGATGATCGTAGGCCTCGAACTCCCGTTGCAAACCCAAATACCGAAGACCAAACAAGAGCAAGACGAGAAAGGAAATAATACCCATCCCAATGATAAAGAGTCTTGAAAAAGCTGACATCATGATGTTAACCTACTGAAATTACTTAATTTAGTCATTCAAAAAAAATTGTAACTTCAGTTGGCTATATACGTTAAAAAAAGACGTATATTAAATTGATTAAAGTAGCGTCTTCGGTTAGCTTTCATTTCTCGATCCTGGTTAATCTGCACCATTTTTTAAGTGATAACGGACAATCTGCCTCGGTGGTTAGGGAAGAAATCAATGAATAAACTCAACCGTAAAGTTGTGTATGCCCTCATGGCGCTCAAATACATGTTCAACAAAGCTCCGGGAACACTCACCACTGCAAAAGAAGTTGTTGAGGCAACCAAGTGCCCATTTGATGCAACAGCTAGAGTTATGCAACTTATGACACAAAAAGGTATTCTCAAGTCCGAACAGGGGTCTCAGGGAGGCTATGTCATCATTCGAGATCTCTCAAAGATATCTTTTTATGAACTTGTTGAACTGATCCTTGGACCTTTGGGAATCGTTAAATGCATAAATGGAATTGAAACTTGTCTGCAAAAGGATACCTGCAATGTAAGGTCGCCCATGGCTGAGTTAAATGCGAGATTGGTTGGGTTTTACAAAACATTAGCCCTTTCTGAAATTCTTAAGGTCCAAGATAAAGAACAGGATCTTACTTTATGAGATCCAGTAAATGACTATTTTAATGTTGCCGTATTTGAGACCTAGTTGGAGAACTGGATGAACCAGGTAAAAACAAATGGGGCAGAGGAAGTTCGTGAGTATAAATACGGTTTCTCTACCTCCGTAGAAGTGGACAGAATTCCCAATGGTCTGAATGAAGACATTATTCGTATTATCTCTCAGAAAAAAAATGAACCCGAATGGATGCTCCAGTATCGGCTCAGGGCCTATCAACACTGGCTAACCATGGTTGAGCCCCATTGGGGACATTTCAATTATCCCCCGATCGACTATCAAAAAACCAGCTATTATTCAGCTCCCAGATCTACAAAAGATAAGGTAAAGAATCTTGACGATCTCGACCCCGAACTGTTGCGCACATTCGAAAGATTGGGAATTCCGTTGCAAGAGCAGAAACGGATTTCAGGAGTCGCTGTTGACGCTGTGTTTGATTCCGTATCTATCGGAACCACACACAAAGAAGCCCTCGCCCGCTACGGGGTCGTATTTTGCTCCATTTCTGAAGCTCTCCACACTCACGAAGATCTCGTGAAAAAATATTTTGGTTCTGTGGTTCCCCACACTGACAATTTCTTTGCGGCCCTCAATGCGGCCGTATTCACAGATGGATCCTTTTGTTATATTCCAAAAGACGTGCGTTGCCCCATAGATCTATCGACCTATTTTCGGATTAATTCTGAGGAAACTGGCCAATTTGAGCGCACACTTATTATTGCAGAGCCGGGAAGCTTCGTTAACTATCTCGAGGGTTGCACGGCCCCAATGCGTGACACCAATCAATTGCATGCCGCCGTTGTTGAACTGATTGCCTTGGCTGATTCTGAAATAAAATATTCCACCGTGCAAAATTGGTATACCGGAGATAAAGAGGGTCGAGGGGGTATTTATAATTTTGTCACCAAACGAGGAAAGTGCGTGGGTCGAAATTCTAAAATCAGTTGGACCCAGGTCGAAGCTGGCTCAGCCATAACATGGAAATATCCGAGCGTGATTCTTCAAGGTGACAACTCGGTCGGCGCTTTTTATTCGGTCGCTCTGACCCATGATCACATGATCGCTGACACTGGCACCAAAATGATCCACATTGGGAAAAACACGAAAAGTACCATTCTATCAAAGGGCATTTCGGTAGATCGATCGACAAATAGCTACCGCGGCCTCGTAAAAATTCTTCCCACTGCTGAAGGCGCTCGAAACTACTCTCAATGCGACTCAATGTTAGTTGGAGATAAGAGTTCAGCTCATACCTTCCCCTCCTTGGAAATTCAAAACAAATCAGCTGTTGTTGAACATGAGGCCTCAACCTCGAGAATTAGCGAGGATCAATTGTTTTATCTGCAATCGAGGGGTCTTGACTTGGAAGCCTCTATATCGCTGCTGGTAAATGGCTTCTGCAAAGAAGTCTTCAAACAATTACCCCTGGAATTTTCTGTAGAAGCAGTAAAACTTATCGAGATGAAACTCGAGAATAGCATTGGATAGAGGAGATTGGAAAAGCTATGTTGAAGATCAAAAATCTCAGTGCTGAAGTCAACGGGAAACCCGTTCTGAAGGGCCTCAACCTAGAAATCAATGCTGGCGAAGTCCACGCCATCATGGGCCCAAACGGTTCGGGAAAAAGTACATTGTCGAAAGTCATCGCTGGCCATCCCTCTTATAAAATAACGGGCGGATCGATTGAGTACGAAGTTAATATGAAGTGGAAAAATATCTTTGAGATGACACCAGATCAACGGGCCCGGGAAGGAATTTTTTTGGCTTTTCAATACCCCGTTGAAATTTCAGGTGTATCCAACTTGGTATTCCTGAGGGCCGCCTTCAATGCCGTGTGCAAACATCAGGGAATTCCGGAAATGAATGAGTCTGATTTTGACAAATTTGTGGAGGAAAAAGCAAAAATCGTCAAAATGAATACGGAGTTTCTTAAACGTTCAGTGAACGAGGGCTTTTCGGGTGGAGAAAAGAAGCGGAACGAGATCTTGCAGATGGCTGTTTTGTCTCCTCGACTCTCTGTTCTAGATGAAACTGATTCTGGCCTCGACATTGATTCTTTGAAAATTGTGGCCAGTGGAGTTAATCATCTAAAGAAAAAGTCAAACGCCATCCTGATGATCACTCACTATCAAAGACTTCTTGATTTTATTGTTCCTGATTTTATTCACGTTTTGATTGATGGAAGTATTGTCAAATCCGGAAAAAAGGATCTGGCTCTGGAATTGGAAAAACGTGGATACGATTGGCTGATTTAGTATCCTTTGAAAGGATTTTGTCTTGCAAACCTCCTTTGAGACGATTCAAAAATATAAGATCCTGTCTGAAGCTTTATTGTCTCGACACGGCAAACACTGGTCAGCAGACCAGATAGCCCTTCGTGAGAATTTATTCGAGAAACTTGAGGAAAGTGGCTTTCCTAGTCGAAACTCTAAGGATTGGAAATACATAAATCCTCAATTATTTTTACGTCACGATTATAGCCGAGCGAATCCACCGAACTTCTCTATTGAAGATGAGAAATTAGAACTCATTCTTGAGCGTCTCGCTTCAGATACCATGGTCATGGTCTTTATCAATGGTCACTTCTCAGAGAAGTTTTCATCTTTGGAGCAGACTGCCGGACTCGAACTCTACTCGCTCTCAGATGTTATGAAAGATGCAAAGCTGGGCTCAATTGCTTCAAAAAATTTGCTCAGTCTTAAACATTTTGAATTGAGTGCAGGTAACTCTTTTTCTTGCCTTAATGGCGCTCTCTATGAGGACGGATTTTTTCTAGAGGTCTCTCCCAATACCCACATCGAAAGGCCTTTGGTCATACTCCATTTCGCGTTGGCGACAGAAGACAGGGAGTGGTTTTCGCCCTTTTATCGACATTTCCTCACTTTGGGGGAGAGTTCTTCAATAGACTTAACATTGATTTATTCCGGCGCTTCTGGAGTAAAATCCTTCAGCAATGTGGTGACTCAGATTCAACAGAAGGCATCGAGTCGTTTGAATTTCCACCAAATTCAGGAAGAGGCTTCCACATCTTACCATTTGAGCCAATGCCGAAATGAGCTCGATCAATTCGCTACATTCAATTCTCTCTCGGTTGGCTTAGGAAGTCGACAGTCTCGACAAGAGCTCCTCGTTGATATCAAGGGCCAGCAGACTGATGTCCGTGTTGACGGCATTTGTCTGGCAAAAAGCCACCAACAACAAGAATTTAGAACTGTCATGCGCCATTATCAAGGGCGTGGAAACAGCCACCAGCTTTTTAAAGGTATTGCCACTGATCAATCCAAAATCGTATTTGAAGGCAAAATAGCGATTGAACCTGAGGCCCAAAATGTTAACTCAAGCCAGCTCAGCAAATCTCTGCTGCTCAGTAGTGCGGCTGAAATTGATACTCTGCCAGTCTTGGAAATTCAGGCTGATGACGTGAAGGCAACCCATGGGGCCAGTATCGGACAGCTGGATCCGGAACAAATCTTTTATTTTCAGTCTCGAGGAATTGAACAGAAAAATGCCGAAGCTATGTTGACTCATGGATTTGTTAAGGACGTACTTCAGATTCATCAGAACCTCGCTGAAAACACCACTCCCCTAAACCAAGGACTGGGAATATGGTTGTCACAGCTCTTGGATGACAAGACAAGTAAATCGGAGCTCTTAACATGATTCAATGGTCAGCAGACTTTTTTCGGCAGGAGTTCCCTGCTCTCTCTCAAGAGATCAATGGACATCCACTCGTCTATTTGGACAATGCAGCCACAAGTCTAAAACCCCGCAGAGTTGTTGATCGCCTATCCAAGTTCTATCTTACAGAGTCCGCAAATGTGCATCGTGGAGCTCATTTTCTTAGTGATCAAGCAACGGCTGCATTCGAGAACTCCAGAGCAATAGTTGCAAATTTCCTTGGCGCTTCAAACAGCAACGAAGTGATTTTTACCAAAGGAACGACCGAGGGCCTGAATCTTTTAGCCAGAACCCTTGCATCACAGCTAATGCCCGGAGATGAGATCCTGCTTTCGAGAATGGAACATCACTCAAACATTGTGCCCTGGCAGTTGATAGCTGAGGAAAAATCACTTGGCCTGAATTTCGTTGAGCTCAATAAAGATGGGAGTCTGAACCTCGAGAGCTTCAGATCACTTTTATCTGAGCGAACAAAGATTGTCTCATTCGTTCATTGCTCCAATGCCCTTGGTACAATCAATCCAGTCAAGGATCTTTTCACAGAGGCCAGAAAATTCGGAGCTAAAACAATTTTGGACGCAGCCCAGTCTGTCTCTTTTATGCCAGTCAATGTAAAGGAACTTGGGTGCGATTTTTTGGTTTTCTCTGGTCATAAAATTTTTGCTCCTACCGGGATTGGTGTCTTATGGGGAAGGGAACAAGCGCTCAATGACCTGACACCCTACCAGAGCGGCGGATCAATGATTGAACGTGTAAAAACAAGTAAGACTACTTTTCTGAGCGCTCCCCATCGCTTTGAGGCGGGAACTCCACATATTGCTGGAGCCATTGGACTGGGCGAGGCACTCAATTTTATTTCTGACTTAGGCATTGAAAACATCTATCGGCATGAATTAGAGCTTGCGGAAAAGGCGAGAGAGGAGCTGAAAGGGCTACCTGGTATCCGATTTGTTGGTGAAGCTCCTCGACGGGCCAATATTGTGTCTTTCGTATTTGAAGGCATCCATCCCTCCGATATCGGTCAATTACTTGACCGAGAGGGAATCGCTCTTCGAACGGGACATCATTGCACCCAACCATTGATGGATTATTTTGGGCTGCCAGGTACTATTCGAGCTTCGTTTTCTATTTACAATTCAGATTCAGATATCAGTCGGTTAGTTACTGCTATCCGAAAGGCATTGGAGATTTTGACATGAGCATACCCGCCATTTCACCCAATGATATTTTGGTACGAGCCCAGGACACCCCGAATCCAGCGGCACTTAAATTTATTATTAACTTTGCTGTGAAAGCAGAGGGCCGAACCACCTTTCACACAATCGAGGAATGCGAAGAAGTACCACTCGCAAGAGATCTATTTGTTGTACCTGGTGTAAAGCAACTCTATTTTTTTGAAAATACCATTACCATCACGCATGACATCGACGTGATCCAAGCCAACTTTGAAGAGCAGGTTATTTCCGTTATCAAAACCCGCTTGCCAACACACAATTACCACTTCTCGACTTCGGACGATGGTCCCTCTAAAAAAGGGACTGTTGACCGCTCTCATTTAAGTCCCGAGCTCAAGCAGATTGAAGAAATCTTGGATCGAACGATTCGTCCTGGCCTACAGGCCGATGGAGGAGATGTCGAAATCTTGGAGTTTAAGGACAATGAACTTAGAATTATTTACCAGGGAGCCTGCGGCGGATGCCCGAGTTCGATGATGGGCACTCTCGACGCCATTCAGGGAATTCTTCGTCACGAGCTTAAAAATGAAACATTGATCGTTTCACCGATTTGATTCGCCTGTGATAAGATTGGATTGCAAACAGCCGCCATCATATTAGCGAAAGATCTTCTCATGTTTGCTATTGGAAAGCTTGGACTCTAAAGCCATGTTTTCTTTTGAACGACGAACCAATTCGACATTTTCATTTTCAATCAGAGCCTGATCGCGTGTATTAAATTGAATTGAGGTTCCAAATGCGGTGCCATTTCTTTGCCCACTCACAAATAGATGAATTTGCTGATTTTGTTCAGTGGCACTCGTTAAAGTAAGTGATGTCTGTTTGACCCCGCCATTGCCAGAAATGAAATCGATTTTCTCCTCGATTTCACCGCT
The DNA here is from genome assembly GCA_016716765.1 of Bdellovibrionales bacterium. Classification (NCBI taxonomy): domain Bacteria; kingdom Pseudomonadati; phylum Bdellovibrionota; class Bdellovibrionia; order Bdellovibrionales; species Bdellovibrionales bacterium. The sequence goes on along the minus strand of JADJVA010000025.1, from coordinate 421,848 downwards.
CACAAGAACGATATCGTTCGGTAAAGACCACTTAAGATCAACCCCTTCAATATCTTCTTCCGAGAAGATCTCCACATTAAGAGTAAATGGCGCTCCTGGCACAATTCTCTCGTCCGCGACAGTCTTCTTCATCTTTACCAAAAGTGGCCCACTCACTTTATTAGTGTAGTTAACGCCTTGAACGCCTTTAATGGGATTCAATATCTGGTCCTTGTAATTTGCCAATTGGCCAGCCAAACTTCTCCTCGGCTGCTGCAAATAATTAAGAGCCAAACTGATGAATGCCAGAGTTAAGATCAAGAGAGCCATCGACAGCAGCCACTTGGAGAGTCTCGACTTCCCTTTTCCCTTATTTAAGGCATACTGTCTGGGCATAAATTGACTCCCCCAAGCTTCATTTCATATTGCGTTTCTGACCCAACACTGGCTCCCCCGGTAAATACCATCAGGTTGATTAAGTAATCTCCCGAGGGCAGGGAAGAGATCGAAATATTTTCTGTTTCAATGTTTCCCGAAGACGGCGTCGCTGGTTCCTCACGGCTATATCCAACCATATCATCGCTGGCGCCATATCGCGCACTGGAATTATAGATGTACAAGTCCAAATCAGCTTCAGTCCCCGAAGAAGTCACGTAATTCAAAGTTAACTGGAGAGGACCCCCGCTATGTTTATAGTGATAAAATTCATTATTTTTTAGTAAATGAGAGGTGGAGAAATTTCCGCTATCAGATGAGCTATTGTAGGGAGTGATCGTATACGGATTCAAAGATATGTGGCATCCCCCAGCCGTCGTAGTTACATAACGACCGTACTCAGCGCGAAAATCGGTCGAGGAATTAACATGCTTTTCGCTTGTTCTCAAAGGTGACCAATCTTGAGTTGGAGACAGTCTATTGTGGACAAAATCGTGCAACACGCTAACATCTCGAAACTTCAAACTTGATCTTGCAAAGCCTCCGGACATGACTAAGGCCGCCCAAATGGAACCAAAACCATTATCTATTGAGTCATTGTCATTTCCCGCATCGACTCCGGCACTGTCATTGACGTCAAACAAGAGGCGCGTAACTGAAAATTCCCGAAAATTGCCCTCACCATCGAATTGGGGGCGATCATTTGCTGCGCTGGCACCATTCGGCTCCAAGTCAATTCTAAACATAAAATTCGTGCTACCACTAATGTTTCCCGCGGTATCTAAATAGTATCCATCGCCACGAACAGCTGCCTGAAGAAAATTGCCCCAGCCTTCAGACCAAGCGAGACGAGGATCAATCACGCGATTTCCATTGTGCTCACCACCGGGAGAATCGGAAACAAACATCGAATCTTCAAGAAAATGACCAAACTCATGTATAATGACAGAGTTATCAAAGTGATCGGTGTCAGAATAATTGATATCACCGTTCACTCCTCCTAAAATAAAAAGACGACTGAACCCGGGTATATAAAAACTGAGAGCGCTTGCACCTTCAAAATAGCTACCCGGATTAAACCCTGGCTCCCAATAAACAGCTACCTTAGGTGCAACCGTAAAATTTGGACAGCCCACAAAATGACTTCCACAACTTCCCGCTTTGCTCCTTATGAAATCATTCGCATTGTGCAATTGATCCAAAATATTAAAAGCTCCACCCAACAGACCATCTTCCGTTGTCGCCAAAGCAGTAAGAGCCCCCAAATCCTGGTTAGCAGTCGCTATGACTTGAACCTTCAAGCCATAAATCAAATTTTGCTCGGGAGCATTAAGAACAGATGCCTTCAGAAACTGATTGTTCGCCCGAGAATTAATACTCAAGGTAAATATCCCATCCCCTCTGGGCAAAGATAAGCCGAAGGTTCCCAACTCGTCGGTCTCACCGCATTGGAGAAGGACTCCACTCGAATTTGTCACCCGAACTTCAGCGTGCCGAATAGGCCTTGGCGATCCAGGAGCTCCAAGCCCGCCAGACGAAGAGTTTTCGTAAAAGGACTCTCTGGCTTGGTATTGTCCCTTTCCAGTCACGCGGACTGAATCACTGTAAACCATGGGACCCGAGCAATATTCAGGTTCAGCTGGACCCTGATAGGTAGGACTGATTCGCCCTGCGGCAGCTGTTCTCTTCCTTGTTCCCTTCGAGCAACTAAATATTAATAAAAGGCTGATCAACGGGATGATTTTCTTGAATTCGGCTGAGTGGATTGAAGGAAAGGGGCTGGCCATGAGAACTTATCGGAATGGATTCGGAGGAGAATAAACGAAAATCTCGAGAAGATTCGATAATTAAACGAAATCACTGTACTATTTTGATACACAGTTCTATGCCTTGATTGTGAGCTCGGCTTGAATGCAAAATAGCTGTCTTGGAGGATTGAACTTGGTTGAAAAGGGCTTTAACTCAGATATCTCAGTTTCTGGTCTCACTTATCATGTCCAGACAGAAGACTGGGGTAGCGTTAATCCGTTCTTGGTAAGTCAGGTATTTTATAACGGTGCTGTGCTGAAAAGCATCAAGACTGCCTACTCAGATGTTCTTCCCAAAGGCCCTGATTCAGAGGGAAAATCTATTCGCCTGGCTATGAGAATTCAACACCAAAAAATTCTGGACCTCCTGGCTTCTGGCCAATTTCTCTGAGCCCCGTTAACATAGAAGAATGATTGAATTCCATCACGTCTACAAGACATATGCCGGACCAACCTGTGCGCTAAATAACATATGCTTGAAAATTTCAAAGGGAGAATTTGTCTTTCTTATCGGCCCAAGCGGCGCCGGGAAAACAACTCTCTTCCGCCTACTCTCTGCCTATGACCTCCCAAGTTCTGGGTCATTGTGCGTTTCCGGTTATCAATTGAGAGATATGCGGCCGAGAGAAACTGCATTTTTTAGACGTCACATAGGAGTTGTTTACCAGGATTTTCGCTTGCTAAAGAGGCGCACTGTTTTTGAAAATGTTGCTCTCCCGCTCGAAATCAGAGGAGATCGAACACAGTACATTCAAAGAAGAGTCAGTGAAATCCTAGACGAAGTGGGTTTAGCTCACAAGCTCAAGCAATGTCCTGAACAGCTCTCAGGAGGGGAACAGCAAAGAGTGGCAATTGCCCGCGCTTTAGTCCACCATCCAGAGGTCCTTGTCGCGGACGAGCCGACAGGAAATTTGGATCCAGATCTCAGCAAAGAAATTATGAATTTACTTGAAAAAGTCAATGCTCAAGGGACAACAGTTTTTGTCGCCACTCACGATTACTCTTTGATCAATCATCATACCCGTCGAGTCGTTGAAATTCGCGACGGTCATGTCGTAAAGGATGCATAACTTAATATGAATTCAATCTGGACAAGTGGATTCCTCCGCTCTTGGAAGCAACAAACTGCAATGCAACTGGCTACCTTGTCCGTTCTGACCGGAACTTTCGTTGTCGTTGCCATTTTTCTGCTTGTCCATCGAAATTTAAATCACATTCTAACCAACTGGGGAAATTCGGTTCGAATGAGCATTTTTTTGAGAGATTCAATTGGAACTGAGGAACTCAATAAGGTTCAGAAATATCTGAACGATCTTCAAAAATTTAAAGAGATAAAATATATCTCTAAGGACGAGGCGGCCCGTCAATTCCTGACTCAAATGGCGTCACGCTCCCCTGACTTCTTGAATGATCCTGATTTTGGCAATCCCTTACCCCCCAGCTTTGAAACAAGCCTTCTCGACGAAATACCTAATCAGGCCCGCCTTTCCACTATGATGGAGCTCAAAGACTACATTGGTCGATTGGACGGTGTCGAAGAGATTTACTACGGTCAGGGCTGGGTAGAAAACTATGCATCTCTCGTTCGCGCCTTCACTCTTACCAGCTGGGTTCTCGTCATTGTGCTATTGGGAGGAAGCCTTTTTGTTGTCGGTAATTCCATTCGCAGTATTTTCTTTCAAAGACGGGATGAGATCGAAATATTGGAGCTGGTGGGTGCAACACCAGAAATGATTCGCATTCCATATGTGGTTGAAGGCGCGCTGATGGGGCTGTTAGCTGGACTTTTATCCATATTCGTTGTGTATATTCTTTTTATAGTTCAAACCTCAGTGCTCGAATCCCAAATGGGACTCTTGAATTTGGGACGATATTTGGGATTCCTCAGTATCAAGGATGTTTTTCTTTTAATCTTTCTGGGGGGATTCTTTGGATCTCTCGGAGCTTTTTTCTGCGTCAGAAAAATTTGCAATGGCTGGTCAGCTGCTCAAAATCAGGAGCTTTATTTTTGACCCCTGCTCTTCTTGTATTCATTGCAAGCATTGCTCCCCCATTGACTTTGGCAATTGGGGAAGCATCTCTCGAATTGAAGACACCTGAAAAAATCGAGGCCCCGAATTCAATCGAACAATTAGTGGACGATCTTCACTCAACAAAGGAGAAATTTGTTATTTCGGACGAAAATAGCAGGAAATTGCTTGGAAACCTCTACGATGTAAACGTTAAAATCAAGGACATGAGTAAGAGGAGGAATAGGCTGACTGATGAAATGCTATCCGCAAAAGTTGATACGAACAGTCTCGCAAAATCAATTGTTAAATTGGAGGATCGCATAAAAAATCAGCGCAAACTTCTCTCGCGAAGACTGCGCACGCTCTATAAAATGGGAGAGCATGGGACCTTAGAAACCATTTTTTCATCTCAGACATCCTTTGAATTAGATCGAAATCTCGCCTTTTTGAAGAGGGTTGCAGACAGGGACTATGAGATCATTCAAGACTTTGAGAGCAACATCAAATCCCTTGAATCTCAGCGCTCAAGGTTAAAACGCAACATCCAACATCTGGTCCTGGCGCAACACCGACTCAAGTCGCAAGAATCCATCCTCGAGTCTGAGCAAAAATCTAAAAGCAAGCTTTTGGTTCAGCTTCGCCAGGTCCGCCAAGATCATCTGGCCCATCTGGCTGGACTGCGCAAAAGAGCGAATGAAATTTCACACATCAACGAAATTCCCTCGCTGCTTGATGAAAGCTTTTTTGAAAGAAAAGGAACTCTACCTTTGCCCATACAAGGGGTAGTCTTGCGAGAATATGGGATCAACCAAAATGATCGCTATAGATTCAAAACAAGCCACAAAGGTATATTTTTGAAAGGTGAACAGGGACTCCCAGTGAAGGCCGTCTTTGATGGACTAGTCCAATTTGCGGGTCCAATTGACGGATATGGAAACACGGTGATTATAGACCACGGCGACAGGTATTACTCTGTCTATAGTCATCAAAGTTCTGTAAGTGTTAAGATAGGTCAAAAAATTTCCGAGGAGCAGGTGATTGGTCTCTCTGGTCTGAATACATATCAGGAGTCGGGTATTTACTTTGAAATTCGACATTTTTCAGATTCGATTGATCCAAAACCTTGGATGAAGTGGCATAATGATATCGAAAAATTGCGACGATGAGGGATTAAATGAATAAAAATACGAACGGTTTGAAATATGGATCCCGAAAATATTGGCTGCTTATCGGTCCCATTTTTTTGGTCTTGTGGATTGTCGGGTTTTCTGTCGGAGGCATCGGATCCTGGGCTAAGGAGCGCTATGCCGATCTCCAGCTATTTGCCAAGGTTCTCAATTTGGTTCAGCAATACTACGTCGAAGAGGTTGACACTCAAAAACTGATTTACGGAGGGATTAAGGGCATGCTGAGAGAACTTGATCCTCACACCAATTTTCTTGAACCCGACATTTTCAAGGAATTTGAATCCGAAACTTCAGGTGAATTTGGCGGATTAGGAATTGAAATAACAGTCCAGGATGGCATTCTTACCGTTATTTCGCCAATAGAAGATACGCCCGCATATGTGGCGGGAGTGAAAGCTGGAGACAAGATTGTTGAAATAAACGGTGAGTCCACGAAAGGAATGACTTTAGTCGAGGCCGCCCAACACATGAGAGGAAAGAACGGTTCAAAAGTAAATCTGGGGATCTTTCGCGATGGATTTGAGCGCCCAAAGGTATTTTCAATTGTCAGAGCAACCGTCAAAATCAAGAGCGTCAAGACAACCGACCTCGAGGACGGATATTTCTATGTAAAACTAACAAGCTTCATTGAGAATTCGGCTAAGGAAATGCGCAAAGCAATTGAAAGCCACATCAAAAGCAAAAAGGCAGTGGCTGGCCTAATCCTAGATCTCAGACGCAATCCTGGCGGTTTGCTTGAGCAGGCAATTGAAATCAGTAATATGTTTTTAGATAAGGGCACTATTGTGAGTACAATGGGACGCAATAAAAAGGAAAAGGAAGTCGTTTATGCAAAAAAATCGGGTGCTTTTCCGACTTTCCCTCTTGTTGTCCTGATTGATGAATACTCTGCCAGTGCCAGTGAAATCTTGGCGGGCGCCTTACAAGACAATAAGAGAGCCTTGATCATGGGGCAAAGAAGTTTTGGAAAGGGGTCCGTTCAATCTGTTGTTAAATTGGGTGATGGGTCCGGCCTCAAGCTAACCGTTGCTCGCTATTACACCCCAAAAGGAGTTTCGATTCAAGCAGAGGGAATTACCCCTGATGTTATCGTAGAGAATTTCAGTACAGAAATATTGGCAAAAGCAAAAGTCAATCGAGATATCCGACGAGAAAAAGACATGAAGGGACACTTGTTGGGCGAAAAGGAAAAAATATCGAAACTGGCAAACCCAGGGCGAGAGAGTAAAGGCGGAACCAACTCAGAAACCGAAAATGCAATTAACTACTGGTGGACAGAATCAAAAGAGGACTCGGGAGAAAAGCTGTCGCCCAAGGATTTGCTCTTAAAAGAGGATTTCCAGATTCTCCAAGGCTATAATTACCTGAGAGCATGGAAGGTGATGAATAGACCCGAGGAGAGTCCGACAAATAAATAACTGATATCTTATCGTTTCATTATGATTGATTTTTCTTCAGAATATCCGCTAATTCATTGAGTCCATTTATAATTGGCTTGAGTTCGTCATAATGACGAAGATGACGATTGCCTTCATAGTCGCCCTTTTTCAAATCTTCAATAAATCGACATATAACCAAAGTTGGACCGGCGATTCGATGTGAAATTATTAAGGAATAGAAAAAAGAAACGGTAGAAAAGCCCAACAGAGTTAAAAAGCCTATCATCGTTATTTCAAATATAGCCCCATCCATATGAGCCTGAAGAACAGTGTCTTCTCCGTAGAACTGCAAGATGACCTCACGAAGATCCTGCAAACGGGTAAAAATGAATGCCACCATCACTCCAACAACCGCGAGAACGCTCGCGATAAAATAAACGCTGAACTTCAACTGAAACTGTGGATTAAGAAGGTAATTCCGCCATCTGCGTTTGGGAAATTCTTGCTTTGACGAATCGTTGGATACAGTGTTCTGATTATTCGTAGCATTCATTTCTACGTCCTTCCGTGGAATCTAAGTTTAGCTTCTATGCTAGCCGTCGATTCTCGCTAGGGCAAGATTTCGAGAGGGGGGTTTTTATGTTTCGTCATTTAATCTTCATATTTTTCATTTTTTTGCTATTTTTGGTAGTTCCTCGTTCCTGGGGTAATCAAAGGCCTGGCCTTAGTGATGGTGCAGATTATGAGGCCGAACATTTGGACGCGTCAGTTCAGATCAGTTGCCATGAGAAAGGACACACAGAACTCGTCCACTTCAGATGTCACGATTGGGTTCTAAATCCTGCTGAATTCACCTACTTCCTAGGCCCCTTAGGTGTACAGGCCGACCAGCTCATTGTAGAGTCCATTCGTGCAGACGGATCATCGGAAACCAAAAAAATGACATATGATTCTGTCAAAGGACGAACATCAAGGCGAATTAATCTTTGGGTAACGACGCTCACACAGCGGCCTCTTCTTAAAATTGGAACGAACCAAATTGAATGGGCGCTGTACGCAAAGGGCGTTCAAGTGACCCATGGACATTTTAGATCTGAGGTCAGCTCTGGTCCCAACCTGAGCTGCCCTCCCGGACGCTATGTATCTTATGATCTAAATGACTGTCGATCGCCAAGCAATATCTGCCGACAACACTTTGAAAGGCACAACTATTGCCAAGCCTCACCAGCAGCCATCAAGTGAGTATTTGTTCATTCAGCTCCAGCACTTTTGGGGACTTCTCTGATAATAGCCTTGTCTATCAGATGGGAAACAACTTTTTCTTCCATCAGCTGAAATGAGAGCCGAGATTGATTCTCAGGCTTGTGGTAGTATTCGTTCAGGCGAGCTTCTTCGAGGCCCGTCTGTTTGGCAATCTCATTAATCTTAGCGTGCAAATCTTGGTGACTAGGACGCAGCGATAGCTTATCCGCAATCGCGTCGACCAAAAAACTTGATTGCACAATAAATGTAGCCGAATCATTAAAATCCTGATCCCACTTCGTTTTGTATTCTTCAAAATCCATTTCTGAAAGACCTTGCTGATGCATTCTTTTTTTCACATCTTCAATGAGCAGTTCCTTCTGGCGCTGATGGAGGGAGCGAGGAACTTCAACGGGATTTTCAGCAACCAAGGCCTTGAGAATTTTATCCTTTAGTCCGCTTTTAATGCTCTCTTGTTCAGCTTCCTCAAGATCTTTCCGGATTTGAATCTTGAGGGCCTCCAGACTCTCAAAGGGTCCCGCTCGTTTTGCCAAATCGTCGTTAATTTCTGGTAACGCCTTTCTCTTTAGCCCCTTGAGGGTAACCTGAAAAACAACTGGTTTTCCGGCCACATCCGCGTTGTGATATTCAGCGGGAAAGGAGAGATTAAGCGAAGTCGTTACACCCACCTTCATCCCTATAACACCTTCCTCGAAACCTTCTATAAACTGCTTGTTCCCCAGTTCCAAAAGATGTTGGTCGGACTGAGCCCCTTCCAGGGGCTTGCCATCAACAAATCCTTCAAAGGCTACCTCAGCAACGTCTCCACTCTGTGCTGGCCGATCTTCAAAAATTGGAATCATCTCAGCATTGCTTCTTTGAATATTCTCTAACACTTCTTGAGTTCGAGAATCTTCAATAACGGCTATTTCCTTCTCGACACTCAAACCCTCATATTTCTTCAGATCAATCTGCGGTCGAATTTCAAATTCAGCGGAGAAAATAAAGTTTTCATCATTTTCGAATTTATCAATGCGAATACTTGGATAACCAATAGGGTCCAAGGAGTGCTCTTTCAAGGCCGACTCATAGGATTCTGAAACAAGATTTTGAAGGACGTCATCTTTGACGCGGTCGCCATATTGTCTGCGAATCGCGGTTATCGGCGCTTTGCCCTTTCTAAATCCCTTTAAGGAAACACTCTTTTGCAATTCCTTGTAGGCCTCTTCAAAGGCCTTGCTCACTTTATCGGCTGCAATCTCAAAGCTAAACCTGTGTGCCAGACCATCCAATTTCTCCAAATTCACTTTCATGGACTCTCCTTATTTCCTACCGCTTTAGGAGTTTGAGTTCTTCCAAAACCAACTATATAATAGCCGGGTCAGACTGAATCTTTTAAGTGATGCGGCAGCCCCAGGCAAGGAATTAATGCTTCACGTTAATAATTGAGAGGGAAATTTCCCCATGAATCGTATCGATCAACAGATCCTCTTCATCTCCGGCAAAGGCGGAGTGGGTAAATCTACGGTTGCAGCAAGCCTCGCTCTGCGTTTATCGCAATCAGGCAAAAAAGTGCTTTTGGTTGAACTCAATGAACAGAGCCATTTTCAGATTCTTTTGGAAGAGCCCTTTACCTACTCTCCCGTGGAGTGGAGACCCAATCTCTGGGTCTCCTGCTGGAATGGAGAAGCCTGTTTACGAGAATATTTCAAGCACTATGTCCGAATCGAAACCTTGGTGGATTTGTTCTTTAAAAATGTTGTTATGAGGACCTTTATTCAAGCTGCCCCAGCTCTCAGAGAGATATCCATTTTAGGCAAAGCAACCAGCGGAATTAGAGGCGTTGGTCCGGCCTTTGAGTACGACATCGTCGTTATTGATGCCTTTGCGACAGGACACTTTCGTGCCCTCTTGAGAGCCCCAAAAGGCCTCGCCGAGGCTGTTCGTTTTGGACCCATGGGCGAACAATCCCGGCAAATTGAAGCGATCCTCAAAAACCCAAAAAACTGTCAATACCGAGTGGTCACACTCCCCGAAGAGCTGCCCGTGTCTGAGTGCCAAGATCTTGTTGAGAATTTAAGAAGCGAGTGGGGAATTGTCCCAAAGATTATTTGCAACCGATTCTGGGAAATTCCTGGTACCAAATCAGACCTCCACGCTCTCAAAGAGGAGCTCAACAACGCCCGAGATGAGGAGGGAATTGAGTTTATAAGGTACCTCGAAGTAGTTATGGATCGCCAACAATCCGCCATCCATAAGCTTCGCTCCTTTGCCGAAGACTTTGATATCTTGCCTTTGCAGTTCTGTTCAACTGGCACTAGATTGATTGATGAGTTAGCAGAAAGGATCAAGATCAGTGACTTCCTCGTTTCTTGATTCCAATAAAATCATCGTTTGTGCGGGTACAGGAGGCGTAGGCAAGACAACGCTCTCCGCCTGTTTAGGGATTTTTGCCGCAAAACGAGGTCGCCGCGTCCTTGTTCTGACCATAGATCCGGCGCGACGCCTTGCTGATGCTTTGGGTATTAGTGCCCAAACAGATCAAGAAATGAAAATTGACCTGAAGGAAACCTCTGGATCACTCACCGCCGTGATGGTAAATCCCTCCTTTATCTTTGATCGTTTTATTGAACGAGCCGCCCATTCTCCCGAACGCGCACAACGAATTTTAAAAAATAACCTCTACAAACAGATGGCGACCACCTTGAGTGGATCCCAAGAGTTTACCTCTCTTGAGAAACTATCTCTTAGTCTTGAATCTGGTCTCTACGATCTTATCATCCTGGATACTCCACCAGCCCAGCATGCAGTTGATTTTCTCTATGCCCCACAGAAGATTTATTCCTTGTTTCAGAATTCAATCTCCCAGTGGTTTATCAAGAAAGAGGGTTCCATCGGACTCTTGCAAGAACTCTTCAGTCGAGGAACAAAAACTGCATTGGCAGCCCTTGAAAAAATAACCGGCTCCTATTTCATCACTGAGCTTTCAGACTTTTTTGAGGGAATGGCTGAGATACAAAACGAGGTCTGTACGAGGAGCATTGCCATTCACCGGTTATTAACTGGACCAGAGTGTGCCTTCCTTCTGATTACCGGATTTGATCGAGCAAATCTGGATGCCACTGAATATTTTGTCTCAGAGTTACGCAAAGGCGGCTACAGTCTGCATTCAGTTATCATAAATCGTTGCTACCCAAAATGGTCCCCGAGTGATCAGACCAAATCTGACCCGCGCTTCCAACCAATTATCGACTTCCACAGAAAGCTCTCCTTTTTTAATCAACAAAAAGAGATCGAACTTGAAAAATTCAATCGAACTCTCGGGTCATCCACAGCGATTGTTCGAATCCCGGACTTGATAGCAGACATCACTTGAATCGACGGTCTCGTTCGGCTCGCAAACCTAATGGAACCCTACTTGAAGGGATCAATAAAATGAATTTTTTTTTGGCCAACATCTTTCTATTTACTCTTGCAATCGCCATCGGCTGCTCTAAGCTATCGAAGCCAGACACAGAGGCCAGCTTTGAGAGTCAGACAAGAGACAATGATCAGACAATATTTGGAACAGCTTTAAAGTACATGGAGAGCGAGCATTTCGAAGCGGCAATTGTCGAATTCGATAAAATTTTAAAGAGTGATCCGAATTCTGAGTTTGGTTTGGTGGCCCTATTCAACAAAGCCTCCGCTTTGGAAGGATTGGAAAAATGTCAGGAGGCCTCTGTTGTCTATCGGCAGGTTGTGAATCTTTCCGGAAAAAAATTCCCCCGAATAGAGGCACAGTCTCTTTTTCGCCTGTCCTATTGCTTTGAATGTCTGGGCCAAACTGTCAAACAGATAGCAAGCCTCAAGGATGCTCTCAAAAGAAAGAAGTTTTTGTCTTCAGATGTCGCTGAAGCGGAGCTGCCCGCCCGATTGGCCGCCGCATACGCAAAAAATGGAGATCTTAAAACTGCCGAGAAATATTTTTCTCTCTCTCAAAAGGGACTCAAGGACATTTATCGAGATGGCGAAAGCCCGTCCAACCGCAAAGAACTCCTCGCCAAAACTCTCTACTTCATGGGAAGAGTGCAGCCAAATCTCGAAACACTCCCTGAGCACGCCAATGCTTACATAGGATCTCTTAGGTATTTACAAGGCTATTTGCTCAAAAGCTCGGAGATGGGAAGTCGTGATTGGTCGCCTCGTGCTTCTAAAAACCTCAAGGAAGCCTACGTGGCGATTTGGCAGGCCCTCAATCACCCTCCAAGTTTTTCTAAAGGTACAGATGAAGGAGAGGTCGAAAATAATCTCAGAATGTGGAAGATTCGGTTGGCGAGGGGAATACTGGAGAACATCCAGATCCTTAAGTCGATGCGATTTCCTGACCCGGCCGAAGCTACGGAAGTCCAAAGCATTTTCTCAGAAATTGAACTACAAGAAAGGAAAGTCGAAATTTACTTGGCCGACTTGGCGATTGGAAACGACTTGACTCCAGACGCGAAGCGACGGGAAGGGCTTCGTCGACAAGGACGGATCAAGACCTCTCGATCAATTTTAGAAAAAACCTCCAAGTCTCAAGGTCCTCTCCCCAAAAAAGTGAAGGAAAAATAAATTGGATTCTTTGAAGAGATTTGCTCAAGGCTTTTCGTTTTTATTTAAAGGGATTCTCTTGCTTCTGGCGATGCCAAAGCTACGGCGCTGGACCTATGTCCCTTTTATCGTGAATTTTATTTTATTTGTCCTCGGAATTGCTCTGGGAATAGTTTATTTGCCTTCGATGGTCGCCTCTGCGATGGCTCTGATTTCTACCGATCCGACAAGCCCTATTATTACAGCTGCGTACTACCTTGCGTTTGCTCTTATCTGGATTAGCTTTGTTATTCTATGGACCTATGTGTTCTTCCTCATTGCAGGTGCTGTGGCTAGCCCCTTTAATTCTGTTTTGGCCGAAAGGGCCCTTATCTCTTTGGAACTTCTCAGCGAAAACGCCTCACAAACCAAGGGGTGGTTAGGAACATTCTTCCGAAGTATACCCACAGCGGCGGCCAAGCTCCTTTTTTCCTTGCTCCTTGGCGCCTTAATTCTTTTAATATCGTTTATCCCTGTATTATTTTTCCTCTCCTCATTCTTGGCTCTTTTGATTCTTGCAATTGACATCCTGGACCATTCATTCGAAATCTATGAAATGAAATTTTATGAGCGCGCCAGATTTGTTCGATCAGTTCTTCCAGAACTGCTTGGCATGACTGCGGCCTTGACACTGACTCTCGCTGTTCCCGGACTGATAATCCTAATAATGCCAATCGCTGTTGTTGGCGGAGCTGCCGTCCTCAAGTCCCTCCCATCGGCAATAAGGAGCCCCCTTGATTCACGACACCATTCATCGTAAAATCGTAGAGCATCGAGCTAATGTTGACTCCTGGTTTCGAACAAAAAGCACAGGGCTTTCTTTTCCATTTTATTCGAGTTTTGATATTCGTGATTCAGGTGTCATGATTGCCCCTGTCGACGCCAACATTTTTCCAGCAGGTTTCAATAACATTTGCCCAGTAGACAGGGAGCGAGCAGTTGATATCGTGCGTAGGTATTTGGATATTCATTACGGTCCTCATATAGAAAAAATAGCTCTTTTGACCGAGGAGCATACAACAAATCTTTTTTATTGGGATAATGTCGCCGTTCTTTTTGATTTTTTGAATCAATCGGGACACGAGACAAAAATTGCTTTTCCAAGAGCCTTAAAGGAAACCCTTTCCTTAACAAATGCAGCCGGAAGAAACTTAAAGATTTTTGGCGCCGAAGTGGTTAACGGTCAAGTTGTTGTTGATGGTGAAAAGATGGATCTCATTATTTGCAATAATGACTTTTCCCATTCCTATGAGGGATTCGTCAAGGATCTGGAGACTCCCATGAATCCACCTCATACTATGGGCTGGCACAGAAGGCGCAAGAGCGAGTTTTTTGACCTCTACAATGGCCTCGCCTTTGAATTCGCCAAGATGATTGATCTTCCCCCTAAATTCATTCAAGTCGACACAGAACTTTTTCCGCATTTCGATCTCGCAGACAGTGAGAACCTGGAGAGCTTGGCTATCTCTGTTGACAATTTTCTTGAGCGCCTGGCAATTAAATATGAGGAATTGGGAATAAAGCAGCGACCTTTTGCCTTCATTAAGAACAATGCAGGAACTTATGGTTTGGGGGTCGTCCATGTTAACTCCGGAAATGAAGTAAGAGACTGGAATTATAAAGCACGAAAAAAGATGAAGGCGGCCAAGGGAGGACGCGAGATCTTAGAAGTTATCATTCAGGAAGGGATCCCCACTCGAATTGTCACAGAAGCTGAAACCGCCGAACCTTCTATTTATATGATTGGATGTCATCTTGCCGGAGGATTCTTGCGTGCTCATAGCAAAAAGGGACCAAATGAGAGTCTCAACTCCCCCGGAGTCGTTTTCAAAAAACTCTGCGTTTCTGACCTCAAGGTAGCTATTGAGGGCGCCTCAATGGAAAATGTTTATGGCTGGCTCGCAAAATTGGGTTTTTTAGCAATCGCCTACGAAGCTAAGCAGTCAAAAGTCGAGTTTGTGGGTTACAAAGCTGGCTGTTCTCTTTAGGGCAAGTTTTTTTGATTCCTTTCGCACGGCCTTTGGTCATGGTTTTTAAAGGACCCTTATCGAATCTATTTTTCTTCCCGATAAAATATTTGTCAGGAGCAACTACGCTCTATGAGTCATGAGGGATTTAGGGCAGATGAGAGATTCTAAGATTCTAGTAGGCAGCGTGATTACCATAATGGCGACAATTGTCGGCGTTTGGATTTCGAGCGAGTCTTGGAACGGGATCACCTATTACTATTGGGGCGACAAACGCCAGCCCGCCGCCATTCAGAAAGCCTTTGATTTTTCGCACCTAGAGGGAAGCGCTCTCCAGTTGGCCTCTCAGAGACGGGTCTTGTCTGAAGCCAAGGTGACTAAGCTTGGCGACGGCAAGTTTGGTATTGAACTTGGCCATTTTATCACCCGAGGAGCCGACGGTGCTAAACAGTTCGCTTGCCAAGTCTACGATCGCATTGAACTTGTGTTCTTTGCCGAAGGCATGGCCATTGCTGGTGACAAACCCATAATGGTCGTCGAGGGCAATTGCCAAATTGACAAGGACATAAACCGCATTTCTGCAATTCCAATTCCAGCCGGTAAAATTCTGGAAGAAGAACCTGGAGATTTGGAGCTCAAATACCTTGAGGAATCGCCAGTCAGTATTCGCTTTGATCACATATCCGGACAATGGCCAATGGAATGGTCTCTGTTCTCAGTGAAACTCTATGATAAGTCAGCGAATAACAAATTCTTTATAGACCACCAACAAATCAAAGAAACTTCCCCGTCACCAATCAAAATGAACTGGTAAAACCTTCAGTAACCTCTCGCAAGCTCGACGAAAGTTCGAATCATCGCACCCGAAGCTCCTTTTGACGGACAATAAGGAAATCTATTCCCACAGGCCCAACTCGTTCCGGCAATATCGAAGTGCGCCCATGGAGTGCCGCTCTCCACAAACTGTTCAAGAAAAGCGGCGGCCGTGGAACTCCCCCCTCCTTTATATGAGGAGATGTTTGAAAGGTCTGAGTACGAACCCTTAATGTCCTCAACATGAAAGTCGTGAAGAGGCATCGCCCACAAGAGCTCTCCTGAAACTTCAGCCGCACTTTCAATTTGCTTTCTCAACTTAGCATCGCGAGTAAAAAAACCGGTGTAAATATTCGAAAGGGCCACAACAATCGCTCCAGTCAAAGTGGCCGCATCAATAATAAGAGCCGGCTTTTGCTCAGACGCATAGGCCAGTGCATCAGCTAAAATCAATCGGCCTTCAGCATCGGTGTTCAAAACCTCGGCCGTCTTTCCATTTCGAAAAGTCAGTACATCTCCCGGTTTATTTGCAAGGGGACCGGGCATGTTTTCAGTTGCTGGCACCAAGCCTATTGCATTTATTTTTAAACCCAACTTCGCTATAGCCAGCATGGTTCCAATAACATTGGCCCCTCCGCACATGTCATACCGCATTTCATCCATTTGGGCCGACGGCTTAATGCTGATGCCGCCAGAGTCGAAAGTGAGCCCCTTACCAACAAACGCAATCGGCCTCTTTGATTTTTCAGCTCCAAAATATTGCATAATGATAAATCGCGGATCCACCGCACTTCCGAGAGAAACTCCGAGAAGCCCACCCATGCGTTCTTTTTTTATTTTTTCCTTTTCCCAAACAGTCACCTTGAGATCAGTCCCTTGGGCCGCTTTGACTGTTTGATTAGCTAAAATCTCTGGCGTCATCAAATTTCCGGGGGTATCCCCAAGTCGTCTGGAAAAATTTGTGCACTCTGCCAGTACTTTTGCTGTTTCCAATGCTTTCTTCAGAGATCCTTTGACCGAACTTTCGCTCACGAGAGCTGTGATTTTCTCAACAGTTGGCATCTCTGCCTTTTTCTCAGGTTCGCTTAGCATTTTTAGATCATCGTAAGTGTATTCGGCAAGCAAGATGCCCTCAAAAAAAGCCTGGGCAGCTCCTTCGGAGTCTTTGCTTGAAGCAAGGAGCGAAGGCAAATGGAAGCAAGCTTCCTTGAACTTGGAAGCTTTAACTTGATTGAATGCAACAGCGCCTGCCACTCGCAGCGTTTCATTGTTAACCGAATCACTTTCACCCAAACCAATTGCAATGACATTTCTGGCAGAACTCAAATTACAAGACCGAAAAAGAATGCTCTCCTTTGCCTTCCCAGAAAAATATTTCTCCGCAATGGCCCCTTTGATCAGTTCTGCTACTTCCGACTGAATCCCCGGATATTGTATGACATCCAACTCCCGGACTTTCTTTTTTCCCTTCTTTACTTTTTTGGAGTCGCCCTGCTGGACGGACTGCTTGCACACAAATATGACCAAAGTCGAATTCTTCATCTCTAATTTTTGTAAAGTCTCGATGCTCAATTTCATGGAGGCGCTCCCTTTCGTCATTAACGCGTCACGCAAATCTTCGTGTACCAAACAGACGCAAATTTTATCAGCAATTTATTAGCACACAGCGGCGATCTAATAAAGTCTTTTCACACTGATAAAGTCCAAGATGTGATGACCCGATAGGAACTTGTCATCTGAGGATTAGACCACAGGTTGAGGGGTGGGATTGGACTTCGTTTTTTTGCGCCTCCTGTGGCATAAATGACGGTAAACTGTTCCGCTCGAACGTGTTAGGGTTTAAAGTGTAGTAGTGGAAAGTAATTCATAATGAAAGAGACTTGTATGGCCTTAGTTCCAATAGTCATAGAGCAGACTCAACGCGGCGAACGCAGCTACGATATTTATTCACGTCTTTTAAAGGACAGAATCATTATTCTTGGAACTCCAGTCAGCGATGATGTGGCCAATAGTATCATCGCTCAGATGTTTTTTTTGGCGATGGAGAATCCTGAAAAGGACATACATCTTTACATTAATTCTCCTGGAGGAAGCGTTTCTGCAGGACTCGCGATTTATGACATTATGCAATTTGTAAAATGTGACGTCAGCACTTACTGCATAGGCCTCGGAGCCAGCATGGGATCTTTGTTGCTTTGTGCCGGAGCCGCTGGCAAAAGATTCGTGTTGCCCAATGCTCGGGTCATGATTCACCAACCACACATCATGGGTGGGGGCATCTCAGGCCAGGTGAGCGACATTGAGATACAGGCCAAGGAGCTCATACGAACAAAAAATCGTCTTACGGAGATCTATCGCAAGCACACTGGAAAATCCTTCGAGGAACTCAATAAGGCCATGGATCGTGACAATTTTATGACTGCCTCAGAGGCAATGGATTATGGGTTGGTTGATTCAATTGTCACAGATCGCAAGGCCATTAAAAAAGGAAGCGACAGCTGATGAGCAAGAAAGACAATAACGGTAACAATGCTTATGGCACTCTTTGTTGCAGTTTTTGCGGCAAGAGTCAAAAAGAGGTTAAGAAGCTCATCGCTGGGCCGGGTGTTTATATCTGTGATGAGTGTATTGAACTCTGCAACGATATTATAGCAGAAGAGAGAGACCGCGACGAGGGAGCCAATAAGTCCCTGTTGAAGGTTCCTAAACCTGTAGATATAAAAAGCTTCCTTGATGACTATGTCATTGGCCAGGATTCTGCCAAGAAGTCCCTCGCCGTGGCTGTACACAATCACTACAAGAGGATCAATTCCTCTTCTAAGGGCGTAAAGAAAGATGATGTAGAGATTTCTAAATCTAATATTCTCCTCATCGGTCCGACTGGGTCAGGAAAAACTTTGTTGGCTCAAACCATCGCAAAGATATTGAATGTCCCATTTGCTATGGCCGATGCGACAGCACTAACCGAGGCGGGTTATGTCGGTGAAGATGTTGAAAACGTTGTCCTCAATCTTCTTCAAGCAGCTGATTATGACGTTGAAAAGGCCCAGAGGGGCGTTATTTATGTGGACGAGATTGATAAAATTTCACGTAAATCGGAGAATCCGTCAATTACTCGCGATGTCAGCGGAGAGGGTGTTCAGCAGGCCCTGTTAAAAATCTTAGAGGGCACCGTTGCAAATTTACCTCCGAAAGGCGGGCGAAAGCACCCCCAACAGGAATTTATTCAAGTAGACACATCCAATATTTTGTTCATCTGCGGTGGCGCCTTTGTAGGACTTGAGAAAATTATCGAAAATCGAGTCAATCACAAAACTATGGGAATTGCCACGGAAATCAAGACCAAGGACGAGAGACTTGAGGAACACTCAAATCCCTTGAAAATGGTCGAGCCGGACGATTTGGCTCGGTATGGGTTGATCCCTGAATTTATTGGCCGACTCCCTGTTATTGCTGTTTTAGACTCTCTCGATGAGACGGCCCTCATCGACATCCTTGTTAAGCCGAAAAACGCACTCACCAAGCAATACCAGAAACTATTTAGCTACGAAGGAGTGGAACTTTCATTTACCGATGAAGCTCTCACTTCTGTTGCACGAGAAGCCATTAAGCGCAATACAGGAGCTCGCGGCCTCCGTGGAGTCCTGGAAACGGCAATGCTAGACATCATGTATGAAATTCCTTCCAAGACAGATGTAAAGGAATGTATCATCGACAAGGGTGTCATTACGCAGAAGGAGAAGCCCCGCCTGGTCTACCGGCCGGAGGGTGAGGAATCTAGTCCCAAAAAGACGAGAAACCCCGGTAGCGACTCCGCTGAAAGTGCTTGACCCCTGTTTCATCTGGCCTCAAATGAATGTTCAAGGATCGAACCTTTTAGGTTTGAGTTGGAATGTTTTAGGAAGGGGAATCTATGAGTGAGAATACAACTGAAACAAAAATACACAAGTTACCTCTGCTTCCTCTGCGTGATTTGATTATCTTTCCGCACATGATGATGCCGCTCTTTGTAGGCAGGGAGAAAAGCATCAATGCCCTCGAAGAGGCCATGAGCAAACAGACTGATATCGTTCTGGCGGCACAGCGAGATGCAAAGACAAACAATCCCGAACCCAAGGATATTTATGAAATTGGAACGGTGGGAACAATCATTCAACTATTACGGCTTCCCGATGGGACTGTAAAAGTTCTCGTTGAGGGTAAACGTCGAGTTCGAATTAAGGGATTCCTACCTTCTGATAATTTCTTTATGGTGGAGGTCGAGGATCTTCAGGAAAAAGCTGAAAGCGAAATGGAAGCAAAAGCTCTTGTTCGCTCAGTGAAGAATACTTTCGAAAATTATGTAAAGCTGAATAAAAGAATACCTCCAGAAATTCTCATGCGTGTTTCAACAATTGAAAATTATGGAGAACTTTCTGATATCATCGTTGCCCAACTGAATCTCAAAATTGAGGACAAGCAACGCTTACTCGAAATTATTGACCCGGGCGAGAGACTTGAAGACCTGCTGAGTCTCATGACTTCTGAAATTGAAATTCTTGAAGTTGAGAAGAAGATTCGCAATCGCGTTAAGAAACAAATGGAGCGATCCCAGAAAGAGTATTATTTGAATGAGCAGATGCAAGCGATTCAAAAAGAATTGGGAGAGAAAGACGACTACCAAGCCGAGATCATGGAGTTAGAGGAACGATTAAAGAAAAAGAAAATGAGCAAAGAGGCTCCAGACAAAGTTTTAAAAGAGATAAAAAAACTGAAAATGATGTCGCCAATGAGTGCAGAAGCAACCGTGGTGCGTAATTACATTGATTGGATACTTGATCTCCCTTGGCAGAACTACTCCCAGGAAAAGCATGACATTAAGGAAGCCGAAGCCATTTTGGATGCTGACCACTGGGGTCTTGAGAAAGTAAAGGAGAGAATCCTTGAACATCTGGCTGTTCAGGCCCTCAATACCAAATTGAAGGGGCCCATTCTTTGCCTGGTTGGCCCACCGGGGGTCGGAAAAACTTCTCTGGCGCGCTCAGTGGCACGCTCAATGAACCGTCCCTTTGCTCGTATTTCTTTGGGAGGGGTTCGGGATGAAGCTGAGATCCGTGGCCATCGAAAAACTTATGTTGGAGCAATGCCCGGAAAGATTATTCAAGCGATGCGAAAGGTTGACACTGGCAATCCCCTCATTCTCCTGGATGAAATCGACAAAATGAGCACTGACTTCAGAGGAGACCCCTCTTCTGCCCTGCTTGAGGTCTTGGACCCGGAACAAAATAGCACCTTCCAAGACCACTATCTTGAGGTGGACTACGATCTATCAAAAACGATGTTTTTCACCACCGCAAATTCGCTCCATCCCATTCCACGTCCCTTACTTGACCGTATGGAGATCATTCATCTCGAGGGCTATATCGAAAAGGAAAAGTTCCATATAGCAAAAAAATATCTGATTCCTAAACAGATAGAAAACCATGGACTGACCTCATATAAAGTGAGCTTCACAGATCAGTCCGTCCACGAAATTATTCGCTCCTACACCAAGGAAGCCGGAGTAAGAAGTCTTGAAAGACAATTGGCTACCGTTTGCCGAAAGGTGGCCAAAGAGATAGTTTCGGATCAAGCTCAAACAGTCAGCCCCTCCGCCTCTGGCAAAGAGGGGAAGACGAAGAGCAAACCATCCAAAACATATACGGTCACCCCAAAAAAATTGTCCGTATATCTGGGTCCTCCTCGCTACAAATATGGCAAAATTGAGGGACAAAATGAAGTCGGACTGACCAACGGCCTTGCCTGGACAGAGGTTGGAGGCGATCTGCTGGTCGTGGAGGTTTCCGTCGTACCTGGAAAGGGTAAATTTACCATTACGGGACAACTCGGAGACGTGATGAAAGAATCCTGCTCGGCCGCTATGAGCTACGTTCGTTCACGCGGTCCTCTTTTTGGTTTTGATAAGGAGTTTTATTCCAATATAGATGTGCACATCCATGCCCCCGAGGGAGCCATTCCAAAAGACGGGCCCTCTGCCGGTATTGCAATCACAACTAGCATTGTATCGGCAATTACCAAAATCCCAGTGAAGCGAACGGTAGCCATGACAGGCGAAGTCACTTTGCGTGGCCGAGTCCTCGCAATTGGTGGCCTCAAGGAAAAAATCTTGGCAGCGCATCGCGGAGGAATAAAAATGGTCATAATCCCAAAGGAAAATGAAAAGGACCTCAAGGACATCCCTGCCGAAGTGCTCAAAGAGCTCAAGGTTATTTCGGTCGATCACGTCGATCAGGTGCTCGTGAATGCTCTTGATGTCAAAAATGCCAAGGAGATCTTTAAAGTTCGCTCTCAACGGTCATCGGGAATCAAGGCTCAGTATACGGGGCATTCTCTGCAGCATCATTAAACTCCTCTGTGAATTTGGCACAGAAAAGAGGGCCCCTCTGATTTGCGCAGGGCCCCATGAGACGACTGTGCTTTCTTTGTGGTCAAATTTATCGGGGCTAGCCTAGAGTTTGGGAACCCCGGCTCATTTGCCTAAAATCCCCGCCACTAAAGGTCTTCAGCCCATTTTTTGACAAAAAATTGACCTTTCCTTCAGTTTTTTTCAAGAAATTATGATACAAAATACAGAATCTTAAAAACCTGCAAATGAAGAATATTGGCGGAAATGACCATGAAAGAGGAGTCAATCTACGAAATCGGAAAACTCTATTTTGAACGTGGAGATTTTCGATTGGCCGCAGAGAAGATTTCTCATGCCTCATCCCATTTTTATGAGGGAAGGGATTTCCCGGGCTTTCTTAAGTGCCAAAATGTGCTCTTGCGCATTTATGCGGAGATGGAAGATGTCGAAAAAATCGAGGCCATCAAAGAGACTCTTCAGGACCTCGTTCTTCATAAGAACGTGGAACTCAACGCGAAGACCTACTACACTCTCGCTCTCTGTGCCTCTTACAAGGCACAACATACGACAGCTCTCGAATTTTTAGAAAAGTCTCTGGCACTCGCGCTCTCCGCAGACAACAAGGAAGACATTTGCTATGCGGTCCATGGGCTCGCAATCGTGTATCATTTCTTGGGACGCTACGAAGATGCACTCAAAGAGATCTATAACCTCCAAGTTTTTTTTCAAGTTCTTGATTTCCCAGATTTGCGTCTATCCAGTCAGGTTTTGAATGGCCATATCTTGCGTAAGATGGGAAAATACGAACAGTGTCTCGATGTTTTTTGGCAATGCTACGATCTCCTGAAAATTCAGAAAAATCTCTACATGCATGTCAGCTTGCTATTTGCCATGGGTATCACCTACACAGACTCAGGAGAAGTGGATCTAGGTCGAATGTATTTGCACTTGGCTAAACGTTCTGTCGACCCTGAAAATCTGAAATATCTCTCGCGAAGCATTGACGAACGACTCAAGCTGATTGGGGCTTCGCATGATTCGGACTTCGATATCGTCTTTGATTCTGAAACAAACACTGTGACCGAAAAGAAAAAAGGGAAAGTCGACTTTAAAAACCAATTTATACTCTTAGATATGCTTAGATTATTTTTGAGGAACCCTGGCGAAGTATATACGAAAGAATCCCTCGTAGAGAAGGTCTGGAAGCAAGACTACGATCCCGCCGTTCATGATAATAAGATCTATGTTACGATCAAGAGGCTTCGAAAAATGATCGAACCCGACTACGACAAGCCCAAATACATTTATCGAGCCAAAAACGGATATTATTTGAATCGCAACACTCGGATTTTGTATGATAACAACATAAGTTGACGGCGAAAGATGAAGCTTCTTGGGGGATGGAATGAAAAAGTCCGCGATAGTTCTCATGTCATTTCTGATGATCACGGCATCCGCGCTCGAACCACTGGCAGGTGCCGATGACCCCGTTCCGTGGCCCTTTGCCAACCACTGCCCCTTTCCTTGGCAAGAAATTAGCGGACTATGGAAGGTGATTGAGCCCCGGGGGGGACCAACCGACTTTTTTGAGTTCACAACGGAAGGAGTGACACGGCGCGGCTCTCGCATTGTTGAAATTCGGCGATTCAGCAGTAGCCTAAAGGCAATTGCCACTGGCCGAGGCATTTCGCCAGCCGGGCAGAGAATAGTTCGATTTGCGATGGTTAATCTCGAGCCCAAAGCATCTCAAGAAGCCAGCTATACCGTATTTGTGGGAAACTATGTTGAAAAAAGTAAATTGTCTTGCGACAAAGATCGTGTCTTTACGATCCTTACTATCAGACCCTACCTCGAGGAAAATCCGGCAGCGAATGTCTTAGATAGACATTTCATAATTGAAAAAAGTAATGAAAGGCACAGCGACGAGCAAGACAGGCCTGAAGAAGCTTCAGGCCCTTAAACGAAGTTGATGGAATAAAAAAACGATCTGGACAAGTAGCATGTTTTTCTTTACCTTCCACCCAGGTTCGTTGAAAAAAAAGAATAGGGGATTAGCTCAGTTGGTAGAGCGCCACCCTTACAAGGTGGATGTCGTCGGTTCGAGCCCGGCATCCCCTACCAAGCTCTTGAAATAATTAAATAATTTTAAGTCACAAATTTACAGAATTAGAACCTAAGGTGCTATCTGTTTCGAAATTGCATGAAAATATTGAGGCAAAAACGCCTGCGAGGAAAAATAAATCGACCAACTTTGAACTCCCGAGTTGGTCAACGCAATATGCTGTTCTGCCGAAATAGGAAATTTCGAAATTAGCATCAACTCAACGGATCGATCTTTATTCAGATCTTCCCGAGTCTGTAGCTGAACTCTAAGTTGATCTAAAATAGATCCATTCATGCCGAAGGACCGCGAGCGATCGTAACTCTTAAAAAACTGCAACATATTATCCGAAAGTTGCGATGGCAGAATTCCAGCCCACGAAGCGTAGTCCTCCACTGTCCAATCCATCGCATTGTTTTTTACCTCAACCCACATTTCCTTGCCGTTGCGACGCCGAATTACAATGTCAATTTCATGCTCGCCTTTGTGTCGTTTTATTCTTCCCGAAGATTTTACATTTGGCCCGCGATAGAACTCCAAAACGTTTTGATGAAACCAAAACTTTTCGCCGTCGATAAAAGTGCTCACGAATAGTTCAAAGAGCGAGGCTTGAATTTGTAAAGCAAGGCCTGTGAAGGTGTTGATCTTGTCCGAGGTCAAAGCAAACGAGCTGTAATTTTTGATCGCCGCCTGGATTTGTTCCTGAATTGTTCCTGTTACTGAATTGAATCGGTCTTTATCATAGGAATTCAAGTTGAATGTTGCGGAAACGGACCTTAGATCATGGCTGACTTGTCGAAATTCTGAGATGATTTCTGCCGCATCGACGTCGGTCAATGGACGTGCATGGGCCCATCGAAAATAAGGTATTCGCCCATTCATCACGGCGACAATCGCTTTTGCCACGCCAGGATAGCGATTCTCAAGGCTACCGGATTCTGGCCTTCTAGAAAGAACAGACAATCCCGGGTCTAAGGTGACTTGATCGCCTTCGCGGTAGTCTGTACGTGCTAATAGAGCTTGGCAATTGAGTGAGGCCGCATGGGTGATAGCTCCAAGGCAAGGTGTCACCAGCATGAACAAACATGTAATAAGTATTCGGAACTGGAAGTCTGATAATATAGAAGACATGTAGAGATTCAGGTGCAAAGTTCAAACCCTCCTTGGTGGGTGAAAAGTAAATACACTGGCCCACTTGATTGTTGTTCCAAACTCCAAGAGACACAGGGAGCTGGCTGAAGCAGATCTCAGGGGTTCAGGATCGAGTTCGGCTTGGTGCAGTGCTCACAACGTGAGCGCTGCTGCCGGACGTATGTTTGAAGATCCTGGACTCCTGAGATTTGGTTCAACCAGGCGCTCTGGAGTTTGGAACAACAATCAAGTGGGCCAGTTTAAAAGTTTTAAACCCTATTTGGTGCCAAAAGACGGTGAACAAAATGCTGTGGTCGTTCGGGTGTAATCAACAACGGACGTTCATTTCGAAAATGAATGAGAACAAACTCATCAGTTCGCGAAATGTACATTTGAAACATACGGCTCGAGGTTTTTAGAAGCCCAAATCCCCCCCAAAGCCCCCCAGCTCCAATTCTCATACCCCTCCCATATTCTTTTTGAAATTCTGAACTTGAGATGATTTTGGCGCTCAAGACATCAGATTTTTTCCATGACATATTTCTTATTGGCCATTGAATTGTGAGAAGATCATGGCCGACAATAAATTGCTTGGGGCGAAACCAAGTCCACACAATAAAACAAGCCATCATGAAGACGACACACAGACCAAGTGGCGCAATCGAGTGCGGCCAACCCAATTTTATTGCTACAATGCCAAACACAATAGGAAGCGCCAACACAAAAGCCGTCATTACAGCGATAAGCCTACACATGGGTGCAAGCGCGTAGCATTCACTCCCTGATTCGCCAGATCGTCTCATCGCTGATCTCGTCACTGATGTCATCACCGATCACTCACTCTGCTATTTCCAGATTTTCTCAATCAAGGAAGCCTGAAGGTCGTTTTGATTGAGGGTACCAAGCGCCCATTCATCTTCAATTAAGCGCAAAATACTGTAGTGATTGAGTGGGGTTGAATTCTCAATACCCCCGATCACGGAGTCTCCGTAGGCGACCGTATAAATGGACTTGCCCCCTCCGGTCACGAATCCGGATTCATCAAAGGTCACAATCAACAATAGGTCACTCATGAAACGAGAATCCCCAAGCAAATCCTTAAAGCGACTGGCAAACCATTGATCTGCATAGGCTACTCCCGTATCGTGACCATTATTCTTGTTGTTGGGTATAAATAGCGAATATTCAGGAAGACTACCGTTCTGAATGTCCTTTTCCAACTCTTCAGAATTGGTAATCCGAGCACATCTGTCGGGATTCTCCTGAATATTTTTGAAACTTAAGAAGGGAACGTGCTTTCTCGCATAGCCTCCCGATTTCGCTCCCAGATAGCAATTTCCAGGATAGTCCTCTGCATAGACCTTCCAGCTCAAGCCTTTGCCCTCCAACAGATCTCCCACATGGGAAACATCAAGGGTAACGGACGCGTCTGTCCTCACGTTGTGAGTATTCCCGCTGACCAAAGCGATATAGTTGCCTTGAGAAGGACGAGTTTCAGCAGAAAAATTTTTAAACAAGGCACCTCGTTCAGCCAGGAGTTTAAAGAAGGGCTGTTTTATTGTTTCCCGAAAACTGGTGTTTTCAAAAACAATGACAAAGACCTTTTTAAAATGGGACTGCTTAGAAAGTTCTTCGGCCCAACTTGAAAATGAACCGAGGCCCAAGCAAACAAAAAAACTAAATCCAACAAACAAGGTCAATTTTTGAAGCCGACGATGAATGACCATAATTTTCTCCAGTTTTAATAAATCGGATAAGAATAATTGAAAACAAATCTACCCCGATTAAAATCTCCTTCAATATTGCCCTAAGACACGATTTGGCACAAGAATTCTCGCTTTTCTGCAAGATATCCGTTTACCTTATAGAAGTTTGATGCCATTGGTGATGTCCAAACAGAGATATAGAGGAGAGGAATGACACAGCTCATCTATTCAGAAAAGAAGCGAGCCAAAGTCGTCACCTTGTTCATTTTGGTGAACACTCTTATTTACCTTGCCTGGTCTTTTTCCTCCGTCGATCCGAGCGATTCGAATTCATGATGAATCATTTTCTTGTCAGCTGGAGTAGCATAACTGACGGACGATCTTGGACTTTGCTAACTTCGGCATTTTCGCACAACATGTTTTTGCATTTCCTTATGAATATGTATGTCTTGTCTAGCTTTGGTCCTATTGTCGAGCGATTGCTTGGATCATTTCGTTTTTTTGGATTTTATCTTTTTGCTGGAATCGTGAGCTCCTTATGCCACGCTCTCGTGTCGGCTTTTGTACTTGGAAAACCAGATTTACCTGCTCTGGGTGCATCAGGTGCGATAGCTGGTGTGATTCTTCTTTTTTCAATGTTGTTTCCTCGCCAGAAAATTCTCATTTTTGGCTTAATTCCGATACCAGCAGTGTGGGGAGCTGTTTTATTTATAGGACTTGATCTTTGGGGACTCGTGGCGCAAGCCGGAGGAGGTGGACTGCCTATAGGACATGGAGCACACCTTGGAGGGGCATTCACCGGGATCATTTACTACTATTTTTTTCTCAAACCAAAACTGCATAAAACTTGAAAAAATTAGAAGCGAGCCACATGGCGACGACATTTATCTTGGTCGCTTCCAATCCTTGGAGATTCAAAAGAAAGAACAGCTCGTTCCCTTCTCCCAGAAGGATCGCCATCTGAAATAGCCAAACGCCCGACCTCATAAAATCTCATCTGACGAGGATCCTCTCGCGAAATGAGGTTTCCATTCTTGTCTCTTGTCAGTTCATTTAGTGTCTGAACGGGAGTTCGCCCTTGTGATTGTGACAAACGAGCTACTTCAAGAATAACTCCGAGAGAGTATAGGAGCTTCTGCCTCTCTCTTTGCCAATCAAGCAACCCACCATCGCCATTTATTTCTCGCGGCAGGTATCGAGAATCCGCTCCCTCAGCTCGCGCCTGTCTGATTTGCTCTAAATCTCTATAATACCCCAAGGCATGATCAACCCACAGCATGTTTCTGTGCTGATTCTCCGGACCAAAATCTTTGATATCATCAATCAAAATGGCTCTTTCCAGATTGATGTTCCTCATAACAGTCCTTAAATCTTTCTTGAACCTCGAAGAAAAAGGAAGACTCGAATCAGTGCTGACATTTGTGAGGTTGTGTTTCGTCAAAATTTGAAATGCGACATCAAAAGCGCTTAAGCCAGGCAATATTTCTAACTGACGCAACATATGCTCAATTCTGTTGGTTGAACCACCACTAAAAAACGAAACGCGAAATCTTGAATCTCTCGCTAAGTGAAAAATAACCTGGGCGGCGTAATCTGAAAACCGAAAAAGGGTATTGGCAAAACGAAAAGTTCCGGGATCAGCGGCCGCATCACCCGACGGTGGCAATAAATAAGCCAAAGTCCAATCAATATCGATGATCACATCAATTGGATCACGCTTATGTGCTCGCCTCGCTGTAGGATCGATTGATTTATCAGGGCCTACTTGATCGACAAAGCTTGCATACCTCCCATCTTTGATTGCTGAAATGATCCTTGGATGTCGTTCATTGCTCACTGTTATGACCTCATCGAAGTCATCAGCCGTTTCGGCGAAAACAGTTTTGATGGACTCCGCTTTATCCAAAATATCCTTTGCAGGGACTCTCCGTTGGCTATCTTGAAATCTCAACTCCTCGCGTTTAAGTGCAGAATCAACAGAAGTTCGAATTCTTACCAAAACCAACCTATAATTTTTTCCGCTAGATCTGGCTGCCCGTATGAGCTCGCGTTGAGACTGTAAATGAGAAGCCGAGCCATCCAAAGTAAAAGAAACTCCCCTTTGGATCGCCAAATAGGATGCAATATCAGCTGCTAACAAAGATTCGCGATGGACATATACAGCGGCTTTTGCAGAATTAGAGATTAGTAGTTCCTGATACTCCCGAAATTTTGGTTTGAATTGATCTGCGGCAATGACCGTTCTCAGGCTATTTGGAATAAAACCCCTATTGACCAGCATTTGATGTATGGTCGATTTGCCACTGCCAGGCGTCCCCATCAGGACGTAAATTGTGGGCCTCTGTGTGGAGCCATTTTCTGCGGAATCGACTTCTTCTGAAAGACAATCTTCAATCATCTCGTCTAGAATTTGCTGACGCTCCGGAGTAGGAATTCCAAAACCCCGAATATCAAAATCACTTTCTACCTGGCTGGCGTAACCCGTGTATTTCGACCCTCCACTGTTTTTACTGAGGCTATCTTCTTCCCAAGAGAAATCACCCCATACAGGCAGACTCAAGGCGAGAGTCATCAAGAAAAGAACTAAGCCTGAAAATTGCCAGAAGAAATGACGACCAAGAAAGGTGTTTTTTTTAACATTCAAGCGAGCGCTCCCATCCGCCTCCCTAGATTCAATTTACGTGCCATACTTAAAAAAATTATAGTGATGCCATAAGGACCATGAAAGGTCTAATGCTGGTATAGGTACAACTCAATATATTAGAAAAATAAGTGTCCCTGAAGTTGTAAAACTTTCTCTTTGGCTTTGACCCCATTGGATTCATTTGACCGGTCAATCCCCAAAAGTTCCAACTCCATTCCTGAGAGCAGAAATGATTTAAAACCTAAAAACACTTCGCTTGATTTTCCAACACCCAATCTCGGGGACCTCGAGACATTTGAGTAAGAATACCCAAACGGAAAGTAATTTTCCCGCCACAATTTGGCTTTCAAATCAAGGGTCACCACGTTCCCCCCATCCTTCTTGCCCGGAGCGAATTCCTCTTCAACTCTCAACCATTCGGCATTGGCAATCACAGGCCCAAGCATGCCACCTCCCGAAACCGATATCATTTGTTTGATCAGTTTTTGTCCAGAGGTTTCATTTGTTGTGTTCCAATAGGAAAGGTTTGCAGAAAGGGATTTTGTGACGGCCCGTGCACCAAGGTTCGCCACAAATCCCGTATCTTGAAAGGACGTTGAATTGGCTATGGGTGCGATCGCGTGAATATTGAAGTAGGGAACGTTCGGCGATCCCCCCAATCCTGCCGCTTTGTAAAGGACTCGATATGAACTGCTTCCAAATGACAATTCCTGAGCAAGGGAGTTATGGTCAGGAACGTAATTCCCGAACATCGGGCGATACAGACCCGCCATAAACCATGTGTTAAACCACAAATCGTCGGCAATAAAGTAAGCTGATCTTACTTGTGAGCTTGTTGTAACAGCTTCTTCAAGGTCCTTATTTGCGGGAGTATTAAAAAACCTGCTCTCAAGAACCAGCGAGATCTTCTCTCGCACAGGTCTGAATCGTATGCCCATATCTACCGACATGGGAAAACTGAGGTCCGTTTTTGTTCCATCTCGATCCACATTCCCATAAATGTAGCGAATATCCCCTCCGGCATAAATCCACTCTCGCCTTTCCAGACGATAGGGGTCTTCCTCCGGAACACTTTTTAAAAATGCTTCCCTATCTACCTCGGTCTTCCATTCATTGTAATCTGAGCGATCGTAATCTGTGAGTCTTGGATTCAATGTTCTAGATAGAACTGTCGTGGGGATTTCCTTATCCGTAGTTAAAACGGGAGCCGACTTCTCTGGGGTGACATCAGCTTTGGATCTTGAAACACGGCCCGCCTTTTTACCTTGCTTCCCCTTCTCTGATTGTGAACGAGGGGTTTCATCATCATTCACCTGCCCAGAACTTTTGGCGTATTTCTGATCCTTAAGAGGTGCTGGCGTATATTTGTTCCGAAGCGTATCGGAATAAAAGGAACGAAGCCAACGTTGTTGATTCCAAACTCCATATTGGTTACGAATACCGCCGCCATTTGGATTAACATGACATCCTTGGCAGGACAAAGTGCATCGCCTTGCGCTGGCCTTGAGGTTATAGCGGCCGGGAGCATGGCAGGCAGCGCAGTTTTGAGCATAACGATTTGAAACCCAAGGTTCTGCAAGTATTTTGGAAGCAGGAAGTGGAGATGCCAGCACACATAAAATGAGGATTTTTTGAATCATTGACATTCGATTTCAACTTTCAGGCTTGGGCCTAATTATTGTGAGCCTCTCTTGCTCATCAGCTCATTAGCTTGATATTAGAAAATTTACTTGGGGCCCGTCAAATTATGCCAATTAAAGACTGACTTTAAATCCTGAAGTTTCTTAAATTCAAGACCTAAGTCTCATCAATTCGGTTCAATTCAACTTAATCTAGTTCGAAATCACCATTAATTCAGTAATCATAGATCGCGAAGAAAGGCTTTGCATGTCATTTCGTCTTGGAACTGAGAAAACCTCCATGAGTGCCTTTAGATTATGTAAATCAACTTCATCTTTCATCGCAGCGTGCATCTAACCCAAGACAAAGATGGGATCACCAATTTCATTCTTCTACCCATTTTCTGAATCTCGATAATACAATCGATGGTACCAACAATCTTGGCCAGAGGTTGAATGCGACTTTTATTGAGGGAATGGCGATAGCCAATCCCCAACATATCATCGTGGTGTCAAAAACTTCGGGGTACTTAACAACATTAAAAATTACCAAGAAAATGATATATGATTTCATTCACGGTTAGCGATCAGATACAACTTTTCTGCACGTCAGACTAGGTTTGAGGCCTTCAGTCGTACCTGGCGGACTTGAGATTTCCTTAATCTGAGTTCCAGTTCCCCCCATTTTTTTATCAATATATATTTGAGGATTCCGGATTGTACCTTTGAAATACCCCTCCATCGCTTCCAAGAAGACGGCCTCGGCCATTTCTTTTGGGCTATCTAGATAGAAAAAGTGAAGTCCCTTTTGCGCCCATGCCAAAGAGTCAGAGATCACTCCTTGATTGTATTCCTGACCAGCTAATCTCAATTTTTTCATGTAATCTCCTTGAGTTAGATGGCCCAATAATTTCTTAATTCTTTCGCCATGTGAAACCATAGCGATGTGAATTCCACCGCCAACTGCCCAATGACCGTTACCAACGGCATCACCGAGAAGAAATACATTGCGTCCGCTGATTGCTCGAGGAGATATACTTTGTTGCAATTCGAACGTGGCTATTGGTTGATTTTCAATAGCACCAGAGATCTTAATTTTATAGTTTCCTTTGTCATCTCTTTCAAACAGGGATCCAGGCGGTAGCCTCAAATTTTTTTCAGCAATTTCTCGAAACGTTGTCTCAAGTAGAGCTTCCTTTGCTTCTGCGCTGGATGTGGCAACAAGTCGAGTTTGAACAGAATGTGGAACATCTGTAACAAGCCATCGCTTTTTACTATCTCTGGTCGACATAGATCCTGCAACGTAACCCTGGCTTTCATCTTGGCCGTACAATGTGGTAATTTCCCCAGCCTGCTCAAGCCAAACGACGCCGGCCATCTGAAGACGATCCGGCGATATGCGGGTTGCAGAAATTCCAACGTCACGCCGAGTTGTTCCACCAACGCCTTCAGCAATAATGACTAAAGTTGGTCGATCATCTGGTCGATCAATCTGAACCTCTACGTATTTTGGCTTACCACTATCTGAGAACTGTTCAACATATTTGTATTCAGTCACATCATGCAAGCCACTTTCTCGATTAATTCCTCCCAACTTGATATGTCCATGGAAGCGCATGATATTAGGATGGTTTTTTGTATACGTTTCCAGAAATGCTTCCATTACTTTGGTTTCTACCGTTCCGACCGGAAAATTGCTCAGCATGTCTGCACCTATTTGAGGAATCTTTCTTGGATCAGGTGAACTGAACGTGCCTATACTGTCTTCTCGAATTGTGAAGCTTCCGTCAGGATGAACAACACCATAACCTTTCTCTAACGGGCGAGCGACAAATCTAATAAATTCTTCAGCCAACGTCATGTCAATTGCAGCCAGAGAATCCGGAATAGATTGGCGTGAGGACCACTGAATTTCTCGCCTATAGCCATCTCTTTTTTCATAAACCGTAACTTCAAATCCTGCCTGAGCTGCAAGAGCGGCCGTATACATTCCCGATACCGATTGGCCAGAAACGATAATGCGGGGAAGAGACTCCTTTGGTGGAATGTTATGACGTATGAGCCTACGGATCACTTTTGCTCTGACCCTCATGAATTGTTCGAAGTCAGAACGGTTTGTCGTATTTAAAAGTGGATCGAGTTTCTTAGCATTTGAAACTCCCACTACTTTTTCGGCCTCCTCATAGAAAATTTGTGGGTTCAACTGAACGCGTAACACTGGTTGCTTGGTGTACAATTCCGTTAAAACATCCTCTATATTTCCCACTGAAGGCGCCTCAGCAAAAGCGAAAATACTGAAGATCGACAAAAGCATGACGTTCAAAAATTTAAACAATTTGGTTTTCATCATAACCTCCCAATTGAACCGTTGCTCACATCCAAAAGTGATAGCAACCAACCGCATGATCCTTGCTGATTCCACTGAGAAATCTTTGGCTGTAACTCGTGAACCATTTCCAAGCCCATGCAATATTGAACTATTCAAGAGGATTTATTGCTAAATGCGTGCCTGTTTTCCCGTCAGTTCAATTGGAGTTGAAGGGTAAAAGGTGCTGCAAATCTGGATTTTTAAGTCTCCACGGTGACGAGGAACGTCACTTCTTTCGAATTGCGAAGAGTGAATCGAAACCAGTTTTTTTCATCTTCTCAAGAATTTCATTCTCTCGGCATATCTCTAGCGGTGAGATTTGCTTTTTGTTTCAACACCTTGACTTGTTCAACAATCGATTGCGATTGCCTCTGAATCAACGCATACAAAAGTGCCTTGTACAATTGGCCTATGGTTGTTCGGAGATTTTTCAATTCCTTAAAAAATGACTACTTTATTAGGCTAACGATTCCGTTTTCGATAGCCACATCACAGCCTGACACCCAATAATCCCCAGATCCTGAGTGAGCCGTTTCAACTTCTTTATTTTTAGGAGATAAGATCTTATTTACCTGAAATATTTTATTTTTCATACGAGGCCCCAGCACTTCCAAAGTTTGTCCCACCTTAAAGGTACCTCGGACCTCAATTGGCAAAAAACCATCACCATTTAATGGCCCCTTCACCAGTCCAGCAAATGTTTGAGTAGAAGTTCTCGATGTCAGATAATTTTGACCCCCAGACGAAGGTTCCTTCATGAGGAACCCGTCGTGGTACCCACGGTTAGAAATTTTCTCTAATTCCCGCCGAAGTTCTGGGTTAAAATTCTTCCCCGCAAAAGCGTCATCAATCGCCTGCCGATAAACCCTTGCCACTTGCGAAACATAGTTCACCGACTTGGTTCTGCCTTCAACCTTAAATGAAGAAACTCCAGCGTCGATAAGGTCGCGAAGATGCTCAATCAAGCAAAGGTCTTTCGCATTAAAAAGGTAGGTGCCCTCGTCATTCTCTTCGAGAGAGTAAAACTCTCCTGGAGTACGAAGATCTTCAACTTGAATCTTGTATTTTTCCCGACAAGAATTATCACAGACGCCTTGGTTGGCATCCCGGTAGCTCATATAGCTCGACATCAAACAGCGGCCCGAATAAGCTATGCAAATAGCCCCATGAACAAAGGCTTCCAGCTCTAAATCAGGAACCCTGTTTTTGACTTCTGTGATTTCTTCTAATGACAATTCTCGACTCAATATGACCCTCTCGATATTGAGGCTCTTCTTCCAAAACAAAGCACTTTGCCAATTCATACAATTGGCTTGGACCGAAAGGTGAATGGGCGTGTCGGGAAACTTTTCCCGAACCAGCATCATCAAACCCGGGTCACTCATGATGAGAGCGTCTGGCTTAGCAGAAAGCCAATCCGCCAGCTGAGGCAAAAATGGCTTCAATTTTCGATTTCGAGAAAAAATATTAGCTGTGACATACACTTTTTTGCCAAGGCCATGAGCGTAGTCTATGCCCTCTTTGAGACCCTCTAGATCGATTTCATTTTCTCGCGCTCTCAAGGAATACTGAGGGACACCGAGATAGACCGCATCGGCTCCATAAATAAAGGCATATTTGAGTTTCTGGATATCGCCAGCTGGCATTAACAGTTCAGGGCAGATCATCAGCCCCTTTACACCGAAAGACTCTGCGGGACAACTTTTTTATTCCTAGTTGTTTTGAGCCCCATCAAGTATCCAGATCTTCACCCGTTTTATGAGGTCGGGGGCCAGTTTTGCGGCTGTTGGCATGAAGTTCGTGGCAGCTGTCATTCTTTGATAGAGCTCGGAGCCCGCGGGGTTCCCAGCAACCACGCGAGCAGAAAGGGAGGTATAATCACTGATTGTGAATCCGCCCCTGATGGTTCCAACTGAATGGCAGCTAAAGCAGTTCTGATTAAAAACTCCGTTTGCAGCCAAAAGTTTAGAAAGGGGGATAGCCAGAAGTTTGGCATTTCTCAAACAAGTGGCGACACTCGCCAAGCCGACATTGGTTACGCATGTATCGATATTGGCCTGGGTAACGTCAAATGGCAATATCCCACTGTCATTTAAGCACTGGGCAATATTGGCCTGCCCACCCTGAATATTGCAACCGTTGATATGATCTTGAGTTGGAATCAGCGGCAGATAACTATTGTTGGCCAAACAAATTGCAATTTTTGGTTCGCCGACCGCTGTGGCACAATTATCTAGTATCGTCTGCGTAACTCCTGTTGGGAGAAACGTATGCGCCGTCAAGCACGTCGCCAAACTTGGCAATCCCTTGTGTTGCAGACAGGCATTGATGTGTTCTTGATTAAGAACTTGCGGAGTAAATTTTTTAGTTTTCAAGCAATTTGCCACACTGTCCAAACCCACGCTCGCAATGCAAGCATCAATGTCTGCTTGGACAACTCCTGGAGGCAGAAGCCCGTTTTTCTCTATGCAGCCGGCAATTTTCGCATTGCCAACATACATGGCACAACTCTTCACATCAGGCTGGCTCAAAGCCTTTGAAATAATGGCGTTCTTGCGAAGGCATTTGACTATATTTTCTGGACCAACGGCTGCAATGCAAGATGCAATTCTTGCATCGTCAATTCCCGGCATGAGCAAACCATTCGCACTCAGACATGAATCAATATTTTCTGGTCCAGCAACATCATGACAAAACTGCACTTCCGCTTGAGTAGGAACAGCCGAAAGCTGTCCTTGGGTACGCAAACATTTCGTTAAATTACCAGCACCAACAGATGTCACGCAATTTTGCGCAACAGCCTTATCGAGGCCGTTTAAAAAGAGGCCATTATCTTCGAGACAGGTGATCAAGTTAGGCGCTCTGACCTCTTCCACACAGCGATTGGCATGAGCAGCCAAAAGTGCACGAGAAAGTATACCGGTATTGCGAAAACATTTTACAACAGAATCCTCACCCACAGCGGTAACGCAAGTATCAATTGTGGCTTGAGTTGCCCCCGCCGGGAGGAGGCCCGAATTCTCAAGGCACTTGGCAGAAGTGGCTAAAGAATCAGTTTTAGCGCAAACATGAAATTCATGCTGAGAAATGAAAAGTCGACCCGGAAACACAGCATTTTTAAGCAAACACTTTTCAACTCCTGCCTGCCCTCCAGCACTCGACAGACACTGGTCGATATTTGCCTGACCCAGACTGTCTGGCTTTATGCCATTCTTTTCAAGACATCCCGCTACTTTCGACGCTCCTACCGCAGCAACACATTTGTCAATGTCACTCTGCTTGGGCAAGCGGTAGCCATGAACTGGAAATCCGCTCACGCTTAAACAGCGAGCGACATCCCATTCCAAACCGTTGTTTTTGGTAACGCACTCATCAACCCGCCCTTGCTCAAGACCGCTGACCCCAACATTCTTTTTTTGGAGACAGCTTACCAATTTGGCAGACCCATCCGAGGCCCAACATTCTTGGAAGGCCAAATAGGTCAACTTGCTTCCCGTGGAATTCCCTCCAGGCTCACCACCTGAGCTAACATGAAATGGATATCTTGATTCAAAACTGCCACCGCAGTTTTGAAAAAGAAGGAAAGAGCCTCCAAGCACGAAAGCCAACAAGCTACCTAAAAGAATTCGCCTTTGATCTGCAGACATCTCGAACACCCCTCTCGCTTTTTTTGCTCTCTCTTGAAAACTCAAAACTACGACGGCCAAGGAGATCAGCTATCTTTCTCAAATTATACATTCACGCACCATCTAGGGCTAACAAAAACGTATTGCCCAGAGACTCATCGGCATTCTAGATGCAAAACGAACACTTTTTTTTCCTCATTTGTCTCATTTTAAGATTCAGATCATTTCTTGCTTTGAGACAATCATTTAGCAATGACGTCACTCGTTTAGGAGCCGATGTAACTATTGATATTGCTAGTCGCGAGAACATTTTCCTCACCAAACGAAGTCTTTTGAATATCAAAGAGACTCAGACCTGATAAGAGGAGACTCGGATAAGGTGTGCGCGGAAGATTGATCGCTTGGCCAAATTTGAGATCGGCTCCGCCCCCGCACAAGAGTGTGGGAATATTATCTGTTGCATGAACATTGCCGTCGTTCATATCCGTGCCATAGAGGACTAAAGTGTTATCCAGAAGACCATTTGTTTTTAAGAGATTCAGTAAATGTTTAAGTAATTTTATATGCATTCGATTCATGGTCTTCAAACGATCGAGTGATGAGGTATTACCCCCGTGATGAGCGCAACTATGATGTTCAATCCCCTGACCTATATCGCCGCTATAGCTAATCTCTCCCGAAACAGCAGGCGCATACATGATCGTACCAACATTTGTGAGGTCGCATTTTAATGCGAAAACTAACATCTTTTGAAACTGTTGAACGCGATCTACATAATTGATATTTCGATTTGAATAATCCAGTGTTGGAGCCCCTGGTGGCGTACAAACCGGTTGCCCGCTTTGTATTCCTTTTTCAATTTCTCTCAAGCCCGTCGCGTAAGCTTCTAAGGCCTGCCGGCCCTCTGATGAAGTCTTATTTGAAACTGATTTTAGCTCATTCAGTGCCAGATCCAACACGCTCTTCTTTCTTGAAGTCAAATAGGCCAAGGCCCTTGCCCCCTGTTGTCCCGATGCAAATAGGTACCTAAAAAGTTCATAAGGATCAGTGTGAGGTGTCAAAGGGAGCTCATCTGAACGCCAAGAAATTCGGTTCATATAGGTATGAGGATAGTTTGGGTGGTCTCCAAGGAGATGCTCATGGTAGTAGGGGCCTCCAATTTCGACTGATCGAAACGGTGTGCTCTTGCCATCGGCAATAAACTGGTCAATGCTCTTTCCACAGCGAGGCCTCGTGAGTTCGAGTCGAATCAGATTGCCCGAAAGAAAGCCTGCACAATTTTGCCAGTGAGGATCTCTGCTCGGCTGTCCATTGTAGAGATTTCTGAGGATCATAACATTCTGATTGACAGCATCCCCCCCTTCTTTAAGTGGATACAGAACGCCATCAGCAGAGTCCCAGTGCCATGACCCGTTTGGTTGTCCTGTCGGGATATACGTTCCATTTGGAAAGAAGACTCCAATAAAATTTTTTCTCTTATTTGGAGCGGCCGCAAGGGCAGATAGGGGCGCTAGGTTTTGAAGAAGAGGCAGTATGAGTTGAACACCCATCCCTTTTAAAACTAAGCGCCGAGAAATATCTTTCATTATTTTTTTTCCTGTAGAGTATCAACAATTGTATCGACAACTAATTCCTTCAAAGGAACATCTGAGGCAATTTGTCTTCCGCAAGAAGATCCCTGGGTTGGATCAATACCCTGAACATAAGCGGCTAGCTTGATGCGCACGCAATTGCGAAAATCCTTGGAACTTGACATTACATCTGCAAGCTCAATTGGACTCTCGACCTTATGGCCTTCAAAATCAAGACCTGATAGAACTGGCTTGCCATTGGAATAAGTGGTGCGAAACCGACCTGCCATGTCCCACTTCTCTAGGCCCAACCCCAGAGGATCAATTTGAAAATGGCAAGCTGCGCACCGGCTCCCGTATGTTCGGTGGATCTCCATGCGCTCAACAAGAGTAGCATTTGGATTAATTTTGTCCTGAGCTTTAGCAATTTCTTCAAAGGTAGCTGCGTCGAGAGCGGGAAGACTTCGACACAGAACTTTGTCGAGAACCCAGGTTCCTCTTTTTATTGGGTTCGTCTGCACGGAATTTGCCGTTCTCGTCAGGAAATGACCCTGATTGAGCATTCCACCTCGATCGGCAGAGTTCACTTTGAGAAAGTTCGTGGGGCTGGATCCCCCAGTGAGGCCGTAGTGGGTGCCTAGAATGTTGTTTGCGTAGGTGTATCCCGGTTTTAAGATTGAAGAGATGGGACTGTTTTGCAAAAGTATCTCTTTAAAAACCAATCTACCTTCTTCTCCCATAGCAAAATCGAGCGAACTTCGGTCTTTAGACAGATTGTTTTTGTAGCCGATCCAATAGCCTCCAAAACTTTCGGCAAATCGCCCAGAATATTTGTCTAATAGGCGTCCTGCCTGCACTCTCATTTCAGATAGATCGAGGATTCCCTTCTCAGCTTTGTCCGCCAATTCGCTATCCGGAAAAGTCGAACCAGTTAACAGAGACAAAATGGAAGCTCTGCGAAAGCTTTCCTCATTGTCCTCGAAACCACCTGGATAATATTCCATTTTAAAAACAAAATTGGGGGAAGCGGCCAGTGACACTAAAGTGGCGCCGAGAGCATCCTTGAATGGTTGGTCCAATTCGCCAGTTGCCGCTGAGCCTGAGAGATTTGAAACTATACTAAGCAGCTTCGGGCTGTTGTTGAGTGGCTGATCCGTGGCTGTTCCATAACTTAGAGCCGCCACTTCGAAATTTGCCCCGTTAAGGTATGCGGCGGGAATGGGAAATAGAAACCCATGATCGCCAGCAATCCCAAGGGCTGCATTTACGTCAGGGCGAGGACGATTGGCCAGCGCTGATCCCAGATAAGTTCCCAACCCCCCTGCTCCTTGATTTTTCACATAGATTTTCACTTGAACTGACCTCTCAGGCCAGTCAGGGTCATAGGCCCATCCAGCGGCATACACCCCAGACAGCGCAAATGCCCCCGCGGGCTGATTGGCTACGCTATCTAAATATCCTTGAATTGCGGATACTGAAGTTCGAATTCTCTGATGGCCAAGAGCCAAAGAGTCTAAAAAGAAAGCCTTGAGATCTGCCACTTCACTCGCCCTCAATGGTCTGCGGTAGAGCGCTCGACCCGCCTTCAAAACAACGGGGAGGGCACAGTTGTCCCAGGTTTTCTCATAGAAGGGAAGTTTCATGTTGCAACCGGCAAGCGTGCTCTGATCTCCAGTCAATTGAGTGGCCAAAGACTCCGCTACGTTGATGTAAGATTCAGCCGAAGCCCTGTCAAAGGGGGGATTGGCCAGACGATCAAAACCATACAAAGTTGGGAAGGTCGGCAAGGCACTCAGAATGGAAGAATCGAAATCGCCGCCCATCAAGTCATTGACAATCTGACCGTACTCATAAGGAGTCAGACGAGGCAACATTGCCTTTCGCTCAGGACAGAAAATATTAATATTTGATCCGTTAACGACGGCGCTTTGCCGAGATCCAAATTTTCCACAGCTTTGGTAGACGAGCACAACACTGATGGCCGCAAAAAAGAAGATAACAAATCGCAGTCTTTTATTCAATTTTTTCAGGATTTGCACCTTTCCAAATATCAGTTCTGTTTTCACTTAATTCTTCTCGGATTGAAACACCAATTACTTTAGAGGCCAACCTGTATGGACTCCATCAAAAGCAGTTCAGAAAATGTGGAGATCTATGTTTGCAGATTGTGGCCCTTAAATCTTAGACATCCCACTCCGAGGCACTCCGCATACAAATAGGACACCTGCTCCAATTATAGACAAGTGTGCATCCTATTAAGTCACTAAAAGCGCCCCAAAATCAAAATGAGTGGCTAAGCGATTGCAAATATCTCTATTGGGAGGGGATATAGATTGAGCATTTTAGCGAGAAGATTTAATTTCAATTATTTACCTATTTGCTATTCCGTGCTTCTCGTGCCACTGGCTTCCTGTTCCTCATTTAAAGCAAAAACTGTCTTCAGAAGCAATAGTTCCGCCGGTCCATCTTCCTTTCAGATTGAGAATATTTCTCTCGAACTGAGTGCATCAGATATTATTCAGGCAAGATGCGCTGGCTGCCACGGCACTGACAGCCAAGGCTTTGGTGATATCAAAAACATTACCAGTCTGGCTTTTTTAAGAGAAAGAAATTTGATTGTTCCTGGGGACTCTGAAAATTCCCCTCTCGTACGAATGTTGAAATCAGGTTACATGCCAAAAGGCCAAATCATGCCAGCCGAAGAACAACAAATCATTTCGGCTTGGATCCAAGCCGGGGCGAATGAGATCCCTCTCAGCCTAAAGCTGACAGAAAAAAGAAGTTCGGCAGAAGTATTCAATCTCATTCAAAAGGACATCTCGGAAATAAAAGGACAGCAGATTGATTTGACAAGTCAGAGATATATTAATTTTTCTTATCTCAACCAAGATAAAATTACGGTCAGCGAAACCAGGCAACTGCGGTTAGCATTGTCAAAAATATTGAACAGCTTATCATGGGGAGACAAAATTTTTGCACCGGTCTCAATCAGTGAGTCAAATTTGATTTTTCGTATAGATCTTTCAAAGCTTCAGTGGACCCAGGTTACCTGGGGCGCCATTGCAGCAGCCTATCCCTATGCGAGAACTCCATCTAGCTCCGCAGAAGCTCTCCAAGGTCAAGAAATTGCCGCCGAGCTTGGAACTTCTGTCCCTATCGTGAGAGGAGATTGGCTCCTCAAGGCTCTCAGCGAACCCGAATTGTATTATAGGGTTTTACAAATTCCGCTTGAAATCGCAGATCTTGAGTTTGCTCTGGGCGTGGACGTGACGAGAAATTTAAACGAAAGAAACGTCGCTCGAGTCGGCATTAGAAATTCCTTTGTTTCAGCCAACAACCGATTGATTGAACGCCACCCAACTCGATTTGGAGCTTACTGGAAGAGCTATGATTTTGCCACAACCAGCGGGCGTGCCAGTATTTTCGATTTTCCCGTGGGTCCCATAGCTCTCAATATGAATTTTTTTGAACCAGAGACGTTTATTCAAGATGGCGGTGAGATCATCTTCAATCTGCCAAATGGTCTGCAGGCTTATGTTATCGTAGATGGCAGGGGTCGCCGGATTGACGTTGCTCCCGTCACTGTCGTACAGGACCCGCTGCGAATTCAACATGAAGTTGTGAATG
Organism: Bdellovibrionales bacterium; assembly: GCA_016716765.1. Lineage (NCBI taxonomy): Bacteria > Pseudomonadati > Bdellovibrionota > Bdellovibrionia > Bdellovibrionales > Bdellovibrionales bacterium. The sequence goes on along the minus strand of JADJVA010000025.1, from coordinate 379,637 downwards.
GCATTTCCTGTATCTCCTGCCACGCTCAGGGCATGAACCGTAACGTCGACTCGGTACGGGCTTCCGTATCGGAAAACCCAAGCCTATTTCGTCAAGATACGTTTGCGGCTGTAAATTCTATGCACAAACTAAATTCTGAAATGAATGAAATATTTGATCTGGACGATGCTCGCTTTCAAGCGGCCTTATTGGCTATTGGCGGAGAACAAGTCGTTGGAGAGCCCATCATTCCGGTCTATTACAGATACCAATCACAGTTGTCCATTGATGACCTCGCTCGCGAGCTGGGTCTGACAACTTTAGAATTAAATGAAAAATCGAATTTAAAGCCCGCTCTTAAATCCCTCATTGATTCAATTTCGGAAAATGGCCTAATTACAAGAAGAAATTTTGAACTTAAGTTTAGCGAAATTGGCGATCAATTATAAAGAGAAATGGAACGCCGATGGTTTTTTTTGAAAAATCGCAGAGATTGACCTTTCTCTAAGTCCAAAAAAAATATCTAGTCTCCCAACCTCTCCCTGTCGTCAGGTTTGATGCCAGTTTTTAAGTAATCTTGAGCGGGTCTCCGCCAGGAGGCAGATATGACAGGATTACTGGAAATCAAACGAAGAACCTTCTTATCAAATGTTACCAAAAGGGCTTGAATGCAACTCTCTACTGTCAACTGAGGAAATGGCCTCTCCAACAGAACCAATTCCTGCCCTCTTCTGATTAAACCCTCGCTCAATACCTGATAAAACCAACCCGTCTTTGACTTCTCTTGGGTCAATCGAGCCAAGCCATCGATCCCAAACTGATGATTTATTGTCGCACAGGGTTTTCGTGGCTCTGTGACCGCGAGCCGGACATTTCCGATCTCATACACATCACCAATGCACACATTTGATTCGTCAATTCCTCGGGTGGATAGATTTTCCCCCATAGATCCTTCTCTAAATTCGTTGCCGCTATATACTTCCCTAAAGAATTCATAGTGTTCGCTCGGGAAGTGATGAATCACTCTTTTGCTTCCACCATGATGAATCTGATTTGCGACCCCATCGCCATCAATGCGATCGAAAAAAACTGTTAATAGGTCTACTTCTGCCTTATTAATCGCAGTAAAGATCTCTGGCTTGTGATTTAAAAAACTCGGTTGCCCCCTATACAGATTTAAGACTATATATTTCATAAGAAAATTTCCTTCGAAGGAGAGATGTAATTCATCAGATTTAATTCAAATATTCCTTATCTGTATATCAGCTATTTTTTGACGTCTATTTTCTTTTTTCCAACTTCTGACAACACTCGACCGATTCGTTATGCGGCGCGGATCTTAAAAAATTGGATTAGTTAATTGGAGCACTTTTAGATATGCTCGGTTGGAAATGAAAAAACAACTTGAATGCCCTAAATGCAAATCAGAAAACATCTACCAGGACGGCAATTTTTGGATTTGCCCGGAATGCTCTCATGAGTGGAGCTCCTTTGTAGCTTCAAATAAACCAAATGAAGAGGAATCTCCTTTGCAATTGACCAAAGACGCCAACGGACATGTCTTAACCTCGGGAGATTCTGTAGTTGTCGTCAAAGATCTAAAGATCAAGGGCTCCTCTTCCATTTTAAAGGCGGGCACAAAGGTAAAAAATATTCGAATTATCGATGCAGTCGACGATCACGACATTGCTTGTAAAATTGATGGAATCGGGGCGATCAATTTAAAATCTTCATTTGTAAAAAAGGTTTAACGACATTCGCTGCTCTCATTGCTTCTTTGTTACTGAACTACTATGAGCCAACTTCGTGGGGGAGGACTGTCACTTATGGCTTCAAATCAAAGCAACATCGCGCAAATTCTATTGAATAAGAAATATTGGATGATTCACTTCCTATTTGTGACGATTATAAGCGTCGCTGGGTTGATCTATCTCGGGGGCGCGACCTACTCCGCCGCTCCTCCGTTGGCAGATTTTGTTTCCGCCCAAAACGAAACCATCATTTCGGAGCAAGAAATTCACCGCGGACAGCAAGTCTTCCTTCGTCGCGGGCTAATGAATTATGGCACCTTTTGGGGAGATGGCTCCGAACGCGGGCCTGACTTTACAGCTGATTCACTTCATCAGAAGTTTCTCGCAATGCGAGAGTTTTACGAAAAGCAGGCCTCGAGTGAAATGCTGAGCCAAAATGACAAGGACTCTATCGGCCTCCGGGTAAAGCGAGAGCTTCGAACTAATGGTTGGAATGAAGGAAGTCGAAAAATACTTATCAATGAAGCTCAAATTTATGCCTACCAATCCGTGAAGAGCCATTATTCGAAAGTCTTTGGTGATCCAAGCTACAAAAATCATATTCGTCTTGGCCATGTCTTAACTTCAAATGACATCGCAAATCTTTCAGCCTTTGTATTTTGGGGCGCTTGGGTAGCCGTCACCAATCGACCTGGAGAAAATTACAGTTACACTCACAATTGGCCTTATGACCCAGAAGTTGGAAACGTCGCAACTACCGACACCTACCTATGGAGCGTGATCTCAATTCTTGTTTTGTTTTTTGGCATCATGCTGGTCCTGTATGTTTATGGTCAAATAAAAGTGATCTTCCCCGATCCGTTTGCGGATTCGACGAAGGGAAAGTGTCTCACAACAGATGATCTTGAAAGGAACATTGTGTATCCAACTCAACGATCAACCTATAAGTTCTTTGCCCTCGCGATGATACTTTTCGGATTTCAGATCCTGGCCGGAATTATATGTGCCACTGATTTCGTTCGTCCCTTTGGAATTTATCTCGGCGATCTCATCCCGTTTTCAGTGTCTCGAAGTTACCATACTCTTTTCCAGATTTTCTGGTTCTTCATGTGCTGGGTAGGCTACACTATCTTTTTCCTTCCTCGGCTGGCTCGGGTACCTCGCGGTCAAAGGCTGCTTATCAACCTTCTTTTTTGCATGTGTGTTTTGGTCGGATTTGGGGCTCTCGTGGGTATCTACTTGGGTCAGACGGGAATTATTTCAGGAGACTTAGCATATTGGGTTGGCAGCCAAGGATGGGAGTTCATGGAGCTCGGTCGCTTGTTCCAAATAATACTTCTTTTGGCGTTTGCTCTCTGGATTTTCATTATTTATAGAGCGGTGAAGCCATGGTTGACAAAGAAAAACCTCTGGTCCGTTCCCGCTTGGTTGCTTTATGGCAGCGGTGTCATGGTGTTTTTTCTTTTCTTTGGACTCATGGTTCTTCCGGAGACAAATTTTGCAGTGGCAGATTATTGGCGTTGGATGGTCGTTCACATGTGGGTGGAGGTGACATTTGAAGTATTTACGACAGTTATTGTTGCCTACCTTCTGGTGCAAATGGGCTTTATTGATAGAGTGATGGCTGAAAGAGCCATCTTTCTCGCAGTCATGATGTTTTTATTTACAGCAACAATTGGGGTCGCCCACAATTTCTACTGGATTGCAAAGCCGACAGGAATTATTGCGCTCGGTAGCGTTTTCTCAACTTTGCAAGTTCTCCCTTTGCTTCTTCTCACTCTCGATGCCTGGGGAATGCGACAAAAGGGCAAACAAGCGGATCATCTCCAGCTCGGCGGCAAACAATCCATCGTCATGAACGAGATTTGGCTTTTTATCCTCGCCGTAAATTTCTGGAATATTTTTGCGGCTGGCGTTTTTGGTTCACTGATCAATCTTCCAATCGTCAACTATTTTGAGCACGCGACGTATCTTACAAATAACCATGCACATGGCGCCATGTTTGGCGTGAAGGGAAATATAGCCCTATGTGGAATGCTTTTTTGTTGCCAACATCTTTTTCCGAAGACCCAATGGAATGGAAAGCTCATTCGAGTTTCCTTTTGGTCATTGAATATTGGGGTCGCCATGATGATGTTCCTCGATCTGTTCCCTGTTGGAGTCTATCAACTGATCGCTGTATTGGAAAAGGGACTTTGGTACGCTCGCTCTGCCGAACTCGTGCAAGGAACAGTTTTCAAAACACTGACGTATTGCCGATCTTTTGGTGGTATGGTATTTGTTTTTGGTGGGCTATTACCCCTTCTTTGGTTTATCCTTTCAAGAGGAGCCAGGCTACTGCCAGAGACGAAGGTCGTTGAAAAGGATTGGCCACAATATGAAGCGGGATGGGCCAACCAAAACACAAGCTCCAAGAATTAAGCTCCAGCACGGCCGTCGGGGCGAAATCTTGGAAGGATAGAAGAATGAAATTAATTGTTTTTGCCTTGATGGCTATTAGCGCTCGTAGCTCGTGGGGACATGGCGAAAGTCAGCCTGGACCTCACGGCGGGTTTATTCGTATGCCGGGAGCCTTTCATTCTGAAATTCTCCCAATTGGAGACGGTCAGTTTAAGGTTTTCCTTTTGGATATTGATTGGAAGAATCCCTTGGTTAAGAATTCCCTTCTGGAACTCAATCACTTCGAAAAGAAGAAAGTCAAAGCAACATGTGAGCCAAGTGAAGAGCTTTATTTTATTTGTTCCTTTCCGAAAAATTTAGATGTTACAAAAAAGGGCGCTCTTCTTCTCTTAAGCCAACGAGATGGGCAAAAAGGTCAGGAAGTCTCATATCAATTGCCTCTAAAACATGAGGCGGCAAATAGTGGTCACAAGGGACACTGAGAACAGTAAAAATTTGAAATGGTGACTTGATTTCAAGTCGTGTAAAAACGTCAAATACAAGATTTTGGCTCGATGAGCTTTGTCATTCGATACTTTCTTGCTAGTCTTTTTGACAAGCTTGTTCAAATTGACCAAGTCAACACATCATTTTGGGGGGTTTTGGCGTGCACATTTTTTTGAGTCTTCTGGCTTTCTCTGTTATTTTCTCGGCCCAGGCAACTAGAAAGGAAACAACCAAGAAAACGCTCATCTCGTGCTGGCAGGACGAGGGTGACCAGTGGGTTGAAGTGGGTATCACCGCCGAGAATGGCTCTCGTCTATTGGCATTGATTGTGAATCATGACGACGATGATAACTCAGCAAAGCTTAATTCGGCTTATGAGGTCACGGAGTCTGCCGATAAAAACTTGTATCAAGACTCATCTCAAACTTTTAGGCTTCGCATTTCCAGAAGTGATCAATCGATTACTGGTGACTTGAGTGTTCTGAAAGATGGACCCGGCGGGCTCAGCCTTAGAAACCTGACTTGCTTGGAGAATGATTCAATCACTCACCAATAAATTCCTCACTTAAGTATTAAAATCGATACCCCAAGCCAGCTCCTAAGATCAAATTTCTTTCGATTTCAAAACCTGATGAGAGAGAAAAAAGAGAACTTCCCTCCAACGATAATAGCCAATGCGGGTTAAACCAATATCTGGTTCCTAAAATAAATTGTCCGTAAATATATTCGCTTTTGCTCACCGTAAACAAAATTTTTCCTGTGTCTTTTTCGCTCAGCTCCAGAGGATCGTTGGTTACATGAACAATTCTCATCGTCGTGTACGGCTCCCATGACTCGGCGAGATAGCTCGCAATGATGTCCCCATAGACGTGACTTCCACCCAAAGAAGTTCCGGTGCCCAAAGCCAAAGCCAGTGAAAGCCCATCATTTTTGCCATTGATGACAGCATATTTACCGCGAATACCAATGCTCAACGATTCCCATTGAAGTCCCCAATCCAAGCGATCCGTCAATCCATAATTCCACTTCAGAACGTAGCCCGCCTGTCCGTATCCACCTATTAATTCATGATGAGAGTGACCTACCGTCCGAGCCGTTTCATGGCTTACCAAGGGCCCTACCGCACACCCCCAACACAAAGACAAAACAAAGGGAGGTAAAAAAAACAGTATCTTGCTCATGCATATTTCCTTTCCTATTTACAAAAGTGATTTGAATACTGACTACCTATTCTTCAAAGATCATTATTTGGACAAAGGATGGGTGAACAATGGATCACAAAGCTTATAAACTGGATTTGATTTATGGGAAGCATTTAATTTTTCTTTTTTTTCTTTTTAGTTCCTGTTTGCCATTTACTAGTCAGGCAAAGATGGAATACGTAAACTTAGAGAATCCAACTGGACCCCAATTAAGAATTTCTCGTTTGATTATGGGAACGGATCATTTGGGCAAGATTCCACATGAACAAGCAGTGGCTGTGTTAAACGAGGCCGTTGCTCAAGGTATCAACATGTTTGATACGGCACCAATTTACGTTAACTCCATTGAGGACCAGCTTGGACAGTGGCTGAAAGCGCAAAATAGGGATGATCTTTATGTTATTACAAAAGGGGGATTTCCATTTGATATTGGGCCGGGAAGTTATGAGAGCCGCCTAAAAGGAAATAGGGACCAAATCGTATCAAATGTGAAAGAAGAAATTGAAGGGTCCTCGCAACGCTTAAATGGACGTATTTCCATTTACCTTATGCACCGAGACGACCTTGATTTTTCAAATTATAACAAAATCAATCGGCAGTTCACTCCAGCACGAAATATATTGGAGGCTCTCAGTCACCCTGACATCAAAGAGAAATTTATGATGTTGGGGCTTTCAAATTGGTTGCCCGAAAGAATTGAAGAGGCTCGACATGCAGCCCTCGAAAATCCCCAGTTAGTGATGCCTGTTGTCAGCAGTCCCTATTTTTCGATACTGGAGATGAGTTCGGTCACGATCCATTCGGGCGGAGTTCAGGTTTATCACCGAGAGATGATGAATCCTGAGTTTCAAAAGGGAATCAAAATGATGACCTACTCTCCGCTAGGAGGCTTTTCAATTTTCTCAAAAACCTGGAAAGAAGCCAAATCCCACGCGCTAAACTTAAAAAATCAGGGTGATCGGTACTGGGGACATGTCTACGACTCTCTCTTTCACGACTCCAATGAAGCCAGGTTTCGGCGGGTGATTGAATTCACTGATGGATTTAACCTCGCACACAAATCAAACTACACTCCAGACCAGGTGGCTAACGCTTATGTGCTCGCTCACCAAAGAGCTGACTTTTTGATCATCGGCCCCCGAACTTTGGACCAGCTGAAGCGCACAGTTTCAGCTCTGGAATTTTCTAAATTGCTGACTCAAGATGATTTGGATTTTCTCTATGATAATTCTAAAACTCCGGAATTTCAAAAGTAGAAAGTAGAAAGTAAGCAATTGGACTGAAGGTCCAGAAGGCGCAAGGGAACCCAATTGCAAATCAGACTCTTGGGCGCTAACATATTCCTATGTTTTGGAAGTGGATTTGTCTCCTGCTTTTACTCTTCCTCTTGTTTGTGATGCCCTATCAAGCTTCTCCAGCATATATAGCCTCTGATGAGGTTGATCCATACAACACCTATCAATGGAACAGGGATTCTGCACAATCGGGATCTCGCCGCCCTGACACTGGGAGCTGGTACGAGTGGTGGTACTATAAAGTCATCGATCCGGCGACCAGTGAGGCATTTTTATTTACGTATGGGGTGATAAACCCATGGGATGTGCAAGGAGGTCGCTCCTTCCTTCAATTTGGGTCTTTTGGAGAAATGTCTTTCTACCAACAAAATTTTCCCTTATCTGATTTTTCAGCACAATATGACAAAGTTCGCGTTGATATCTCAAATAATAGAGCAACCGACCGTTTCATATCGGGAGAAGTTACCGACAAAAATGGCAGGAGAATTCGCTGGAATTTGGAATTTGAAAAGGACTGGGCTTTTAATGCGATGGGATGGGGTCTCCAGGTGGCGGGCATTTCTGGAATTTACTGGTATCCCGCACAAGCTTCCGCTTACGCAAGCGGATGGATCGAAATCGATAAAAGACGAATCTATTTGGAACGCGCTCCCTCTTATCAAGATCGCAACTGGGGTCGCACATTTCCAAAATGGTGGGCGTGGTTGGTGTCTAATCATTTTGATGGCTCTCCAGGAACGGTCCTCGCGGCGGGCGGAGGAAAACCGAAGATTTTTAATTCCTTCTATTGGCTAACAGGTTTGTGCGTTGGCCTTCGGCACAAGGAGCGGGAATACATCTTTCGCAGCACCGATGGTCACCGGGTGAAGTTCGATATTCACTGGGGTCGCTGGGAGCTCACCGCCGAGAATAATAAAGGTGAACGCATTGAAATATCAGCCTCAGCCCCTTCGGACAAATTCTTGCTCTTGCCCTTTCAGACTCCTCAGGGCTCCCTGTTCTATGATTACGAAGCGCTTCTCGGAAACATTCAGGTAAAGCTCTATAAGCGCACTGCCTTTATTAAGGGCTGGAAAAAAATAGCTGAGGTCTCTACTTCGGCTGGTGGTATAGAGTGGGGATCTCCTGACCCAATTCCACCTCAAAGCCTCGAGTTTCAGTTCGATTCTCATCTTGACCCCAATTTATAGATGACGAACCTTGTGTCGAAAAATTGTTCTTAGTTGGTAGTCTTAGGTGATAAAGATAAAAACTATTCGGTTGCTTTTGCCTTGTAGGGACCATTTAAGAGTCCTTGGCTATTGCTAAAAAAAAGCACATGGCTCGCTTGTTCAGATACCTCATGCGCACGATCCGTGCTTGAATTGACGACCTGATTAACCACCGCATTTACTAGCAAGTCAGCCAATCCTCCTCCACCGGATGAAGAGGACTCAGTTGCAGTCGCGCGACCTTCCCAAAGAACTTCGCCCGACTTTGCGGAAACGAGTTTACCCGAGACAGTCACAGTCGTTTGACTGCTCAAGAGAACAAACTTTGTACCGTACTGCTCTAAATTCAGGTAAAGAACGGCATCAGGATTGATAATTTCTCGAATTTTTTTCAGTGAAGCCTGATGCATTTCATTGGCAGACGGAAGGCCATTTTCCTTCATCATCTGATCGATTACAGCAACAGGATAAACGTAGTATCCCTTTTCAGCCACTGGCATCGTAACCGTTGATAAATAACTATAGGTTCCCTGAATATCTGTGCTCTGATTTGTAGGAGGCAATATCAGAATCGAATGAGGCTTGGCCGCTCGAAATTTTTCATAGTTGTAAGGGATGTGGGTTGCACAGCCAGCAAGTACAAACAGGCTTCCAATGACCGACAACAATATCTTTATATTGAATCCTGTCTGAGAAAGCATTTTCAATTTCTTCTGATACTTCATTCAACAAGGTTCCTACTTCAATTTTTTCAAAAACCGATCCATAAGCACGGCAGACTCAGGAAAATTTCCCTTTTCTGTTTCAAAATACTGTCGAGCCTCACCTGCTTTTCCAAGTTGTAAATATTGATAGCCCAAATGAGCGTAAAATCCTGGTGGTAAAGGTTTGTTTTTGCTTTTTGCCCTTTGAATATCAGCCTGCATTTTTTCAATCTGATATTCTTGTGTCGCCTTTCCAGGCTCATGGTATTGAGCATAGATAAGGTCCTCGTAATCACCCCAGTAATAGATCGACTGGCTCGCGCATCCACCTACAAAAATGGATGCAACCAAAACCAAAGAAACCCTAAAAAAAGAGATCAAAGGAAAAAATACCTTGTTTGCTTTGTGTGCCTTGTGTGCGTGCATTTTCACTATTTTGTTACGGTCCATTTCTTCTGTTCAAGACCTTCAACAAGACGATCGACAGCTTCACGCATGGCAAGGTCTAACACCTTTCCATTGAGGGTAGAGTCATAAGCAGCAGTTCCGCCAAAACCAAATACCTCCCTGTTGCTCAGAACATATTCACCTGAACCGGAAGCTGAAAACACGACCTCTGAAGTTGCCACATCCACCACATTCAAAGTGATTTTCGAATATGCTGCTTGCTTTTTACCACTGCCTACGATTCCAAACAGTTGGCGATCGCCGATCTCTTTACGACCAAACTCCGTAACATCACCCGTGATCGTAAAATCTGCTCCCTTTATTTTTTGCTTTTTTCCAGAAAGCTTTGCTTCCCCAGAATTTTCTTCCATATTGTCACGATCAAGAACGCTAAAACGTCCAGTTCGTTGTAGGTGCGCAATCAAAACTGTTTTGGCCTGACTTGAAAGGCGATCTGGTCCATCAGTGAAAACCCCTCTCATAAAGCCTGATCGATTATCAAATTTACCCACTACAACAGGATGCTTTTCGCCCAGATAACTAGAAGCTGTGTTAGCAGATCCAGATTGCTCAACCTTTACTGCCTGATGAGATTCTGTGGCGCAACTCATCAAAATGGCCCCAAAAATAGCTGAAAAAGTAACTGATGAAACAATGGATAATAGACGCATAAGAACTTCCTTTCACTTTTTATGCTTTGTGTCTTTAGCAGATCAGCGAGGAAGATACTATCAATAAACGAGGGCCCAATGAGGGCTAAGCATGACGCGATACAATATAAATGACCTTTAAAATGCATTATTTTAGAATTGGGCTAGTTTTTACCCCTTATTTATTTTATCGATTTCCTCACAGGATATCTGCAAGATCTGCATGGAGGTTTTATTTCAATGAATGAAGACAAAAATGGGGGCCTTTTTCTATTTGCAGGACTTGGGGTCTCCCTCGGTTTTTTTGTGTACATACTTTTCATTCAAAAACTTCCCCATCCTGACGTACCCGGTAGCGATCCTGCAAAAGTTCAAAATAAGGAAACTTCCTCTCCCGTGCCCGAAAATATTTGGGTGGCGACGCCTGAGCTCATCGTGAAGGGGAAAGCCCTTTATGAAACCTATTGCAGCGTTTGCCACGGTGATATGGGAAAGGGAGACGGCCCTGGCGGGATGAGTCTCAATCCAAAACCTCGAGACTTTACTTCGCCTGCAAATTGGAAAAATGGGCCAAGCCCCTTTGCCATTATGAATACCCTCAAAAAGGGAATCCCAGGGTCTGCGATGGTGGCTTTTGATCTTCCCGAATTAGACCAATGGGCTTTGGTTCATTATGTTAGAGATTTGGCTGGAACTGCTGTCGCAACTCTACCCACACAAAGCGAAATCGATGCTTTCAAGGCGGGAAAATAAGAGTGCGGGTTATTATATTTTCAATTCTTTTATTTGGACAGACAGCAGGGGCGAACCACCAAGCCCAGGCGCCCAAAGAACATGCAAATGTTAAAGCCGCTCAGACGGAAGGCATTGGAATCAAGGAAAAGCTCGGTGCACAACTCGATCTTTCTCTGAGTTTCCAAGATGAAAATGGTACCACAGTTCCTCTTTCAAAGTTCTTTGACGGAAGAATTCCAGTGGTGTTGAATTTTGTCTATTACGGCTGCCCCAACCTTTGTAATTTCTTTTTGAATGGTTTTTTCGATGTTTTAAAATTGAGCAAATGGACTCCTGGTAAGGAGTTTCGGGTTGTGACAATCAGCATTGATCCCAACGAAACTGCAGACTTGGCAGCTGAGAAAAAGCAAAGCCATCTGGAACAGCTCAAAAAGCCCGGGGCAGAATCTGGACTTCATTTTCTTGTAGGTAGCGCTGAGAATACACAGCGCTTGGCTGAGCAAGCTGGCTTCGGCTATCGATTTGAGAAATCTACGGGTGAGTGGGCTCACGCCTCGGCCGTCATTATCGTAACACCACAGGGAGAAATATCGAGATACCTTCATGGCGTTGCGTTTGCAGAGAACACTTTTCGTTTGTCATTGGTAGAAGCCGCAAAGGGCAAGATTGGATCACTGACAGAACAGGTCATGCTTTTCTGTTTTAAATTCGACCCCACTGCGGGTAAATATTCTTTCTATGCATATAATTTTATGAGAGTTGCTGCGATCTTGACCATACTTGCCTTGGCGGCAGTCTTGATTCCAGCTTGGCGTAAGAACTGGAAGCACCAAGGAGCAAGCTGACATGAGATCCTTTTTGCCACCGCAGGCCTCGACCTTTGCAGGTCAATGGGACCTGCTTTACGATAGTTTATTGTTAGTGAGCTTTTTGGGCGGAGCGATTTTGATCGTGGCAATGCTCTATTTCATTGTCAAATACCGGCGCCGAACGGACACGGACAAAACGGCCTACATTAGCCATAATTACTATTTGGAGTTTCTTTGGACCTTCATCCCCTTGTTGGTTTTTTTGGGCGTCTTCGCCTGGGGTGCCTATGTCTATTATCTCCAGCGGAAGGTTCCAGAAAACGCGATAGAAATTGGTGTCACAGGATGGCAGTGGCGTTGGGATTTTCAGTACAAATCGGGAAAGAAAACAACGAACGAATTGGTCGTTCCCATCAACACCCCCGTCAAGCTTGTGATGACAAGTGGCGACGTCATCCATAGTTTATTTATTCCATCCTTCAGAACCAAGCAGGATGCAGTGCCTGGCATGTACACAATGCTTTGGTTTGAAGCCAATCAACTCGGAACATTTCAAATATTTTGCACTGAGTTTTGTGGCCTCCAGCATTCAAATATGTTAGCCAAGTTGAAGGTGCTGCCGCAAAATGAGTTCAACGAGTGGCTCTCTCTTTCAGACAGCGGTCAGGGAAAAGCAGGCGACAGTCCGGCTCAGCGGGGAAGCGCCTTGTATCAGTCAAAGGCCTGCAGCGCGTGTCACAGCCTTGACGGAAAAACTGTCATTGGTCCAAGCTTCAAAGAAATTTTTGGAAAAACGGAGCTGTTGTCTGATGGGAGTAGCGCACTTGTTGACGAAAATTATATTCGTGAATCCATTTTGAATCCTAACGCTAAGGTGGTCAAAGGGTTTACTCCTGGGCAAATGCCGCCCTTCCAAGGGCAATTGACAGATGACGAGATAACGGACCTAATCGAATTTATTAAGACAGTGAAGTAAGGAGACAACAATGGCTCATGTTGCAAATGCAACCCACAATGAGGACTACCTGCACCATGGGAAGGGCCTTTGGTCGTGGATGACGACCTTAGACCATAAACGGATCGGATTGATGTACTTCCTTAGCATCCTGGTCTTCTTTTTCATTGGAGGAATTTACGCGCTTTTGATCAGAACAGAGCTGATTGCCCCGGGGTCCACAATCATGGGACCCGATCAGTACAACAAAGTGATGACCTATCACGGATCCATTATGGTTTTTATGGTGATCATTCCTGGAATTCCCGCATTTTTGGGAAATTTCTTGTTACCTATTATGCTCGGAGCCAAGGACGTCGCTTTCCCTCGCCTCAATTTGGCCAGCTATTATGTTTTCATGCTGGGCGCATTCATCTCTGTGACATCACTCTTCACAACTGGAGTTGATACGGGATGGACGTTTTATACTCCTTATAGCCTGCAAACAAAAAGTGGTGTCATCTTGATGGTCGCCGGCGCCTTCACGATGGGCATGTCCTCGATCCTGACTGGGCTCAACTTCATCGTTACCGTGCATCGCCTCCGAGCTCCTGGAATGACCATGACTCGGATGCCGTTGATGGTATGGGCCCTTTATTCGACCGCCATTCTTCAGGTTTTGGCGACTCCCGTACTTGGAATCACTCTCCTGCTGTTGATCTTCGAAAGATTATTCGGAGTGGGGATTTTTGATTCGACATTGGGTGGGGACCCCGTGCTATTTCAGCACTTCTTTTGGTTCTACTCACATCCTGCCGTCTACATCATGATTCTCCCAGCTATGGGAGTCATTTCAGAATTGATTGCTACTTTTTCCCGAAAGACTATTTTTGGCTATACAGCCATTGCTTATTCAAGCCTTGCGATTGCGGTCCTGAGTTTCTTTGTATGGGGGCACCACCTTTTTGTTAGCGGACAGTCAGAATGGGCCGGAATTTTGTTTTCATTTATAACCATGCTCGTCGGCGTTCCAACAGCGATCAAGATGTTCAATTGGGTGGCCACGATGTACAGGGGTTCTGTCAAATTGGACGCTCCTATGCTTTTTGCCGTTGGCTTTATGTTTCTTTTCTTGATCGGCGGTCTGACTGGAATCATGCTGGCAACAATTGCCCTGGATGTTCATCTGCATGACACTTACTTTGTTGTCGCTCATTTTCATTATGTGATGGTGGGTGGGACTCTGATGGCGTTCATGGGTGGGATTTATTATTGGTTTCCCAAGATGTTTGGGAAAATGGTGAATGAATTTCCAGCAAAATTGTCCTGGTTTTTTATTTTTCTTGGCTTTAACGTGACGTTCTTCCCTCAATTCATTCTTGGGAGTCTTGGAATGCCACGACGATATTTTGATTACCTTCCTGAGTTCACAGCTCTCAATCGGATTTCAACCGTTGGCTCTTATTTAATTGCAACTGGCTTTCTGATCGCATTAGGGACAATTATTCACGGTCTTATTGCAGGAAGAAAGGCCACAGCAAACCCCTGGGGGGGTAAAACTCTGGAATGGACGATTGCTTCACCCCCAATTCATGACAACTTCAATAAAATTCCAGTCATTACGGCAGGTCCTTATGAGTATCGCTAAGACGGCATCTGAGCATCATCACGCACATCACTTCGAATCGCCTGAAAAGGAGTTTATTGCTTCTAAAGAAGGAGTTTGGTTGTTTCTCGCCACCGAAATTCTCATGTTTGGTGGGCTCTTTGTTGCTCTCACAATTTTCCGGGGGCTTTACCCTGAGGTCTTCCTTAAGGGAGCCACAACGGTGGATTGGCGAATGGGGGCCTTGAATACTGTTGTGCTCATTTTTAGCTCCCTCACAATGGCATTGGGCATTCACTATTTCCAAAAGGGTGATCGCCAGAAGGCGATCATAAGTCTCGCCGTTACCGTCTTGTGTGGGGCCGTCTTCATGGTGGTGAAATACTTTGAGTATTCTCACAAATTGCATTTGGGTCTGGCACCAGCGAAATTCTTCACGAATCCAGAAATGGCCAATATTGAACATATCAAAATCTACTTTGGCTTGTATTACACCATGACGGGTCTCCACGGAGCACACGTTTTAATTGGCATGGGGTTGATCAGTTGGATCCTTTATCGAGCTATCGCAAAGGACGAGTTTGGACCCAAATACTTTACACCCGTGGAGGGCGTAGGCCTTTTTTGGCACATTATTGATTTGATATGGATTTTTCTTTTTCCGCTATTTTATCTGACTTAAGGGAGACGGCATGGAACACGGAAACCACGACACTACACACCACATCATTCCCAGTCAGGTTTATTTTAAGACCTTTGCAGCGCTCATGATTTTAACTTTGCTGACTGTACTCATCTCCCCAACTGTTATGGGTGAGGCCGTTCATTTCGGTAAACTTAACATCATCCTTGCGATGGCCGTCGCAAGCACAAAGGCCACCTTGGTCGTCTTGTTTTTTATGGGCTTAAAATATGATGGAAAAATGAACAAACTCATTTTTGGTTCGGGTATTTTCTTTTTGGTCGTATTGTATGGCTTTTCAATTTTTGATATCTTGACTCGTTTAGACCAGTCACCTAAGTAGACTCAGCTTCCAATTCCGAATGGTTCGAAACTCCGATTTTGGAGCAGTCAGGTGAGGCTCCTGTGCTTATTTTTTTAAAGCGCCTAGTGAAATTTAATTTGATCCCATTTGTAGTACTTACTGCAGTGGCCGGCTATTGGCTTAGTTTTCGAATCGAATACAGTTTTGAATGGACCCATTTTTTGGGCCTCATTTTTGGAGTCACGTTGATCAGTGCAGGTAGTTTTGCCCTCAACCAGGTTCAGGAATATCAATTGGACAGGCTGATGCATAGAACTCAAGCACGACCGATTGCTACTGGCGAATTGAGCCCCCAGCAAGGTCTTATTGTTTCTTTGTCTTTGATGAGCTGTGGCAGTCTTGTTTTGTTTTGGATACAACCTCTTTCAGCTCTTCTGGGATTGCTGACTATTTTTAGTTACAATGGACTGTACACTATGATCTGGAAACCTCGCTGGATATTTGCTGCCATTCCGGGCGCCATTCCGGGCGCTATGCCTGTGGTGATTGGATACTCCGCCAATAGCACTCAAATCTTTACTCGGGAATGTGTCTACGCATTTCTCGTTATGTTTATGTGGCAAATGCCACATTTTTGGGCGCTTGCTTTAAAATACAAAGAAGATTATCGAAGGGGAAATGTCCCAACTTTGCCTGTTGCAATGGACGACTCTCGCACTCTCTATTTCATTGGAATATACATGCTCGTTTATGTTGCACTCGCAGTGATCTCTCCGTGGATCATAGATTCGAGTTGGCTCTATCTCCTGGTCGTCATTCCATTCTCAATCAAGGTTCTTTTCGAATTTGTGAGATTCTTTCGTTCAAAGGGAAAAACGGGATGGCTCTCCTTTTTTCTATGGACCAACTTTAGTATGTTGGCTTTTTTATTTGTTCCCATCCTAGATAGGTGGTTGGAAATTTTTCTTGAAATGAGGAACCTATGATCCGACAAGCTCTCTTCACCTGGGCCGGTCCACTTTCTTCTCCCTCCCTCTTGATGCTTCGAAAAGGGACCTTTGCTCTTTGCATTTTGATTTTGACTTTGATTGCATTGGGTGGAGCCACGCGCGCCATGGACGCGGGCCTTGCCTGTCCTGATTGGCCGCTCTGTTTTGGCCAATTCATACCTGACTTTGACGTACAAGTTTATTTTGAATTCATACATCGCGTCCTTGCTGGCTTAATTGCTCTAATGACATTGGCACTTAGCATCGCCATGCATCTCAACCCTGCTATACCGTCTCATATACGAAATTTGAGCAAACTCACCTTAGTGATTCTTGGCGTTCAAATTGTCATGGGTGGCCTCACTGTCCTTAAACTCTTGCATTTTGGAACTGTCACAGCCCATTTGGGCTTGGGAATCGCCTTTTTTGGGTGCTTGGTTTGGATCTATTTGTCCATTCACCACGAAGAGTCCAAAGGCAGTTATAAACCCGAAATAAATCTCAAAGGATTGGGTCGGGTGAATTTTCTTTATCTCCTTGTTTCCGCAATTGTGTATGTACAGATTTTGTTGGGAGGTCTTGTCTCTTCCAATTATGCTGGATTGGCCTGTCCCGATTGGCCAACTTGCCAAGGAAAATGGTTTCCCAGCTTTGGGGGCCTCGTGGGATTACAGGTTATCCACCGGCTAGGGGCCTACATTTCCATTTTTGCAATTTTTGGAGCCTATTATTTGGTCTCAAAAATGAAGGTGCCTAGGTCGCTGTTGGTCACGGGAAGATGGATGAATGGTCTCATCCTCGCACAACTGCTTGTGGGAATTTCCAATGTGAAATTGGGGATTCCGCCCCTCATCACCGTGGCACACCTTGTCTTTGCTGCGCTTATTTTTGCATTCGGACTCAGGATTGTTTTTGAATCTCAGCGTCTTTCGAAATTGCCCTGAAGAATACGAGAATTTATGAAAATTGAATCACGCCGTGACATTGTTTTTCTTGTTTTGACTGGATTTTTCATCACAAATGCTATTTTAGCAGAAGTCATAGGAGTTAAGCTGATTCTTTTTCCTTTGGATCTTCCGCTGATTGGCCAGCCCGCAGCCAGTATCGGCGTCATATTGTGGCCAATTGTATTTCTCTCGACAGACCTTATCAATGAGTACTTTGGACGAGATGGGGTTCGACGTCTGACTTTGATGACAATTCTTTTGATTTCCTATGCGTTTGTTATTTTGTTCCTTGCCATTCAAATTCCTGCTGCCTCTTTTTCACCAGTTCAGGATGAGGCCTTTCAGAAAGTATTTGGACAGTCCCTTTGGATCATTGTTGGAAGCCTGGTGGCTTTTGCCATTTCACAACTGATAGATGTCAGCGTGTTTTGGTTTTTTCGCCAAAAAACAGATGGCAAAATGCTCTGGCTGCGAGCAACTGGATCTACTGTGATCTCTCAGTTTGTCGACAGTTTTGTTATTATTGGGATCGCTTTTTGGCTTCCGGGAAAAATAGAAACCAATGATTTTTTTCGCATCGTCGCGACTAACTATTCTTACAAACTTCTCATTGCCATCGGTTTGACGCCTTTTATTTATCTATTGCACAATACTATTGATCGTTATCTTGGACATTCAGAATCTTCACAACTCATTGAGACGGCAGCTGCGAACTCACTTCTTGGTTCATCACCGCACAATTCGCCCTAGAATTCAGGCGCAAAGGATGGGTATTTCCCTAGATCTTAAACCGCTCGCTGACACCCCTGTCATTTTTTCCCTATTTTTCTTGATGAACTCCTACTTACATCAATCAATCCTTCACACAAGAACCGAGTCTAATGGCATGTGTTTTGCTGGGAACATAGCTCCATGAAATATTTTTTAAATCTCTGTTTGTCTTGCTTCTTGATTTTTGCAACTTCGGTCATTTCCCAAGGTTCTCCTTGTGACCAGGTCCTTCGGAAAGACTTCTCCAATCTCGGTGCTTATGTTCCTGACCAACTGACTCCATCGAGGGCCTTCCTGGAGAGCAATGATCTAGCAACTGCCGCGTTAAATGAACTTCCACAATACGAAATGAACAGGAAAATGCGACAGTCTATCTGGCGCGCTTACCAAACGGACCCACGCTTTCGTAGGGCGCTTCCATCACTTTGGACAATTCTTAAGAGAATTTCTAGAGGCAGAAAAAGCCTCTATGACGGGGACGATCGATTTCCAATATATGATATCACTACAGGAATCAGTGAAGCTCTTAATGGTGACAATGTCTCGCTAGTCGAGCGGGACAGCCGCGGCTTCCTCTCTCCGAATTTGATCGAGATGATTCAACTCGCTCACTCCTCAGGAGCCACCTTTCTTTTGACTTGGGAAAACCTTGGTCTTAGAGCCATCAATCGCCTTTTTTCTCAACGAATCTACCCAGTCGGCCTTATAGATCAAGATGTGAAGGTCGATGGGAGAGTCATGGCTCCGTGGCTTTTTCCCATTCATGATCTTTATCACGCTCGATCCAACGAGATCCTTGTGGACTCATTCACACAACGAGATGGAAAATCTCCCCGCAATTTTGCCAAAATTTTCTATGAGCAGCTTCGTTATGATGATCTCTTTTCTGCACTTTCGGAAAAGGAAAAATTGCTTTTTGATTTTGGTTATTTCATTTATTTTCATGAATCTCATGGGAGCGCAGAATGGGGATCTGAAATTGCAAATACGATTCTCACTGAAGAGATTTCCAAAGAAAGACTACGGAAATTTTATCGCGATCATTTTTTTCAACATGAAAACTTTTCTTTTGCCTTTAGTGATGATGGAAAAGTGACCGTATCTCTTCACAGGAAATACGAATCCATTGAATATGATACCTCCTTCAGAATAGTTCAACGGCTCTTAAACAAAGATGATATGCTGACTCATTTGCCAATGGAAATCCAACAGCAGATAGCAGACCACCCAGATAAGGCACGAGCGATAGCCACAGGATTTGCTCAGGAGTTCTTAACACTTTTCTTCCAACTTCACTATAATTTGGCAACACAAATTCTTGGAATTCCTAAATAGAGTCTACATTTTTCCAGACTAGACCTAGCTAGCTGACAATTCAGCTTTTCACAAGAGCACATGAGGGCGTATGCTCCGCCCTAGATCTTAAAATACTTCCTAATCAAGGAAAAAAAATCCCTTATACGTTTAGAGTTCGCTCCAAAATCTGAACGCCCAACGCGGGATTTAGAACGCATGTGAACCTCAGACCCACCGGGTGGTGCTGGTCTGATTTCTATTACTAAGTCATCCTTGAATCGCAAAAGAAGCGTGGTCACAGTTGCCTCCAGTCGTTTCTCGCTGGAATTGATATTTACGACGACCCAATCACTCTGAGAGTTCGCAATTTGGGAAACCGCCGCAAAGACCTCTGGCGGCAAGTGGTTCTCAATGCTCAAAGGTATTATTTCTGGATATTTGGATTTTTGGATCGAGCGGTTTTCCGGTCGATAGGCCCAGTTCAATTTTGGAAACTCAGTTGATAGATATTCATAGCGAGGAGGAGAAATCGGATCGGTGGTGATGTCGTTGATAGGTGAGAAGAAAAGTGTCACTGTGACCCCCGCCAAACAATGGGAAATAAATTGAGCTGAGACAGGCGCATATAAAACTTGAGTCATCCCTAACTCGACTTGCTTGATATTTTAAAATATACACCAGAGGTGTACTTAAACAAAATTTCTTTGTTCAGGTCAATCGATATTTCTAAATGAACTACCTGCTACAGGGAAGTCTCAGCACACTGAGATTGTCATCAACATTTTCTTCCTGATTTTCGGCCTGCAAACTAGCCACTATTTCGATATTTTTGCAGAGGGACTCAGACTTATATTTGAGATAAATAGCCGATCTCAACCCTCCATTGAGATTCCCTCGTTGGCATTCAAGGTGATTTTTACT
The DNA here is from genome assembly GCA_016716765.1 of Bdellovibrionales bacterium. NCBI lineage: Bacteria > Pseudomonadati > Bdellovibrionota > Bdellovibrionia > Bdellovibrionales > Bdellovibrionales bacterium. The sequence continues at coordinate 359,518 of JADJVA010000025.1, read as the reverse complement.
CACGTTGGAGCAAGACCATCCTTCTCCCTTTGCTTCTAATAAAGCCAGATTTATAGGGAATTCAATCACGACTCTCAAATCTATGGCCCTCTGAGCATCTTTGTTATGCACATTAACAATCGAAGACAGAATTCCGTTCCTAGGAACGGAATTCTGAGTTGAGATTTGATTAATTTCAGAGTCGATGGAAGTTAACACTTCAACTGGAACTGACATCATGGCCTCACCATTTCGCACAGTGATCTTCGTTTTTCCATTAGATTTGGGAATCACCCTTCCATCGGGTTTGACTACCGCAATATCCGGATCACTGCTGGTAAAAACCGTCCCTGAATCAAGTTTGTTAAGGTCGCGGCGAATACCATCTCGATATACCCCCTTGACGGTGATATACATAAAAATATCAGGATCAAGATGCTCAAAATAAAGTCTGTCTGTTTCACTTTCCAATCTGAGTAATGATGAGTTCTGAATGACCGTTAGTCTTACTTCGGAATCATAGATCTTTCCATTGTGATCTTTTCCAACTACGGTCAAGCTTAGTGTCCCGTTAGCAGTAGGGGGTACATGAAATGAAGATTCCCAAGGCGGGCCCGTTATCTGAAGAATTTCACCAAGACTGACAACCATCATTTCCTTAAGATTTACATTATTCGCCGGCTGAATGACAATACTAACGTTTTGTCCGGGTGAAACACGAAGTCCTTCGGTGGGCTTTACAATCTTCAATTGATCAGTATTCCCTCCAAAAGCATTTTTAGATTCTACAACCAACGTGAAAAAAATAGCCGAAATAAATAAAGCCACAATACCCCCGAATTTGAATTTTAGGCCTACGTAGGTCTATTTGCAACCATCTTCATCTACATCAACGCTGGCCCGCCGTGATGTTGGTTAGAAGGGCCTAATCCCATGAACCTATCTGTGAGGGCTTTACCTTTGACTAAATTGAAAGGTCAGGGGCAGTTCTAATCTATGCTTTCATTGTTTTACGTCCATCTCGCGATGACCTTGACCTTCATTTTGTCGTTGTTTTTATTGCCGACCCTCAAGAAGTTTCAAGGCACACTTATTGGGTACTTATTTCAAATCTTTCTACTCAATTTCTGTATGTAGCTCGATGGACAGGGATTAAGGGAAGTTGGCCGCTCTTAAATGGCCTCGTGCTCCCGCTCCAGCTTATATCAATTTATTTTTTGATTCATTTTTTTGAAAGCTTATCTCCGGTACCCCACGAAGGCAAAACAAGCGATCGCGTATTAGGCATTGGTTTTATCGGTGCTTGTCTTTGGTATTTGATGTCTCATATTTTTTTTGATGAAAATGAATTAGCTTATGGACTCGCCTTCCATCCTATGAATATGATCCGGGTTGCCATTGTCTTCCCCATAGCGATTTTTGCTCTCTATCAACTTATTGACTCAGGGTTTAATTCAAAATCTGTCTTTAATGATTACTTCAAGAAAAGGACAGGAATGACTCCCTCGGCTTACAAAAGGCTCCACCAATCTGAAGGACCCCGAAAAAGTCCAGGTTTTTGAAATCAGGCATCCTAATTACGTACTTCGGTCGAAGACTGACACAGATTTAGGCATGGTGAATATCGGAGGTCACCGTGAGACAGCGAATATTGGTAGTGGACGACGAAGAACGTATTTTAGAAATGTGGAGGGACTACTTTGAGTCCAATTTGGATTTAGAAGTCATTCCACTCAAATGGCCAGAGACAATTCTGGATATGGTGGAAATCAGCCAGCGGCCGTTATCAATGATACGAATATGCCCAAGTTAAATGGGGTTCAATTGCTTGAACGCGTAAAAAGTGCGCGCCCCGATTTACCAGTGATTGTTCTATTCTCAGGCCTTGGCGGAAGCACGATCACTGCTGACGATATCATGGCGCGCGGGGCCCATCTGGTGTTGAGTAAAACTGATGCCTTAGTCCACGTTTTACAGAATTTAACAGATTTGCTTAAGATAGACTCCTAAACCGCATCTGCTACCTTATCTGTTTTTTTGCCTTCTTCTCCTTTGGCACAACCCCAAACAAGGGATCTCTTGCTGCAATTCTCGCCGCCAAACGCAGAGCAAGTTCTTCAAAGTGAGAATCGGTCGCGGGCAAAAAAAGCCATTTCTTTAGAATCTTATGACTCTCGAGAAAGGGATACTGGTTCAGCAAATCAGTATGAGACTGAAGCTCAGTTGGGAGAAGAATTCCGTTCCAGACTTCATCCGTGTGGTTCTCCGAAAGAACAGCGACAATCTTCCCATCTAAATAAGCTGCCAGGCTCCCAAACATCCGCTTTTTGATGAAAGTCAGGTCCGAAGCGAAAGATTCAAAAAACCATTCTGTTTCAAAATGCTTGGCCAATCCTACTCCTTCAATCACCAAAGCCTCAACGCTCAGGCTTACTTCGGCGTCGGACCGTTTTTGCGGATATGCTCGGATTCAATTTGCAAAATAGAGGCCGCAAGAACCCCCGTAAAGCAAACGAAAATAACTGTTCCTGTTAACATCATAAATATAGAAACAGCTCGGCCTGCGGTTGTTACTGAAGCGATGTCTCCCAAGCCCACACCCGTCATGACAGTCACCGTATAATAGAACGAATCAAAAAATGTTAAAATGCCTGGATTCTCGTCCACTTCGATAAAATAAAAAATAGCCGCAAAGCCAATTTGAAGTGTTATCGAAAGACTAGACAGATAGATAAAGACAGGCCTTCCCAAACTCAGAACAAAGGATTTGCTGAAATTCCACATTAACTTGTGATGTCTATGGAGCATCTAAATAAACTATTGGAGTGAGCTGGGTTTGGCAAGTCTGAGGTCGTGCATTTCGCCAATAATCTCCTGAATTTGAAAACAGATCGTATCTGTCTGCGTGAGACATTGAATCGAAGTTGATTTTTGTGTGATCAAAGGGGAGGATTTTGGAATGAATAATTATTTCTCAAATCTCATCTTACTCGCTGTTTTTATTTCCCTTTTTAGTGGAGCCCCAGCTCTGGGTAGAACCAACTATCAGAGTCTGATCAAAAAAATTGATCAACTGATCAGTGAGCAGAAATTTCAGGCCGCTCTTGATGTTTTAAAGAGCGAAGGGCAACAAGTCAAAGAGCCCCTCGATCAGGCGCGCATTCTCACAAAGCTCGTACAACTTGAAACTGGTTTGCACGATTATGAGACCGCAATCAAAAACTTTAGGTCTAAGCCATGGCCTAAGGACCCCAGAGCTTTGGTACTTCTCAATGTTTTCAATGCCTACTCGCTCCAGTACTACGCGCAGGCCTACTCCTGGGAAATCCGACAGCGCACGAAAATTCAAACTGCGGCCGCGAAGGACCTCAAATCCTGGACGATTGAAGAAATATATTTTGAGGCCATTCAAGGCCTGAATTCTGCTTGGGCTGATCGCAAGGAGTTGGGTGCTCTTCCTAAAACGCAGCTAAATGACTACATCGCGGCCAATACCTACCCACCTGGAATCCGTGATACTTTTCGGGACACTCTGACTCATCTGTTTGTCGAGATTCTAAACGACTCCGCCGGTTGGACACCTGAGCAATCCAATGAAATCTACCGTCTCAAATTGCCTGACCTGATGTCGGGAAAATTTCTGAAGGGCTTTCATTAACAAGTTCGAAGATTCATCCTCTACAAAAGATTGCCTTTATCCTCCACGACCTCAAAAGTTGGCATCTGAGTCAAAAAAATGCGGGTGCGGCGCTTGATGCCCAAATCGAACTCCTCAAGATACTGCACTCCAGGTTTCCGGAGTCGGAGGATAAGACTGCCATCATGAAGCACCTCGATACCCTGCTTGCAACAAATCAGAGTACACCTTGGTATTCTATGGGAGCCGGACGTCTCGCTGAGTTTTGGGAACAATTTGACGATCCCTATGCTCTCGTAAAGGCAAAGGAAATTGCTGAAATGGGAGCGAAGAAGTTTCCCACCTCAGAGGGTGCAAAACTCTGCCGAGATATTATAAACAGAATCAAGAGCCCCAGCCTGGAAATGAATGCCATGCGTGTCGATGGCCCAGGGCGGAGATCCATTGATGTCCGCTATAAAAATTTGACTCGATTGCACTTCTTTTCTTTTCGCTATGATATCAAAAATTTCATGATAGCGAACAAGGACTACAACCACTATCCTGACTACCGGGAACTCGAAGTCCTTCGAACGAAGACACCTACCAAAACATGGTCCGTTGATATTCCGAGCACGACAGATTTCCGTCAGCACAAAGCCTTTGTCACGCCACCGGACCACAAACCCGGATTTTATATTGTGGCCGTCTCTATGAGTCCTACGCTGGAGAAGAGTTCGAATATTGTGCGCGGGAGCATGATGATTTTTGGTGATCTGGTACTTGCCAATCAATCCAAAAATGGAGCAGTTGACTTCGAAGTTTACAACGGAGCCACGGGCACACCCGTAAAAGGGGCTGACATTGAAGTTCTTAGATTCCAATACACCAAACCTTCGGAACTGGTTAAAAGACTAATAACTGACTCGCTCGGAAAATCAACTTTCAAAGGAACGCAGACGCCCAACTCTTCTGGTCAGTTTGTTGCTTTTGCTAGTAAAAAGGGTCAAATGACCTTTCAGGAATTTTCATCTTACAGCCCGCCAATTGATGACAAACCTGCTCCTGCTCGAAGCATGATTTATACAGATAGGTCCATTTATCGACCACAACAACAGATCATGTGGAAGGCCGTTTTTTACGCTTCCCTCAAAGCTCCCGGCAAGTTTAAGACTCTCTCCAAAACTCAGCAAAACGTGTCCCTTCACGACCTCAACGGACAAGTCGTGAGCACTCAAAAAGTCATGACCGACGAATTTGGATCAGCTTGGGGCCAATTCGAAATCCCTACCGGAAGGGCTCTCGGGAGGTGGAGCATCCATACGGGCAGTGACAGTCATTTTGTCCAAGTCGAAGAATACAAACGACCAAATTTTGAACTCTCCTGGAAACCTCAAACGACGCCACTGCGCCTCAATCACAACGCTGAAATCATCGGTGAAGCAAAATATTATTTTGGATCCCCCTTAACTTCAGGAAAGGTTCGTTACACTGTCGAGCGCAAGATTGTTTTCCCCTGGTGGTGTTTTTTTGACTATTGGGATTTTGGAGGCTTTCAAAGATCTCAAGTCATTTCAACTGGAGAAACAAGCGTTCATTCCGATGGCACATACAAAATTGGCTTCTTTCCAAGTGCAGATAAAAGGCTCAAGGCTGGTGCAAGCGATATAAAATACACCTATGCCATAAGGGCCGAAGTGATTGACGACGGTGGAGAAACTCGCACCAGTGAGAACTCAATAACTCTGGGATTGCAGACCATCGAAGCCCATCTCGATCTCAAAGGGCAATTTGTCCTTGCTGGCAAAGAAGCTGAAATCAAGCTTCGTCGTACTTTTTTGTCTGGAGACCCAGCACCCGGAACTGGCAATTGGAGATTAGTACTTTTGTCGGAGCCAAAATCGACTGTCATGCCAGCTGAGCTGCCTGCTCCTTCATATATAAAAAAACTGAAACCACCTGGCCTCTCTTTACCTGACGACGACAAACAGTCTCGATGGTCACCGACCTACAATTGGGCGCTGGTCGTTCGTGATTGGCCGCAGAAGGATATCGTCAAGACGGCCTTGGTTACAACAGACAGCTTGGGTGCATCAACTATTCTGCTTCCGTCATTAAAGGGTGGAGCCTATCGTCTCATTTATGAAACCAAGGACTCTTACGGCACAAGCTTAACGGCGCAAACCGAGTTTTTAGTCGCCGACAGTTCTTATCGTCCGGCGCTGCCAGGCCTCCTGCTAATAAATAGAACAGAAGCTAAAGTCGGAGAGGAAGTCTCGATCTGGGCTCCGACAGGTCTTAAGAATCAAACACTTATACTCGATGCGTTTCAAGATGGAGTTGTCACAGAAACTCGACGACTCAATTCAACCAAGGACAATCTCCTCATGAGTTGGAAGGTGACTGAAGAACACCGTGGTGGAGTGGGATTTGTTCTGCGACTCATCAATGACTATCAGAGCTTAACTATGTCTCAAAATATTTTTGTCCCTTGGGACAACAAAGAGATAAGTCTGGAATACTCTCGATTTCGAGACAAACTCAGGCCAGGTCAAAGTGAAACCTGGTCCCTTAAGCTCAGCGGCCCTAAGAAGGAAAAGGTGAAGACCGCTTCAGTTCAGCTTCTGGCCTACATGTACGATCGGAGCCTCGATCAACTAAGCCCTCATTTTTCAAACAGCTTCCTCTCCATTTATCCGACTCGCTTCGTAAGCAATCCCCCCGATATCGCTCTAGGAAATGGACAAAATGCCTATTTTGAATCGAGTAATTATTTTCCCACTGAATTTTCGCAATTGCAGAGGGATCATGTGATTTTCATGCAAAACTATGCGATTGGGGGCCCCGGCCGACGAGGTGGGGGCAACATGCTATTAGCAGAGTCAGAGATGATGACACCTGGAGCGGTACCTGCAGCCGATGGGGCAAGCCCACAGGGCAGCTCCGCTACGCCTTTCGCCAATAAGTCAGAATCCATTAGAACCGAAATCCCCGCTGAGTCCACTGCATCAGTCCCTCAACTTCCTAAGCAGCAGGACTCCACCGTCAAGTCCGTCCAGCAGCCCAACGAGATTCGTAGCAACTTCTCAGAGACTGCCTTTTTTCAACCAAACTTGAAAAACGACGAAAATGGAATGATCGAAATTAAATTTCAAGTGCCTGACTCAGTCACTTCGTGGACTTTGTGGCTTCAAGGAATCACCCAGGATTTAATGGGATTGAGTGCAAGCAAACAATTAGAAACTACGAAAGAGCTCATGGTTCGCCCCTATCTGCCGCGCTTTTTACGCGAAGGTGACAATGCCAGTTTGCGATTTGTAGTAAACAACACTTCAGATAAAGAAACTGCAGGGCAACTCGATATTGGACTCCTGGAAGACGATCAAAAGTCAGATGCCTCAGGACGTTACAAGGTCAAAAAATCTGAACTGACAGCCGTCCCCTTTGCAATTCCAGCCAAGAAGTCATTTACTCATACGATCAGTTTGATTGTGCCCCCGGGTCTTGGAAATCTTTACGTCAAAGCAACAGCTCAATCCAAAGGTCAATCCGACGGTGAGCTTCGAAGTCTGCCTATCTTGCCTGGTCGCTTTCACTTAGCCCAGTCCAAATTTATCACGCTGAAAAACCAGGAACCTCACAATCTTGAATTTAAGGATCTCTTGGCCAAAAAGGATAATACGCTCATCAATGAAAAGATGACTGTACAAATTGATGCGCAGTTGTTCTATTCCGTGCTCTCATCTCTTCCCTATTTGATGAATTCTCCTTACGAGTGTATCGAACAAACATTGAATCAGTTCGTCTCAGCTGGAATCATGAGCTCTCTTTTCAACAAGTATCCCTCAGTCGCAAAGATGGCCAAACAAATGTCTGCTCGGAAAACTCAATTTGAGGATTTCAGTGCTGCTGATCCAAACCGCCGCATGTCACTCGAAGAGACTCCTTGGCTTAACGAAGCAAAGGGAGGAGCGAATCCAGTAGATAATTTGGTCAATATTCTCGACTCCCGGATCGCCGATCAGAGTCGCAAGTTGGCTCTCCAGAAGCTTGAGAAATGGCAAACCACACTTGGAGGATTTCCCTGGTTTCCCGGCGGACCTCCCTCTCCTTACATCACGCTCTACGTTGTCTATGGCCTTTCAAAAGCAATGGAGTTCGGAGTTGAAGGTCCCAAAGCCATAACCGAAAAGGCCTGGGCCTATTTGCACAAACATTACCTTGATGAAATTGTTCACAAATGTATGTCACACAATGGCTGTTGGGAAACGATTACATTTTTAAATTATATATTGTCCAATTATCCCAATAACAACTGGGGGACGAGCATTTTTACTGCGGCAGAACGAAAAACAATGCTGGATTTTAGCTTCAAAAACTGGAAGCTTCATTCTCCTTATCTGAAGGGCTATTTGGCTCTGACCCTCCAAAGGGCAAACCGTACACGGGATGCCAAGCTAGTTTGGGACAGTGTTATGGATTCTGCTAAGTACAGTGCCGACGAGGGAACGCACTGGGCACGTGAGGATCGCAGTTGGCTTTGGTACAATGACACCATTGAAACCCATGCCTTTGCTTTGAGAACTCTCATGGAGTTGGATTCTGAGGACAGCAAGCGTGATGGGCTTGTGCAATGGCTTTTCTTGAACAAAAAGCTCAATCATTGGCATTCAACACGTGCGACCTCTGAAGTCCTTTACTCACTTGCTCACTATCTCACAAAAACCAATCAAATGGGTCAGAGAGAGGCTGTAACAGTTAAGGTTGGAAACGAAAAAGCTATCAAAATGGAATTTTCACCCGACAAATATTTGGGAAAGGCAAATCAACTTGTCTATGAAGGCGAAAAGGTGAATTCGAATCTTATGCCAATCACTATTCAAAAATCGACTCCCGGACTAATGTTTGCATCGGCCAATTGGCAATTTTCGACAGAGGAGCTCCCCAAAAAAGCTAATGGTGATTTCTTGAATCTAAACCGAAAATTCTTTCTGCGAGACAAATCGAAGAAAGAAGTCGCTCTGAGGCCAATAGAAGAGGGCACGCAAATTGCCATTGGAGACGAAATTGAAGTTCATATTTCTTTGAAATCAAAACATCCAGTCGGTTACGTACACTTACGAGATCCTCGTGGTGCTGGATTTGAACCCACTGACACAACCTCGAAACACAAATGGGATTTGGGAATTTACTGGTACGAAGAGATTCGAGACAATGTTACGAATTTCTTTTTTGAACAACTCCCACAGGGTGAATATAACTTCAAATACCGCCTTCGCGCGGCAACAGCCGGCGAGTTTAAAGTAAGCCCTGCGACGGTTCAGCCAATGTATGCGCCTGAGTTTGCGGCCTATTCAGAGGGAAATCGCCTGAAAATTAGGGGCACGCGCTAAGCATTTAACTCTTATAGACTGGCCTGCTTGATTGTTGTTCCAAACTCTAAGGGTTCCTGGCTGAACCAAATCCCAGGAGTCCAGGATCTTCAAACATGCGTCCGGCAGCAGCGCTCCCTTTGTGAGCACTGCACCAAGCCGAACTCGATCCTGAACACCTGAGATTAGTTCAGCCAGCTCCCTGTGTCTTGGATACAACGGATTTACCGTAGGCTTGCGGGCCAGTCGCTGTATTAAAATCTAAATAAGTGCATTTATTACTAACACAAGACTAAGTATGCAGATCTAAAGGCAGAAAAATTTCAAAAGACGGGCGGATTCTTGAGAGAATCGCGAGTCCCATATGAGACTGTGCTGATATTTATTCTGTTTTCAAAATATAGAGGAGAGATCGATATGAGAAATGCAATTATGGTGACCTTGATAGCTTTATTTGCCAGTTCGGCCTTAGGCGAAACAAGATGTGGTTGGATTGATAACCCGACTCCAGGAAACTTTTGGCTCACTGACAGAGATGGAGAGTGGACTATCGGAGTGCAGGGCGGATATCAGGCAGAGGGGATTGAGTTCATTGCACATCCTACTAACTCTCAGTATGTAGATATGAACGGCAACTACGGCTATTGGTGTGGATGCATTACAGGTCAAAGTGACAGCGACACTAAGAGAATAGTTAATATCGAAAGCTCAAAAGCAAAACTCCTAAAAGACTGTTTGAAGGACGAAAATGTACCAAAACCAAAATAACTGATCGTCAAAGATCTCAATTTTAATACTGCGGCTGGCCCGCAAGCCTACGGTGAATCTGTTGTATCCAAGACACAGGGAGCTGGCTGAACTAATCTCAGGGGTTCAGGATCGAGTTCGGCTTGGTGCAGTGCTCACAACGTGAGCGCTGCTGCCGGACGCATGTTTGAAGATCCTGGACTCCTGAGATTTGGTTCAGCCAGGCACCCTTGGAGTTTGGAACAACAATCAAGTTGGCCAACTCCTATCACCTTTGTCTTAATGCCGTTCACTTTTGCCTCGGCACGGTCGATGCTGACGGATATATTTTCCGAGTTTTTTTAACCTGACGCGGATAAGATCTGGATCTGCGTTTTCTATGTTCAGTCGAGACTTTCAAAAGATACCTGAGACGACGACTGATACGACGATGTCTTTTCATTGTTAGGTCTTCAAGGCTGTCCAGGATGAAGTCGACTATCAGTTTGAAATTGGATTTGGTGTAATCAAAAAGTTGATCAAGACTGCATCTCTTTCGAAGCACTTGGGCCATCTGGACTCTGGCCTGATTCATTAGCCAAAGAATCGTGTAAATTTCCTGTAAAATTCCATTTAAAAAATGCGAGTGCCACTGTTCCATCTTCAGCGTGTGGGTCATATCCCGATTGGCGGTCTCAGCTTCCCAGCGGAGCGCATACAGATCATTGATTTCCTTGTTCCTAAACCGGCTTCTCTCCAAATTCGTTGCAAACAGGGCCGTCTCTCCAGTTCGAGGATTCACAACTTTGATCAAATGAATGAGGGTCCCTTCAAACTCAAAACTGAAGTTTCTCTTCGAGCTTTTGGCAAACGTGATGATCTCAGGTAAGATCCAGCCATCTTCTTTTAAACGAGCTACAAAGTAGCTTCCAGAGCCTTGGTGGGAACGAACCAGATCCTTGCAAAAGAAAAGGCGATCGTAAAGTGTGAGACTCTTCTCCTCCAGTCCCACCGCAATTTCCATGGCATTGTGCATTTCCTCATTGGCGTTGGAATAGCGAAATGCTTTGGTCACACCGCCAAGCACATCGTAGCAGTGAACCACATACATGCGCGGGTAATGGGTTTCTTTGTCGCCGGCACAGGGGTACCCACGGTATCCTTGATTCAAAATGTCCTCAGTTCTGGGAAGTTCGTACTGGTCGCCATCTGTGGCATAAACCCGAAGGCCTCGCCAAGTTCGACAATGAGGTTCATACTTCATGATCACATCATCGACTTGTTCTTTGAAAAATTCAAAACTGACGCGGCCTCGCTTTTTTACTGAGAGCACTCTTGGCCGGCATATTCTTCAGGTCGGATTCAATATCCCAAGTTCGAGAAAGAGCGTGGAAGTACCCCTCATCATTTTTTCCACCTACAAGGTGAACTATTGAAAGAAATAGATTTTGCGGATTGAATTTTCTTGCCCAAGAAATTCTTGAACCGATGAGATGTTTTTCGTTGAATTGAGCATCAAAAGTTGGTAGTCTTAGCGCAGGGTGTCTGACGCGAACTCGTCATCTGATTTCCTTTCGGTGGAAATTAAAAAAGTTCGCATGTGAAAGAGCAGCATCAACCTGCTCTTTTTTTATTCTCCAACTTCACTCGAAAAATTTCAAGAAATTATTTCGCTCAAGTAAAAGTGAACGGCATTAACCTTTGTCTAGCTTAACTTTCCTCCTCCATTCAAGGAGACTTTAAAGATAATCTTGTTTACTCCGAAAAGTCATATTGATATCGGGGGCATGCGAAAGTGAATTTACTGTTGGTCGAGGATGATCCCGTTCTAGCACGGGGGATTCAAATAAATCTAGAGACTGAGGGATATCGAGTTTTTCTGGCAAATAGCCTCAGAACAGCTTTTGCCATTAATGAAAATGAGAAGCTTTCATTGGTTCTCCTGGACCTCGGCCTCGGTGACGGAAGCGGGATAGAGTTTTTAATCAAAGTAAGAGAGTCTCAGTCTCGCCTCCCAATTATCATCTTAACAGCTAAAACTGATGAGGACAGTGTCGTTGAGGCTCTTCAAAGAGGAGCCAATGACTACGTGAAGAAGCCCTTTGGAAACAAAGAGTTAGTTGCAAGAATCAAAGCGGTACTTCGAGAACCACAAATGAGAGAAACTCAAACAAGATTTGGAGAGCTTCTCCTTCTTATCGACCAAAGAATCGTCATGTACAAAGGAAAGGCCGTCGAAATGAATCGCCGTGAATTTGATATCCTTTTTCTTTTGGTTCAGAGAGCAAACACAATCGTATCTAGAGAGAATATTCTTCAGATTCTTGATAAGGACGGTGAAATTTTTGATCGCACAATTGATTCGCATGTGAGCCACCTGAGATCAAAATTTCGAAGTTCGGAAATTGCTGATTTGAAAATTTCCTCAGTCTATGGCGTCGGTTATCGACTGGAGAGGGTGTGATCCGTGTTAAGATTTATCATAAATATTTTCTTCTCGCATTTTCCCTTTTAGCCATTTTCGTTGTTCTTGGGGTCTTGTTCACCTCCTTTTTAGCTCGCCTGATGTCACCCAATAGTGACTTCTTTCCCGGCGTAATGATCGCTAGGACAGTTGATAAAATCAATCCAAATGACAAAGTAGAAAGTCTTAAGGAATTTCTCGCCTGGCACACAAATCTGCCAAGGCCGCAACTGACTCTGATTGACCAGGACGGAAAAACCCTGTTCACGAATATGCTCCACTTTAAATTGGATTGGAGAAAATTACAAAAACCAGAAGTCGAATATGGCCATCTCATTATAGAAAACCTTGAAGAAGAAAATTCTCAACCGCCACCCTTGCTGCCAGGACTCCTCGAACCCGCCGGCCAAAGAGGCGGGCCCTCTGGGCCTATGGGCGGAGACGGACAATACATGCTCATACGACTTGCCAATGCTCCACCTCAATTTCTACTTGTTGGACCGCCATCAACGGCTGGCAGTCCCCCACCACTCCTCCCACTCTTGAGCCTACTGTCACTTGCTTGCTCACTTATCTTGGGAATCGGGGCCACGATTGCAATTACATATAGCCGTGTCCGAAAGGGCATCGGGATCGCCGACGAAGTCATAACAGAACTCCAAAATGGCAATCTAAAGGCTCGATTTCCGATTCATAGAAAAGATGAGTTTGGTCAGGCGATGATAAGATTTAATTTTATGGCCAGCGAAATTGAAAAACTTGTGATCAATGTGCGAGATGTTGAGCAGGCGAGAAAGAAATTGCTTCAGGAATTAGCTCACGATCTGAGAACTCCGATGGCCTCACTAAAAAGTATGGTGGAGACTCTACATCAAAATAATCACAAGCTGCAAGTTCAAGTGCAAGAGGAACTCTTAAGTCTGTCCCTAAAGGAGATTGACTATCTTGGGCGTCTGGTCGAGGACCTCCTATTTCTGGCACAGGTTCAGGAGCCGAGCTACCAGAGAGATCAGCAAAGCTTCGATTTGGCAGAGATTCTTTTGGAGGAAATCGAAGATTGCCAACTCAGATCCGTTCACCAAGGTCAAAAATTGAAATCAATAGTGATAGAGAGAGCCTTCCCATTTTTCTTGTGGGAGACCCCTACCTCATACGGCGCCTTTTTCGAAATGCGCTGGAAAACTCTTCCTCTTTTGCTAGAAAGAAAATCAGAATTGTTCTTAAAACTCTCCTTGAGAATAGAGTTTATCTTTCGATCGAAGACGATGGCCCTGGACTTAGTGAGGAGGGTCTCGCTTCATTTGGCTATCGACGCATGACCCGCAAGCTGGATCTCCTCCCAAATGGACGCGTCTCTGTCGGGCTCGGTTCAGTGGTAATGCGGGCTATTTGCGAGGCCTATCGTGGCACTATTGAAATCGCCAATCGATATGATTCTGAAAAGCGCGTTGTTGGAGCGAAAGTAGAAATAGTCTTGCCACTTCCAAAGTCAAAAATTTCCTGAGATCAAAATTGTCCAAAAAAAAGAGGTGGTCCGTCTACGCGACAAACCACCCCAAACAGAGTCCGTTCAAAAAATAGCTTCGACGCCTACTTCACAACTATAGTACCGTTAGGTACCTCACCAAATACGCTCGGTATATACAAGCCTTCCGCACGTGTCGGAGGAAGTTTAAATGTACCGGGATTATTCAGCTGATACTGATATTTTACAATTGTCTTTCCTTGAGGCAAGTACTCAAAGTAGAGCTTGTATCCTCGATATGATTTTTCGCCTGAACCGAAGAATCCATAAGCCTCACTGAGAATGTTGCTTCCGGAAGGAATTGGATCCGAGAGGGCCACATGCGAGATGTTTGAAGCAGCCACGCTGTCTGTTTACATGCGCAAAAGGTTACGTCTTACTTACTCCACCCAGATTCGATTCCCTCCCCACAAAGCCTCCGCATGAAACACAAGGCTCACTCCGGTTTCAAGCGGTCGTCTTTGATTCCTTTCGTCAATTCTGAAAAGATTTGATCAGAAATTAGGGATGGCGCATTGGCTTGAACCTCAAAGAGAATATCGACAAATAAATTATATTTTATATGCCCTTTAAGTCTTTTCAAAGATGAAATAAATAATTCTTGAGTCGATGAATCTGCATTTCTCTCCGTCGCTACAACAAATAGCTGTCGGACCGCTCGCACGTCATGGTCAGATAGCCCAATTAGATGCGGCAACAAAATAGAAAGTAAATGTCTATCCTTAGCTTTGACAATCTTATAGGACAAATTAAAAAAGGTTTCTAAATTTGAAGATTTTAAATCTTCAAATTGTCTAACTAGGGCTTTAGTATTGCCTTTTTGCGCATCAGTGATGGCTTCTTGCAGTTCCTTGGATAAGGGAGAATACTTTATGAGACCACTTTGAGTTTCTCTTGGTGCCATTTTCCAGTTGTAATCAAACAAGGGGTTATGCGTATTCCCCAATCGGTCAAATTCCTTTACGTCAAAGGAAATTCGTAAAAAAGTCCGAAACCCTGGCGATTGAGCTTGAGTAGCTTCGTGAACAGTGTACGCATTCATTAAATATATTTTATATTCCTCAGTTAAAAATCTTGCGGCATCTGTTTTTTGGAGATCCATTTCAAGGAAATGATCATGGACTCTTTCCTCAAGGTGCTCAAGGTGAAACGGTTGATCGTAAAATGCGGTTGGAGTGTGGTTCGAGACAACATAAGAATAATTCAATTCATTTTTTGGATGTATTCTTGCTCCTTGAAATCCATCAACATGTGCTCCACCTTTTCGTTGAGTTGCTCCCGGATCAACCATCCCCTGATCGAGGGTAATGTATGCGAAAGCCTTTTGAGCAAACCCTGGCGGCGCTATACGATGGAAATGTTCAACTATTTGTTGAATAGTGTCCACAAATGGTCGCAATTCCTTGGGCAATCTGTATTCAGCACCTCCAGACATTTTGATTGGCATATCTAAAACTCTTAAACCATAATTTTTTTGAAAAGAGGCTCTCGTCTTAGCCTCTCCTATATTCAATGGAATATGATGGATTGCGAACCGTTGTTTTTGCCAAACGCTCCCGATTTCGGCTACCAAAGCAGAATCTCTTGCCATCAATCTGTGATATTCTGAATCAAAGGCAGTTTTTGGGCGAAACTCAATGCCGGCTTCGCGGCTCATTTCTCTCACCGAAAATTTGTAACCACCATATTCAAAGTTTTTCTCAACGAGACTTGATGTCGTCCCACTACCAGCATTAAGCAGGTTTACGCATTTCAGCGCAGGGGTCATAGCTATCGCGGGGAATCCCACTAAGGATATCAGAGCAGTCAATACCGAGTATTGATATCCAGCTTTCAAAATTCCACACAGAGCTACGTGGAGTAGTTTTTGTAAATCCATCGTTTATACCTCAATAAGTAAGTGTGGGGCAAAGTTCATGCCAATCACAAATTTATTGGTATCCTCCCGGGTCTCCCGGCGAGAGAGTTAATAGTGCAATAAATTTCAGCATCTTGGCAGGTAAGGTAAAAACAGCATAAGTTTCCATCGCCCAGATTCATTCCCAATTTTGTCGTAAACTCATGTTTATTTACAAGTTTCGTCAAGATCCAAAACGCCAGAAATGCCTCACAGGCCCAAGTGCAACTGATTTGGTCACGACAAGTAGCGTGGACCAAATCTAAGGAGCGCCGAAAATGCCAACGCCTCGAGTAGCTGGGAGCAACTAGAAAAATCCCAACTTTCATCTCCAATTCGACTTCATCTATGCTATTTCGCATTTACCCATGGTTGGGGGGCAAATCCAATGCTACAAATACAGGCATTTTTCGAATCACTGCAGACCCAAAAGATAGGCCAGCGGAGTAGATTTAACACCTTGAAACCCCCTGTCGCTAGTTGCGGGAGAGTCCTAATACCAATATCCATTTGGGGCAAAATTCTGAAAAACGCGTTGTTGGAGCGAAAGTAGAAATAGTCTTGCCACTTCCAATGCCAAAAATTTCCTGAGATCAAAATTGTCCAAAAAAAAGAGGCGGTCCGTCTACGCGACAAACCACCCCAAACAGAGTCCGTTCAAAAAATAGCTTCGACGCCTACTTCACAACTATAGTACCGTTAGGTACCTCACCAAATACGCTTGGTATATACAAGCCTTCCGCACGTGTCGGAGGAAGTTTAAATGTACCGGGATTATTCAGCTGATACTGATATTTTACAATTGTCTTTCCTCGAGGCAGGTACTCAAAGTAGAGCTTGTATCCTCGATATGATTTTTCGCCTGAACCGAAAAATCCATAAGCCTCACTGAGAATATTGCTTCCGGAAGGAATTGGATCCGAGAGAGCCACATGCGAGGTGTTTGAAGCAGCGTTGATTTTCAGAGTTACCTCAATAATATCCCCCGGCTGATAGTTCGCACTCGAACCACTTGTTACATTTTTAACTTCCTTTTCCAAGGACAATCCTTGACCTTGAGAAGCCGTCAACGGAACAGCAGTCAATGCTTGGACGGAAACCCATGGGTAACCCAATCCGCTGTGACTGACCACAACAGATTCTTGACTGGATTTCCAAGGAGAATTGAGAGCCCTCACTGGCGAAGTCGAATCCCAATCGACCTGCTGAGTCTGCCTCTCTTCAACAAGCTCGATTCTTGATTGTCCTTTCACGGCCTCAGGCTCATAGGTGCTTCCAAATCCTCTGAGACCTCCGGCAACCCAGGCCATCGTTCGGAGACCATACCACTCATTGCCACTTGCATTCACCAGTCCGGCGGCCAAGGCTCGAGCAATAGCTGAGTCGCCTTTCAAACGGGCCAATCCATAAAGAAGTTTGGATGTTTCAAGTGTTTGATCTGAGTACACAGCATCCCATAAAAACTCGGGCTTCCCTACAAGAGCTGCAGAATTCCCAGCATATGTAAGACGAGCCGGATTTGTCAGTTGCATGTAGCGCGGAGATGCAAGTGCATTCTCTGGCATAGCATGAACCTCAAGAAGCCATAGGTCTAGCAAAGCACCGTTGTTCCAATTCTCGATCACTTCACCAAAAGCCGTCTTGTTAGAAGCAAGCGTTTTAAGAATACTCCCAGCGACTTTCCTGGAGAGATCCTCTAGTTGCTGGTCACTAAATGCGAAGGCCGCCACACCCATGACGGATTGAGCTCGAATCCAATGGGCGGGAGTTTTTCCAACGTAGTCTGGGCTGAGTGTCTTGTTTAGAACTGCAGCAACAGCCTGTTTCCAACCTAAAATGAGAGCTGACGGAACATAATTCATCGCCCACTTTTGCGATTGAAGAACATTAATGATAGAGGCCGTTAACCAAACATCTCCACGTTGAGCCTGTGGAGAATACTTAACGAGACCATTTGAGTCGACGTAGCCAACCAAACTCTCTAAGGCCTTCTTCAGTTGAGCGGGATTCTTCACATTGCTCTTAAGTAGAGCCTTATAGATCCTCGATTCAATAAAGAAATCCGCAAAGGTGTTCTGATCGATACGTTTGTCAATTTGATCGAGAGCACCACCAACAAGACTACTGGAAAGAGCAACTTTGATCGCTCCTTGGTTCGGCAGTGCAGTGGCTTCCTTATTTAGACGTAGATTGAGAGCTCCACCCTTCTCAACTTGTTGAAGGTAGGAGTGATGAATGGCCAGTGGAACGTTCGGTAAAACCACCTGGGCTTCTGGCGACATGGAATCAACCAATTTTCCACTTTCGTCATAGACCCGGACAAGATATTCGACTCTTTCAGCTCCCTCAGGAAAAGTCATTTCACCCACTTCAACCGCGACTGAATTGGCCTTCTCCAAGGAAACATTTTTTGAATAGCTCTTTGTCTCCAAGGTATTTCCAGAACCGTCTTTTGCCGTAGATGTCACCTCTGTTCTGTAGTTTTGCTTTTTGGAGGTGTTGTTCTGCAAAGTAACACGGATGGGTATTTTGTCCTCAGAGTAGGCAACCGAGGGGATATTTGAATAGGATTGGGTATCCTTTTCAGTCAGGTAAGAAGCCTCTCCCAAACCAAACTTGTTATTCGTGCTACTAACGATTGCGAATATCTTATATCTCGTTAGATTGTCATTCGTTTTGAATTTAATTGTTGCCTGCCCATTAACGACCGGCACATTTGATTCAAACGCAACCATAGCGTCAAAAATTCTTCGTTTGAGTTCGTTGGAAGAAGATCCATCTCCCCCTTCGTCTCCCCCCTTACGGGCTCTTTCGGCGGCTCCAAGGAGAACGTCAGCGGAATCGCTCGCAGACACGGTCTCAATGCGCTCGAGCGGGGTGACTGTAACAACGTCGTGACTGCGGAGTTGCATCATTGCGTCGAGTATCTTGTAAGTGTCATTGGCTTTCAGTTGGAGAATTTTCTCCTCCAGGGCAACGATGGTTACGCTACCGGTCCCAAGTGCTCCGTTGTCTGATTGCACACTAACCTGAACCTCAACTTCTTCGCGAGGCTCGTATTTTTCTTTGTTTGTTTTTACTTCGACATTTGCCTTGTATCTATTCCAGTCAACTTTCATGTTGGCAAAACCGAGCCGATAATTGGGTCGTCCAAGATCAAGTTCACCCAATACGACTGGAATTGCAGACAGTCGACCAGACACGGCATAGACCGAAACAAACGCATTGGGTGCCAAAGCCGCATCAACAGGCAACTCAACTGATCCACGTTCACAGGCATTGAGCGAAACATAGGCGTCGATCACGTCACTTCGCTCGACTGTTATGAGGGCTGAACATTGTTTGAAGGGAGCTGGAAAACTCACCACTGCCTTCTCACCGCCCTTATAAAGAGGCTTATTGAGGGCAAGTGGAAGCTGTCTTTGACTGTCCTCATCTCCCTCTGAATAATAATCCCCTTCATCATAGACCTTTCCTGAACTATCCACCTTAAATAGAACGTGAGCCGATTGCTTTGTTCGATTATCAGTCGTTTGAAAAGCGTAGCTTCCAGCCTTAAGCTTCTTAATGCTACATACCATCTTTTCCTGGTCCCCACAGGTCCAACCGTAATCCAGGGGTTTGAGCTCTCTCTCCACAGTATTTTTGATTAAGCCACCATAGAGTTCCTCACCAATGACCTTGGATTCAATTGAGTACAAGCTCACAATAACTGAGGATGGTGAAGTGACGTTCTTTCCGTTTACATCTACCATGGCAACTTGCAGTTGAGCCTTGCCTGGCTCTCCGCCGACAATTTTTGCTCCAATAAAGGAATGGGCATTGAATATATCCTTACCCCGAGAAAGGGTTTGATATTCACCCATTTGATCTTGATATCGGAGACGAGTGACTAATCTTTGCGGACGGTCGATCGTTTGAAGTATCTCTCCTACAGTTTTACCACTGCCCAGAACTTCACTTGCCAAATCTCGAACAACAGCTCCGTCCTTGTTCGTGCGAATGCCAGAAATTGTTTCTGGTCTGTTGCTATCGGGCAGCTCCTTCAGGGGAGCTTCTTGGCTTTGGATTCGAACAACCCCTGATCCAAATGAAAAGCCATCAAATCCCTCAAACCTTACAGTCGTGGGTTCGAAGTAATATGATAAATCAACAGCTAGATCTTTAGCTCCAACTCCATTGGCGTATCGAATGACGCCGTTGACAGGAATGACTTTTGGCAAAACCAAAGGAGCCGTTGGAAATGAAAGAACACCTGACATCAGGGGAACCTTAAACTCAGCAACTTCAATTCCTCCGCTAGAATTGACTGACCTTTCGCTCATGTCATTGGGTCCTTGCAGGCGAATATCGTACCGGCCCAATTTGATCGATCCATCTTTTGGAACATTCCAGGTGAACGAAGCTCGATCAGAATTCCAATCAAGATCGAATTCATAGAAAAGCTTTTCATCATCAACGCTGACAACCTTTGCACGCTTAGGAAGGGATTCCAAAGGAACACTGAGGAAGCCTTTTTCATTTGGCCATTTCGCGTGTATCTCGACTGGCACTTTTTGACCGGGCTTAACAAGATTTACACCTACGACGCCATGATAAAACGGCGCATTCTCGACGATATCGTTGTAAAAATATTCAACGCCCGGAGCGCCAAAGGCATAGGAGCGGGAACTCGACCACGAGGAATGAGTCAGCGTGAAATCATCGGATGTCTTTGCGACCACATAAAACTGATTCTTAGTCAGATATCTTGAGTAGCTCTCATTCGCTCCGCAGTCCGATGCCCACTCTTGGTTTTTTACGGTAGCCAGACCATTTACGTCTGACGTTGCAGTTGTCACCTTTTGTCCAACACAGTTAAATATTTCAATTTGTGCATTTGGCACAGGGAGCCCATCTGATAATCGAGTCACCCAAACGAGAGAATTTCCATTTCCCACCTTTACATGTGCCGCAAGATCTGTAACCTGAGCAAGAGTGTACCGGGGGTTAAAGTAGTATCCCTCTCCCATCTCAGCTCCTCTTAGCTTCTCATAGGAGGGGCTGGAGACTTCAATCGCGTAGAAACCACCCACCTGTCCTTTGGCATTAGGTGAAAAGGGAACTTGGATAAAGGTCCCTCTGTTCTTTTGCCCAGACAGAGTCATGTCCGTTTGTGTAGATTTGAACTTATTGAGGGGGCTAACATATTGGCTCGTCTTACGATAATCACCTCGAGCCTCATAAGCTCGAATGACCTCAATGATTGTGGGAATATCGCTGATCGGCTTCCATTCATTTTTGTTCTGTCCTGTTTTACGAATAGAGATTTTCTGATTGAGATTCACAATGGCGACTGGAAGAGATAAATTCCCGCCTGCTTTTCTCTCAAAAAAAGAAAGGGGCTGGGGGATTCTCATCATTTCGGCCATTGAGCCTACGCGGACCCGAAATTTACTGTTATTTTCAGCTAATCGGCGGCCTTCAAAATCTTTTAAATTCGAAGGAAGCACGACACTAGCGTCTGTTTCTGGCTCGACTGCAACTTCAAAGGAAATCGACTCAACGAGAGTGTCACTAAATCGGGCCAAAATGGGAAGAGTCTCGCTCAAGCTGTTGATAGCTGTATTGAGCCATCCTTCTCCCTCACTTTGTGGAGTCACAGGCGTCGCCCGCACAGTCTTTTTGTCTTTTGATTTGTAGGGGATATATTCAATATAGGAATCCTTAATGTCGGCCCATTTTACTTTTCCATTAAGTGAAACCACAATCGGAGACCTAGGTAAGCATGGCGTCCCTGTTGTCGTTGAGCTGGTGCAAGTGAGCTCAGCTTTAAAATTGCTTCTCACCTGGAATTTCCGATTGAACTTCTGCTCGGAAACAATATTGGCTTTGTATCCGCTGGTCACATTTTGAATATTGACACTCACTTCAGAGCCTGGAATGAGGGAACGGTTGAGAGTTGCAAGCACCCAATTTTTGCTTTTGTATTCGGCCCCATAGAGATAATCGTTGGCTTTAAAATGGGCAAATAACTCCTCAGCTTGTTCCTTTGGAACTGGGGAGAAATTCAACTTTTCAGCCGGGGCATTGCGACTGAGGTAACTCAAATAGCCGCTCTGTTTTGAAAAGAATTGATCCCGATCTATATCTCCATCAAAAATGACAAGGACAACGGGCTCTTTGTCCCGAAGTGCACTGTGAAACCCAGATGCGGGAATCACTTCCTTAACATTTGGACCCGCAACGTAGAATGAATAGTTGATCGTACCAGATTTCCAAACGCGCCCTTTGACAGACTGAAGTTCTTCCGTCTGAACAACCTCACAGCTGGCTCCGCCTGGCAATCGAGGAACTTCGAAATATTCGCGGGCAGTTTCAAAATTATATGTCCATTTGGTATCGTTATCGGCCCAACTCGAGGAGCCCTTCATCTCAGGAACGCAATTAACCCTAAAGACATCCTTTTTAACGATTCCCTCGGGGAAATCAATACGCAATTGCGTGACTGATTCAGAAGTCTTTCCTATGGGAATAGGACTCACTCCTTGCATATCGTTTGCGAGTGCCGCAAATGCGGAGACCGATAGCAGCGCGAGACTTAGTAGCCTACCAACACCTTTAGTTTTATCCATATTTTAAAAACCTCGTTCGTGATTTGCCATTTGAAAATCAAATTCGTTTGGCGGAAATACTACCGACTATTCCTTGTTGATCCTTTATAGATTTGTGTGATTGCATTTTTTTCGTGGTCCAAACTTGTTATTCCGAAGGACATTTCTAATATATTCATATAAACTCGCATGCCAATGATGGGATAGTCGTGGGATATCGTAAGTTAAACATAATAATATGCTCAATAAGCTCTGCCATTTTGTCTTTAATTACGCTCGGCTATTTTCTAACTCCCTCCTTTTCGGGAGTTGTTCAGCTTGCTGCCGGATCAGATCGGCTTTTGCTTTCCCGCGATGGTGATCCCTTGCAAATTTTGCGTACTGATTTTAACCGGCGTCGACTGGGTTGGTATCCTCTCCGCTTATTTTCGGATGACATCCGACAGGCTGTTATCCAAGCTGAAGATCAGCGTTTTTTTTCTCATGTTGGATTCGATCTTCAGTCTCTGATTCGAGCCTCAGCCGCTATTTTTAAGGGCAATCGAGTCCAGGGCGCAAGCACCATTACAATGCAACTCAGCGATCTTATTCAACCAGAGGTCCTTGTTAACAATAGCCGTATTAAAAAGGGGTCTTGGATTCATAAACTACAGCAAATTGTTCGAGCCCCCTTTCTAGAATTAAGATGGAGTAAAAATGAGATTTTAGAGGCATATCTGAATTTGATCCATCTGCGTGGAGAGTTTCAAGGGATACCGGCAGCAAGTTATTCCTTTTTTAACAAACATCCCGTGACGCTGGATAATAGCGAATCAGTTGTTCTAGCGGCTTCGATATCGGGCCCAAATCAAAGTTTTAAAGTCCTCGAGAGAAGGGCTTGTTCACTGATGAGAAGGCTCGGTGAAAGCTCTTCAAACCTATCTCGCGACCTGAATAATGAGTGTGATAGTGATGAATTGAGGTCGGCTTTGGGTTTGATGAGCCAAAAGCCAAAGGGCTCAATTCCCATGCCAAACGAGGCGCCGCATCTTGCTCGACGACTTTTCCGGGACCATCCAACAGAAATGATCGTGCATTCAAGTATAGACCGGAAGCTGCAGAGAGAGGTCTCTGCAATCCTGGAAAGGCAAATTGCCCGGCTTCAAGGTAAGAACGTTCACGATGCAGCAGCGATCGTGGTAGAGAATGTCAGCGGTAAAGTCATTGCTTATGTAGGAGCCGTCAAAAGTTCTTTGAGTCCTCATGTCGATGGGGTTCAATCACCTCGTCAAGCCGGCTCAACACTGAAACCATTTATTTATGCAAAAGCACTCGACAGCAGGATTTTAACTTCAGCTTCCGTTTTGGTGGATGATGCAACGACAATATCTTGGGGAGAATATGTTTATCGACCGATTAATTACAATCGGACTTTTTATGGCGATGTTTCTGTGAGGGAGGCTCTTGGATCTTCGCTCAACGTCCCGGCAGTCAAAGTTGTTACAATTCTAGGACTTGGAGAAACCTACGGTATCTTAAAAAGCCTTCAATTTTCGACATTGAAAGAAGCTGATTTTTATGGCGCTTCAATGGTGCTTGGAGCTGTAGATGTACGGCTAGATGAGCTGACAAATGCCTACCGCACACTGGCTAACGGTGGCATTTGGTCACAACTCGATTTAATTGAGAGAAAAGCGGGAGGGCCATCGACTCTGTCCACGATGTCCCAAGAGGCCGCCTTTATTGTTTCAAATATCCTTTCTGATGCCAATGCTCGGTCCATTGGTTTTGGATGGGAAAGTCCTCTTGAGACTTCCTTTTGGACGGCGGTGAAAACCGGTACCAGCAAAGACTATCGAGACAACTGGTGTGTGGGTTCAAGTGAGCGCTACACAGTAGGAGTTTGGGCGGGAAATTTTGACGCTCAAGCAATGGACGAAGTGAGCGGAGTTTCTGGAGCGGCTCCTTCATGGCAGGAGATCATGGAGCATTTGCACAAAGATGAGCCGAGTAAAGCGCCTCAAATTCCGAAGGGTTTAGTCACTCAAAAAATTCGTCACCAGTGGAAGAGCAATCCCCAAAATGAGTTTTTTATTAAAGGCACTGAGCCTTTGGGCAAGGTGATAGAGCTAGCTCCTGAAAAGCGGGTCCAATTTGTATTTCCTGCGGAGGGATCAACCCTTATAAGGGATCCAAAGATTTCTGATAACCGCATTGCTTTGTACGTCCGATTTAAAGGGGAAGTTCCTGAAAACAGCCTACTGAAATTGAACGGGGGCATTTTGGGTCATGCGATGAGTCCTTTTAAAATTGAGAAACCCGAAGCGGGTCGTCATCAGATGATGATCATTTCACCCTTAGGAGAGCCCCTTGCAAAAGTTAATTTTTTGATTAAGGGTGGATAGTCAGTCAGCCTCTTAAATTGGGGAGCACTCTGGCCGTCTCATCAGAACAAGAACAAGGACAATTTTATGGATTGGATTTTCTAAATGGATTTTAAAAATTGGACCGTTTATAAATTTGGAGGCACCAGCCTTGGTACGGCCGAGTGCTTTAAAAATATAGTTCGCTGGGTTCCCGTTGAATCAAAGGCTCGTACTGCTTTGGTTGTTTCGGCAATGTCGGGAGTCACAAGCAATCTGATCGAACTATTGACTTTGGCAAAATCCCGCAGCGAAATCTATAAAGAGAAACTGCAAGCCATTCAGAATGGTCATCTTGAAGTGGTTGACATGCTTTTGGTTTCTCCCGAAAAAAAGAAGCTCCTGCGAGAAATTATCACCAATGATGTCAAAGATATCTCGGATCTGCTGCACGCGACCTTTCTCTCCCAGAGTTATTCCGAACATATTTTAGATTTGGTTTCTGGATACGGCGAACTTTAGTCGGCTCAGATACTGACCTCGGCACTACAGGAAGCTCAACTGGACGTCGCTTTTTTAGATGCGCGAAAAATATTGTTTGTTTGTGACAGTGAAAATGGCCCAGTCGTAGACTGGGAAATATCGCAAGCGAAAATGGATAGCTGGATCAATCAATTTAACAATCATTTTTTGGTTGTCACTGGTTTTATCGCGTCCAGTTTGGACGGGATTCCGACCACATTGAAGCGAAACGGAAGCGACTTTTCGGCTGCTATTTTTGGCGTTTTGCTGGGAGCAAGGGAAATCACTATTTGGAAGGACGTCGATGGTGTTCTCAGCGCAGATCCCAAGCGCGTCCCTGATGCGGTGGTCTTAAATGAAATGAGCTATAATGAGGCCAGCGAGCTGGCTTATTTTGGAGCCAAAGTTATTCATCCAAAAACTCTAGCTCCCGCAATTCTCCATCAGATTCCTATTCGTATTCGTAATTCCTTTGATCTCAATAAGCCAGGAACATTGATTCATACAAAATCTTCTTCGACTTTTCCTGTAAAGGGTTTCTCCACCATCGAAAATGTGGCTCTCATCAATGTGGAGGGAACGGGAATGCTCGGCGTGCCGGGAGTAGCGAGTCGGCTATTCGGGGCACTTCGTGAAGTGAGCATCTCCGTTATCATGATTTCCCAAGCGAGTTCGGAGCATTCGATTTGTTTTGTCGTTCCCCAAGCCCAGGCTGCTGATGCCTCCGCGGCGGCAAACAGGGCCTTTCACGCAGAAAGGCTCCAAGGATTTGTACAAAAAATCGATGTTCAGGAGATGTGCTGTGTGTTGGCAGCAGTCGGAGATAACATGGCCTATCATCCCGGAACCGCTGGAAAATTTTTTTCTGCCTTGGGCGAGGCAAAGGTAAATGTGAAGGCCATTGCCCAAGGATCCTCTGAACGAAATATATCAGTTGTTCTTGACCAGGCAGATGCGACTCGCGGCCTTCAAGCTGTCCACTCGGCCTTTTATTTATCGAGGCAAACTGTTTCTGTTGGATTGATTGGTCCCGGCCAGGTTGGCGCTACTCTTCTTCAACAATTGGCGAGTCAGACTGATCTTTTGCATGATCGTTTAGGTGTTGATTTCCGTCTACGGGCCATCGCCAATACCACCAAAATGCTTCTTTCCCAAAAGCCTATCGACTTGAATCATTGGCAGGAGATCTTTCAAGAGAATCATCAAGCCTTTGATTTGGAGAAATTTCTTCGGCACATTCGATCTGATTCAATTCCTCACGCAGCTTTGGTGGATTGTACGGCGAGCTCAACTGTCTCAGAGAGCTATCCGACGGTTTTCGAGCAGGGAATCCACATCGTGACCCCTAATAAAAAAGCAAATTCTGGACCACTCGAACTTTATTATAAGATCAAGGAGGCCGCTAAAAAGAATCGCGTTCACTATCTTTACGAAGGGACCGTGGGTGCAGGCCTGCCTCTGATTAACACTTGCAGAGAATTTGTGCAGACAGGGGATAAAGTCTTCGAAATAGAAGGAGTATTTTCTGGCACTCTCTCTTATCTCTTTAACCTTTACGATGGCTCGAAGCCCTTTTCGGAATTGGTTTTGGAGGCTCGATCTAAAGGTTACACAGAACCTGATCCACGCGATGATTTGTCAGGAACAGATGTCGCAAGAAAATTGGTCATTCTGGGGCGAGAAGCCCAGTTTCATCTGAGTATCGAAGATGTGGAGGTTCAGAATCTGATACCTCTGGCTCTTCGCACAGTCGGTCTTGATGAATTTTTGGAGAGATTAGCTGAATATGATTCGGAGATGAATCAGAGAATCAAGGCGTCTCGCCAAAAGGGCGAGGTCTTAAGGTATGTGGGTCGCGTGGATTCTCAAAACCGAGCAGAAGTTGCGCTAAGATCCGTCCCTCAAAACCATTCCTTTGGAAGAATAGCTGGGACAGATAATATTGTGGCATTCAAAACCAGACGATACTGCCACCAGCCTCTGATCGTGCAGGGCCCAGGAGCGGGACCAGAAGTCACCGCTGGCGGAGTTTTTGCGGATCTTCTCAAATTGGCCTATTACCTTGGAGCACCATCGCAGCTATGAGTATCATTAAAAAAGGATTACGAACTAAGCAAAATAGTCGCAGGAAAAGTCTCGTGGCCTTCGCTCCAGCAACGGTGGGAAATGTTGCTGTTGGATTTGACATTCTCGGATTTGCGATTCAAGGAGTGGGAGACCACGTAAGAGTGGAGAAGATCTCCGAGCCCAGAGTAGAGATTGCGAGCATAGAAGGTGTTGTCACTGAGTTGCCATTCGAGCCCTTACAGAACACAGCTTCTCGATCTTTGATGAAAATGAGAGAGAAATTGGATCTCCCTTATGGGTTTCGGATTTCTATCAAAAAGGGGATTCCACTTGCTTCGGGAATGGGGGGTTCGGCAGCTTCAGCAGTGGGAGCGGTGGTGGCGGCCAATGGTCTTTTAAGCAAGCCTTTGAAGATCACGGATCTTCTGGAGTTTGCCTTGGCCGGCGAGAATCTCACTTCAGGTCAAGATTCTCATGCAGACAATATTGCTCCCTGTTTGTTTGGCGGACTCCAGCTCACAAGTGGAGCAAGACGACTGAGCTCTATTCACTGCCCGCAATCGATCCTCTGTGTTCTTGTTCATCCAGACATTCAAATCGAGACCAAAACAGCGCGCTCTCTCTTGAAATCTGAAGTTTCGCTTAGACAACATGTTTTACAAAGTGCTAAATTGGCGGGTTTTTTGGTTGGTTGCATGAAAAATGACATGGATCTCATACAGGAAAGTCTGTGTGACCTTATTATTGAGCCACAAAGGGAGAAATTGATCCCTGGGTTTCAGGAGGTAAAGTCTGCTGCCCTTTTGGCTGGAGCCTTGGGTGTCTCCATTTCGGGATCGGGCCCAAGTGTTTTTGCTTGGGCGAATGGTCAGGCAAAAGCGAAAAAGGTGAAGGTAGCAATGGAGATGGCTTTTGCAGCGAATGGCCTTAGCAGCACGAGTTGGATTTCACGTATTTCTAAGAGAGGAGCTCAGATTTCTAAGTGAAGTTTATAAGCACACGTCATCAAGCAAGCTCTTTGCCCTTCTCAGAAACGCTCCTTCACGGCATTGCACCCGATGGCGGCCTCTACGTTCCTGAGTCAATACCGATTTTTGATTTGAGTCATATTAAGAGAATTGAAACTAAAACTTCGTTTTCCAAATTTGCTGTCGATATTCTCAGGCCCTTTTTAAAAGGCGATCTCCTCGAACAATCTCTTGAAAGTATCTGCCAAGAAGCATTCAATTTTCCCGTAACTTTTTTTGATCTCAATTCTGAAACCTCAGTTCTTGAACTTTTTCATGGACCGACAGCCGCTTTTAAGGATTTTGGAGCGAGATTTCTCGCCTCCTGCCTCAGTCGTTTGGCTCAGCAGCGAGGTATCTCTTTTCATATTTTGGTCGCAACATCGGGCGATACCGGCGGAGCCGTTGCATCGGCTTTTTTTCAAAGACCAAACACTCAGGTAACGGTGCTCTTTCCAAAGGGACGGATTTCGTCTCTCCAGGAAAAGCAGATCACCGCTTGGGGCGATAATGTTTCAGCCTTAGCTGTCAATGGCAGCTTTGATGACTGCCAGAGACTCGTCAAAGAGATGCTCTCTGATACAAACTCGAAGGCCAGGCTTGCACTGACCTCTGCCAATAGCATCAGTCTCGGGCGGCTTCTGCCTCAGATCTTGTATTATGCTTCGTCCAGCCTTGAGCATTGTCATCGACATGGATCTGAGGCCAATTACATTATTCCATCTGGAAATCTTGGCAACGCAATGGGTGCTTTTTATGCGAGAAAAATGGGGTTTCCTCTTGGGAAGATTGTTCTCGTTCAAAATGCCAATTGTCCGCTTGTTGACTATTTAAAAAATGATGTTTGGGCGACCAGGCCGTCTATTCCGACCTTGGCAAATGCCATGGACGTTGGCAATCCGAGCAACATGGAGAGATTGAATCATCTGTTTCCCACGAGAAAAGAAGTTCTCTCGGCATTTGAGGCCTTTTCGGTCAGTGACGCTGAAATTCAGGAATCCATTCGCCAAGGATTTAGTAAGTGGGGACAGATATGGTGTCCCCATACAGCCACTGCTGGGTGGATTCGTCTGGACCAGAAGCAGGGACGCTGGATCATTGTTGCCACTGCCCACCCCTCAAAATTTTCAGAAACTGTGGAGCCTTTGCTAGGGCGCAAAATACCCCTTCCATCCTCTTTAGCTGAGATATATAGTCGCCCTTCTCATTTTCAGGAAATCGAACCAGAATTGAAGGCCCTGCAAGCGAAAATAGGGCAAACCCACTCATTTTTTTAACGGCAGGTTTTAAATGAGCTTAGAAAAATTACTGACTCAACCAGAGTCAGTTCGCGATGAAAAATGGGAGATGGAAGTCCTATCTCTGCTTCCTTACGCTCAAGGGAAAGTCATTTCGGAGACCCCAAAGAACGGACCTGATGGGTGGCCCTATCTATCTGTTCAGCTCGGTGGATCCGAATCTTTGGAACCAATGTCTAAAATCCTTCATTGGCTGTCAGAGGCGGGCGTTGGTATGGTTATCAATCCACATAAATACATTCCGGACTACGTTTTTCCCTACGGGATGATTTGGAATTTTAGGCTCACGGGTCGCTTTTTCAATCCTGAACAATCTAAATTTAGCGGTCTTCAACAGGTTGAATTTGCAGAAGGAGAAAAGGTCATTTCCGGAGCTCCGTCCTTAGAATATTGGCCCGAATATGCGCGAAAGGTATTTTGTGAATTTCTTGCCCAGCAGGGAATCATAGAACCCGAGGCCCTGGTCATATCTAGAGACAAAATCACTTATGATTTGTGTTTTTCTTTGGAATGTTTTGGGAATCCACCAGTGAGCGAGCACAAAAATATTTTGGAGGCCTTGTCGTGGTTTTTTCCAGCTCATTATTCTTTGGCACTCATGAGCCGAAGTGGGCTTCCCCCATTTCATCCTTTGAAAACAAGTTGGCCTTCTAATTTATGTTAGCCATTCTCCACTTTTCCAAATTCACCTGGTGAAGGGAGGAGATCAATCAGACACTCCCGCCAATATTCGGGAACCTCTTTGGAAAACACAATGGCAATTTCAAAAAAGCCGCGTCCCTTGTGAGCAGTCCGATTGACTGTTCCATCCAAATCCAAATTCATCTGCGGCAGGAACAAAACGACTTGCTGGCCAACGAGAGAATCAAGACTCAGATTTGTCTTTAAATCTTCTGGAACAAGGTCTGTGCGTTCAACTCGAATCAACAAACCGGTAATTGAAGCATCCATGATGATGCCCTTTTTCGCAAGAACACGATAATTTGACAGAGAGGTCAATTCCGATACTTCAATTCCGTCCACCGATTTTCGATCGGCCGCTCTTCTCTCGGACTTAGCTCTCATTTTTTATCCCTCGACTGTTTAGGACCAAAGACTTGCCATAAGAGCCTATCGGTGCCAACACAAGAAAATTAAATCCAAGAAAGACATAATCCCATTTTGAGATCATTAATTGTCCACAACAGGCCATGGGAGTTGTGGAAGTGTTGTGGTGAAGAGATAAGGCCTGAAAAACTGTAAAGATTATTCGAAAGAACTGACCAATCAGACACCCTGACGCCTGAGATAGCGGCTGGCTGAATACCGTCTGGAAGAGACTTATACAGGGATTCCTTTGCCGTCCAAAGTGATGCAGGATCCGGACTGTCTATCAATTCAGATGGCGTAGAAATCCGATTCACTATCTCGGAAGAAACTCTTGATGCTTGTTCAAGATCAAAGCCAATTGAATGACCAACGAGAGGAGCCTCTTGAAGAACATAACCACCAACCAATGGACAATGACTGATACTAAAAAAGCCGCGCTTCAATCCTCCCAACTGACCAGGAACGAGAAGATTGCCAACCGACTCGCCCCAATTGGTTTTGCGGACATCCTTGAGCATCTCTATTCGGAGCTCTTCGCGATGCCCGACCTGAACAGAAGACCATTTAGCACTGATTTCAAGGCGGAGAAGGCCCCACTTCCAATGCTTCTCGAGGTCCTGGCGTATGAGGGAGAGCTCAAACAAATGACGGCCCCTCAGAAAAAGAAAAGGACTCGGGCCAAGCGACTTTTTCGCCCTTAGTTAACCTCATCATTCTATCTAATGGCACTCTGGCCCTTTCACTGAGGCCTGGCAAAAGCTCTACAATTGGCTGCTGGCTCGACAAAGCCGAAGCAATTTTCTCGAGAGTATTGAGCTTCATATAGGGACACTCATTGCAAGCACAACTCCCCTCTGCAGGAGCTTGTATCAGCTCGGCTTCAGGTCGCAACTTCTTCATTTGATGAAAGATGCCTGATTCGGTAGCGACAATAAAAGTGCGCGACGAATTCTCTTGGACTTCCTTGAGGAGCCTTGAAGTAGACCCAATCACATCTGCATACTGGAGAATCCCTTCAAGACATTCCGGATGAGCGAGAACGACAGCTTGAGGATATCGTGATTTAAGTTCAAAAAGTTTGCGCGCAGAAAACAAAACATGAACCTCGCAGGCCCCCGGCCAAAGAATCAATTCTCTCCCGATTTTTTTTGAAAGGTAATGACCGAGATTGTAATCGGGACCAAATAAAATCTGACGTCCCGCTGGAATAGAGTTAAGAATGAGTTCTGCATTAGTCGAAGTACAGATAATATCAGAAATCCCTTTAACCGCAGCACTGCTATTAATATATGTAACACAGATAGCCTCTGGATGCTGTTGGCGCCACTTCAGATACTGATCAAAGGGAGAACTCTCGACGAGAGAGCAGCCAGCCGCAAGATCAGGAACGAGAACCGTCTTTTCTGGAGAAAGTATCTTCACACTTTCAGCCATAAAATAGACTCCGGCCAGGAGAATTTTTTTTGCTGGCGAGGTTTGGCCGACTTGAGCGAGATAAAGACTATCGCCGACATAATCGGCGATATCCTGAATATCGCCTTCCTCATAATAATGTGCGAGAACGGTCGTCTTTGTTTTCTCTTTTATCTTCAGAATCTCTCGAGCTAAAGCCTTCATGGCGTGGTCCTTAACAGGAATCAATAAATCTCGCCACCCTTGAGCACAGTGATAATCGACTTTGAGACTGTCTTCAGTGCTTCAAACACCCCCTTGCCTTCACGAGCAGTTCCTTCAAAATCGGGTGCATTAAAGCGATTCAGAGAGCTGCGTAATTCGGCGAGAGGGAGGGCGTTAGGAAGGTCCCGTTTATTGTATTGAAAGACGAGGGGCAGATCTGCAATGTCATAGCCTTGCAGTTTCAGATTTTTTTCCAGGTCTGCCAAGGACTGAAAATTCTCATCCATACGTTCAGCCTGTGAATCAGCTACAAAGACGACGCCATCCAGTCCCTTAAGAATGAGTTTACGACTTGGCTCGTAGACCACTTGGCCAGGAACTGTATACAGGTGAAAACGGGTTTTATACCCTCTGATATCACCAATATCGATCGGCAAAAAATCAAAGAAAAGAGTGCGATCCACGTCTCCAGGTAAGGAGACAAGTTCTGATTTTTCTTCACTGATTGCCTTGTGGTAAACCCACTGTAAATTAGTGGTCTTTCCACCCAACGAGGGTCCGTAGTAAACAATCTTGCAATGAATTTCTTTGGTATCACGATTTACAAACGACATTAAAGCACTACCCGATTTTCTAGAGCCCGACCCAGTGTCCTAAAATCAATATAGTCGATATCTCCGCCAATTGGAACACCATGAGCAATTCGTGAGATCTGAATGCCCTTTTCTCGGAGCACCTTGGCAAGATAAAGCACAGTGGTATCTCCCTCAAGATCTGCATCCAAAGCAAGAATAATTTCACGAATGCGGGGACGAATTCCATCTAAACCGTCCTGAATTCGCTTTAACAGGGGCGGAATCTTTAAATCTTGAGGATGTATGCCATCAAGGGGGGAGATAGCCCCATGAAGAGCGTGATAGCGACCCTTAAAGACTCCTGAGGACTCAATTCTCAAGATATCGGCAGGATCCTCCACAACACACAGGATTTCATCATTGCGACCCACATCTTGGCAAAACCGGCATAAATTGACCTCTTCGGTGTACGAAAAACATCCTGGACACTCGTGAACATTGTCTTTAACTGCCTGAAGTGCCTGACTGAGACCTGCCACGTAGTCTTGAGGTGAGCGCAAAATATAATAGGCGAGGCGTTGGGCCGTTTTTGGACCAACACCGGGAAGTTTACCCAATTCGTGAGTGAGCTTATCGAGGGACGGCACATGTCGAATCATCCGTGATCCCTTGTCTTTTAAAATAGTCCTGGAAAATTCATGCCGCCAGTGATCTTCGACATTTCTTGCTGTGAAGTATCTTTAGCCATTTTAATGGCTTCATTGGTGGCCACAACAATCAAATCTTGAAGCATTTCCAAATCACTGGAACTCACAACATCAGGCTTTATCTGTATCGAGAGAAGCTTATTGTCTCCGTTGACCTTAACCAAAACAGCACCTCCACCTGCTCCCCCTTCAAATTCGCGAGTGGCCAATTCTTCTTGGAGCTTTTTCATGCGAGCCTGCATTTGATTGGCTTGTCTCATCATTTGTTGCAGCCCACCACCAAATCCTTTCATGTTGTCTCCTTAATACCCTTAATCTGAGATTTAAAAATCTTCTGGGTTGATTTTACAAATGGATGATTCTCGACCT
This sequence comes from Bdellovibrionales bacterium, assembly GCA_016716765.1. Taxonomy (NCBI): domain Bacteria; kingdom Pseudomonadati; phylum Bdellovibrionota; class Bdellovibrionia; order Bdellovibrionales; species Bdellovibrionales bacterium. Next base: position 325,753 of record JADJVA010000025.1, on the reverse strand, counting down.
GTTGTCGAGTTTGCAATACCTCATCTTGTTTCATTTTCTCTTCAAGTGCCCGAGGGGAGAGCTTATCCGGAGAATTTTGGGTGGAATTGGTCTCGATACTGAAGCCAGGCCCCCAAAAGGTCCCGATATAGTTCAGCAGTTTTTTCTGAAATTCCTTGTCCTCAACCTGTCCGGATAAAAATCTCATATTATCGGGAACGCCCAGGCGTATCACTTTTTTATCCACGCCCAAAAGGCAGGTATGCTCAAGTTTTGCTCCAAGCATCGGATTGATTCTCTTTACTTTGCTCAGTAAGTCGAGCCATCTGGTTTCTATACCAGAAGATTCATGATTCGCCACAAATACTGTGGGTTCCTTGAAAGACTCGGTGGGAGTCGAGGCGGGAGTCGAAGTGGGACGGGATTAATCAAAGAAACAGAGGTCACATTTGTTGCGTTTGACTCTCGTGTTGGAGTGACTTTTTCTACTGCTTTTAGGTCCGTTCCTCGAACCGCATTCTCGTTCAGAGAAAAAATATCGACTATACGCGGCGCCGAAGTCATTCTCAGGAGGAGCATTTCGAGAACAATTCGTGTGTCTTGAGCTCTCACTAAATCGTTGCCACCCTTTAATGCGATATCAAACAAAAGGTGAATGTCTTCTTCTGACAGATCTTCGGCGATGGTTCGTAAGTGCAAGATCTCTGAATCTGGGAGATCCACAATCCCAGTCAAACTTTCTTCACTTAATTTAATAAGCAAAAGATTGCGCAATTCTTCGAGTAGATCTTGAATGAAAATTTTGGGATCGTAACCTGCGGTAAAAATCTTCTCAATAACTTCAATGATCTTTTTTGCGTCTTGCCGAGTGAGGCCATCGATAGAATCCAATAATAAAGTGCGATCCGTGAGACCCAAGATTTCAGTGGTTTGCGCTTTCGTCACATGAGCACCACAAAACGTGATGACTTGGTCTAGCAAACTTTGACTGTCGCGCATGGAACCATCGCCTTGACGAGCAATCAACCAAAGGGCCTCTTCATCAGATTTGATCCCTTCCGCATGGCAGATCTCTGTGAGATGGGAGGCAATAGCTCGAACTGGAATTCTTCTAAAGTCAAAACGCTGACAACGGGATAAAATCGTATGGGGAATTTTGTGGGCCTCCGTTGTGGCAAGCACAAAAATGACATGGGAAGGCGGCTCTTCCAAAGTTTTCAGGAGAGCATTGAAGGCACTTGTCGAAAGCATGTGAACTTCATCAATAATATAGAGCTTGTATGTGCCCGAAGAGGGCATGTAGCCAATCGTTTCGCGCAGGTCGCGGATTGCATCGACTCCGTTATTGGATGCTCCATCAATTTCAATCACATCGATTGAGCGTCCAGCTGCCACGTCCTGACAGTCACGGCAACTATGACAGGGAACAAAGTTTACGGATTGGGCACACCTTAAGGACTTAGCCAATATTCGTGCAGAAGAAGTTTTGCCTGTACCACGAGGACCAGTGAACAATAGGGCATGGTGAAGACGGCCATTGCGAAGAGCGTTGAGCAGGGTCTGGCTAACGTGGGTTTGTCCCACGAGCTCGTCAAAAGTCTTTGGTCGCCATTTGCGCGCTATCACTTGATAGGACAAATTCACGCCTCCCAAAAAAAGTGGCCAGGCACCCCATATCACATAGAATCCTAGTTACCGTTGCTTCCTTCCGGACCTGGCGGGATTCACTAAGCTAGCTATTGTATGGGACCCGGCCATACGAAGCCTCATGCAAAACAAAAACGAGCGGCCACTCTAGCTGATGCCGCAGCCCTCTTCAACTCCCGCGACAGCAGAGAGACCATTTATTGCGTGCCGCACAAGAAATGGCCAAGGACGCCCGTTGGATTTGAGTTTCGCGTACAGCTGGCAATCATAATGGGACCTTCATCAAATCTTCATATTTTATACAAATAAGCTCGACTTATTATGCTTTATGTCATAAATACGTGGCCGAATGGTGACGACACCCATATTCCCGATTTTTGCCTTATTGTTTGGCATTCAAGCCTCTGCCTTGCCTGCTGAGACGGCCGCCCCCCAGCCGTCTGCCAGCAGCAGTCAAGTGTCCAATCCTGATCCTCTTTCTGAACCATCAAGGTCTGTCGGATCTGAGTGTATTGCTTTGTTAAGAATTCAGACTCGGGCCTACCTGCAAGATGTGATTGAAAAGAATCGCATCGAGGGACTCTCTGCAAGTGCGGCAACCTGGAGATCGGAGTTCCTCAGAAAGTTTCCGGAGTACTCGAACCTTCCTCAAGAAGAGCTCCTGAGAATATCTCATGAGGTACTGGCGTGGGGAGAAGCCTACATAGAAACCATTTCTTCAATTGGGGATTAAGTCTTGTTCAAGTCCATCGATGCTGGGGGCAAATCATTCTAAAAATTCGATTGCCAGCAGCGTTTGAGGGACTCGAGGGGGTCTTCAACGACAGACCTCTGACCATTGACTCTAAAACCAAAGCCATTGATGCCAACACCCTGAGGGCTAACAACTGGCCAAGCCTTCGTTAAGCAGGCTCCAATTGGGACAATTGTTATTTTTGCAGATTTGAATTTTTTGGGAAAGGTCAATTATTTTGAGAGGAGAACATCGCTGGCAGGCGAGTAACTCGTCGCCTTTGGAGAAGCTATGCGCGAAAATCTTCGCTTGGGCAAAGGAGGAGATCTCATGCTAAAAATAGGAGGCGATGAATTTGTATTCCTACTTCCCATTCGCGAGGGCTATCTGGATCAACCGACAAGTGTCCAAGCACTTTTGACAAGAATTGTTCAGTCTGTTCATCAAAGCGGAGAGGCGCAAGCAATATTCACTGAACAGCGACGTGCATTGGCAAGAGACTACCGCATGGTAAATAATGCGGAGAGCTTTTCAGATCTGACTAGCAGCTTTCTCAGAACCGCTTTCGGAGATGACTGGGACCGCTCAAGAGACTCCATGACCTTCAATCAATTTCAAGATATGTACTTAGAGTTACAGCTTAAGAAAATAATAAACCAATCTAACTATGCAGCTTCGGTTTCTGTAGGAGGCGCCATTGTTCTACCGGGAGCAGAGTACGGGGATGGACTCCTGCAAGCCAGATCTGATGCAAGAGCATTCAAGATTCTTTATAAAGAGCAATTGGGCTTCTCATGGAAGAACTCAAAAAATACGGCGTTTACTACAAGTAAACACAACATACTTTCAGGTCTGAGAACTCAGGCAAAGAAGGGGCAAAATAACAACGAAGAAAATCAGATAAAATTCCCATCTACTTTTAGCCCTAAAAACATAAAACCTAATCAGTAAAATAAGGAGTATAAATTAACATCTTCTTGCACCCAAAAATCCCCTGGGTGCAGGATGAACATCACAACGTCCAGACAATTTTTTCGAGGGCTTCAACCTCGTGAGCCCAATAATTGTAATCTCGAAACGATGGGAATAAACGCGGAAAGGAAGGGTCCTCCCACCTTTTTGCAATCCAGCCTGCATAGTGGATAATTCGTAATCCTCTCAACGCAGGTATTAGCTGCAGCTCTTCATAATTGAAATCTCTCAGTTCCTCATATCCTGATAAAAGGGCGTTCTCTTCTTCCTCGAAAGTCTCTAAATCTCCAGAAAACAGCATCCAAAAATCCTGTACGGCTGGTCCCCTGCAGAAATCATCAAAATCAAGTAGAAAAAATTCCTCCGGCTCATCTCGAACTTGGGTCAAAAGAAGATTTCCTCGATGGCAATCACCATGAATTCGAAATAGTTTTATTCCCTTCAATCCCTCGTCCAACCAATTGAGAATCTCGCTCGCGGATTTTTTGTATCGACTCCAAACTTCGGGCACAACCCAATCTTCCAAGAGCTCAAGAGCTGGCCAACCCATAGAATCTGAACCAAGCGAAGGACGGTGCCTCGCCTCGCTCAGCTGTCCGACATTGTGAATTCTTGCAAGTGTTCGACCAATTTTTTTAAAATCCTCAAATCTCAATTCCTGTGGGATTCTTCCAAGAGCTTTAGGAAAAAAGCTGACTAAAATCTCATCACATACCTGTATCGTTGAGCCATCCTCTAAACGAAAAGGGGCAATAACGGGAATACCAGATTCGCGAAGCTCCTGTAAAAATGTATGTTCTTCTTGAACCGTGGCAAAATCCCAGCGTCCCGGGCGATAGAATTTAGCGATCAATCGGTCATTCAATTCAGGAGCACAGGTTCCCTTTTCCAATCTGATATCAAAAACGCGATTTTCATAGGAATTCAGTTGAGTGTATTCTCCCGTTGGAGCAAACCCAGCCTTTTCGGCGGATTTCATGACCCGATCGGGAGTTAAATTATAAAATGAGTTCTTCATAATGAGGGCAAGCTAAGCATTTCTGAGAGTTGATGCAATGAAAATATGGAGAGCTGATTCAAGTAGACCAGAACTATTCTTATTTTGTAAAAAATGAACGCCCCAAAACTCCATTCTTTGACTTGCTACTGAAATGGGTTGAATTATAAAATGAAAGTGAAAATGAGAAAATTGTGACAGTTTGATCAAGAATATACTTTGAGCTAGAAGATCCTGAAAATGCAAATCTTAAATCTAAATGGCCGCCAAGTCTATTTGTCGAGAAAATCTCATCGGCGCACAATTCGGTTAAGCATCAGGCCAAATGGGCAAATTCACGTGACCACGGGAAAAATAACCTCGCAAAGTGAGATCAAAACTTTCTTAGCCGAACATTCAAATTGGCTTGAAAACTCATTGCTTGCTT